>JAFZWD010000031.1 GCA_017617495.1 Bacteroidales bacterium
AGAGCAAGCAGGGCGACTTCAAGGAGATCATCTACGAAGGCTTCGGCCCCTTCGGCATCGCCTATCTGGTGGAGGCTGCCACCGACAACAACACCCGCACCGTGGCTAACGTCCGCAGTTATTTCAACAAGTGCGGCGGCAGCCTCGGCACCAGCGGCAGCGTTTCCTTCATGTTCGACCGCAAGTGCACCTTCCGCGTAAAGGAGAAGGAGGGGGTGGACCTCGAGGAACTCGAGCTCGAACTCATCGACTACGGCGTGGAGGAACTCTTCGAGCAGGTCGAGGTGGACAAGGACGACAACGAGACCAAGGTAATCGTCATCTACGGCGAGCCCACGGCCTACGGCTCCATCCAGAAGTACATCGAGGAGAACGGCTACGAGCTCATCTCCGGCGGCTTCGAGCAGATCCCCAACGTCGACCTCAAGGACGTCACCCCCGAGCAGCGGTCTACGCTGGAAAAACTCATCGGTCTTCTGGAGGACGACGAAGACGTTACCAACGTTTACACCACAATGAAGCCCGAAGAGTAGTTTTGGCCTGGCGCTTAATGCGCTGATAATCATTCATTTAGCTGATTCCTTCTGTCCTGTTTTTAGGGTAGAAGGAATTGCTTTTTTCGTTGATATTCAAACAGTTAGCCGCCAGGTGCAACATTTTGTCGAAAAAAATCTTCGGCAAAATGTTGCATATTTCAAAATAATGTCTACCTTTGCAGTGTACTAATGAACTAATACACTATGATAAAGGTAGACAATCTTTCATTCAGCTACGGCATCGTGCCGTGCCTGGAGAACATTTCCCTCAGTCTGGAAGAGGGTAAGATCTACGGTCTGCTGGGCGAGAACGGGGTAGGGAAGACCACCCTTCTCACTCTGCTCTGCGGGCTCAAGAAGGCCCAGGCGGGCAGCATCTCCGTCGACGGCCTCAATCCTTTCGACCGCAATCCCGAGTTGCTCGCAAACCAATACTATCTTGCCGACCAGGTTGCCCCCGTCAATGCAAAGGCGGCGGATTTCGCAGCCTCCACCGGCAAGTTCTGGCCCCGCTACTCGCAGGAGAAGTTCATAGAGATAATGAAGATCTTCGAGATGGACCCCGGGCAGAAGATGAACGCGATGTCCGCCGGACAGCTCAAGAAAACCTACATTTCCTTCGCGCTCGCGTGCACGCCCAAGTACCTTTATCTTGATGAGCCGACAAACGGCCTGGACATTCCTTCCAAGGCGCAGTTCCGCAAGGCGGTCATGAGCTATACCGCGGACGATTCCGTGATTCTCATCTCCACCCATCAGGTCAAGGACCTCGAAAACATCATCGATCCCATCGTAATCCTGGACAGGCGCGCGGTGCTCCTGAACGCCAGCGTCGAGCAGATTACCGAAAAGCTCTATTTCGACTACGGCAACACCGCTTATCCCGACTCCCTCTACACCGAGCCGGTCCCCGGCGGTCTGCTGCAGGTCCGTCCCAACACCACCGGAGAGGAAAGCAAGATGAACATCGAAGCTCTCTTCAATGCGGTACATTCCAATAAAGAACTGATTAAAGGCATTTTCAACAATGAATAGCACATTCGACTGCGGCCGCTTCGGAAAGTACCTTTCCTACGACCTTACCCGTTCCTGGCAGAATGCAGGACTCACCGTCCTCATCAACGCCTGCATGCCTGTATTTACCTTCGTGATAGCCGAGATGTTCGCCCTGGTGTTCGTGCACCATCTGGTGACAGTTCCCGTGTGGGCGATAATAATCGCATACTTCGTATCGATGACAATCGTGATCCTGTCGTTCCCTGTGCGCCAGTACGGCAGCCTGACCGACCTGAGCGCCGGCTCGAACTGGCTTATGCTGCCGGCTTCGCAGACGGAAAAATTCCTCTCGATGGTCATCATCACCTGCCTGGTCGTCCCTGCCGTATGGCTGGTAACTATAGCCGCCAGCGACGGGCTGCTCAGCCTCGTCTTCCCCAATCTTTACGAAAAGATGGCACTGCCGGTGGCAATCGGCGGCCTGCTGGAAGCGTTCGGCGAGCTCAAGGGCGAAGGCCTCACCCTCTTCATCGGGCCCATCCCCGCCCTCTGGCTCAGCTGGTGCTCCAATATCCTGTTCTTCACCCTTGCATCCATCTTCTTCCGCAAGTACAAGATTGTCTACGGATTCCTGGTGATAATGGCCCTGAGCATGGGCGTCACTATGCTCAGTGCAGCACTGCTGGGGTCGCAGATAGTCGACTCGAACCTGCTGATAGGACAAGATATAAACCTCTCTCCGGAAAGGGTAAGCTACTGGTTCAACGTGTTCGTGGCCTTCCTGTACGTGCTGGAATTCACCCTCCTGCTCGGCGGTATATGGCTGCGTATCAAAACCCTGAAACACTAGACTATGGAATTCGACAGCAATAGGCCGATTTACCTGCAGATAATGGATGCGTTCTGCAACCGCATTCTCGCAGGTGAACTCAAGGAAGAGGACCGCGTGCCCTCGGTGCGCGAGTACGGCGCCGGAATAGGCGTCAACCCCAACACCGTTGCAAGGTCCTACGAGAAACTCACCGACCTCGGTGTAATCTACAACAAGCGCGGCATAGGGTATTATGTGGCTGCAGGCGCAAGGGAGGCGATACTCGCCGATGCGCGCAGGCGCTTCCTCGAAGAGGAACTCCCCGCCGTGGCGGAAAAAGCCAGGCTGCTGGGGCTTAGCGGCAGCGAATTAAAGAAACATTTTGATTTTTAGTGAGTATGAAAAGAGTAGTTGTTATAGTTGTTCTGGCGGCGATGGCGCTCCAGGCATTTGCCCAGGCCCCTGTGAAGGGCCGGGCGGTAGAAGCGGGAAGCGGTGTGCCCGAGGTGGGTGCCGTGGTTATGGCGGGCAGCGGCACCTATGCCGTGGCCGATTCCGCCGGCGTGTTTACCCTCAAGCTGGCTCCGGGCGATTACGAGCTCACCGTCAGCAGTATGGGCCGCAAGGACTACACCCGCAGCATCAGCGTGCCTGCCGAAGGCCTCGACCTCGGCGATATAGCCCTGGAGACGGATTCGCAAATGCTCAAGGGAGCTACCGTCACCGACCTCAAGACTCTGGTGAAGATGGACGCGGACAAGGTAACCTACGACGTGGAGGGCGATGCCGACGCCAAGGCGAATACGCTCCTGGATATGCTCCGCAAGGTGCCTATGGTCACCGTGGACGCGCAGGACAACATTACCGTGAACGGCAGCAGCGATTTCAAGATTTACGTGGACGGCAAGCCCGACCAGATGCTCAGTTCCAATCCTTCCAAGACGCTCAAGAACATCCCTGCGAGCAGCATCAAGAATATCGAGGTCATAACCAACCCCGGTGCCAAGTATGACGCTGAAGGAACCGGCGGAGTGCTTAACCTCATCACCGACCGTTCGTCCGGCAAGAGCGCCCTGCCCGACGGCGTCAACGGCACGGTTTCCTCATCCGTGGATACCCGCGGCGGCGTCAACGGAGGCCTTAACCTCAATGCCCGCAAGGGCAAGTTCACCTTCGGCACCAATATCTACGCCGGATACATGCGCCATCCGCATGCCCACGTGAACTTCGACCGTACAGAGGACAACGGATACAAGATGATACAGCGCACGGATGTGGGCAATAAGGTGCCCTTCGTGTGGGGAAGCGCCAGCATGAGTTACGATATCGACACCCTTAACCTGCTCTCCGCACAGCTCGGAGTGGACAGCTTCGGCAACCGCAACGACGTGGAAGGCTCCATCTGCTACCTGAAACCCGACGGCACCGAGGAATACAGCTATAACGTTGATTCCTATAATACCTGGCAGAGTACGGGATTCAAGGCCAGCGTGGACTGGCAGCATCTCTGGGCAAATAACAAGGACCGTTACTTCATCCTGTCCTACCGTTATTCGGGGGATCCGAATACGGATGAAAGCACCCTCGACTTCAGGGATTATGCCGGAAACATCAACCCCATCGATCCCTATTCCTTCAAGCAGCACGACCGTACCGACGAGCATACCCTGCAGGCCGACTTTACCACGCCGCTGGGCAAGAGCCAGGAGCTCAACCTGGGCGCCAAGTACATCTTCCGCCACAACAAGGCCGACGACAAGTACTACTCCAACGGGGTCTATGACCCGGCCCAGAGCGTGCTGTACAACCATTACAACAATATTGCGGCAGCATATGCGGAGTACAAGGCCACCGTGGGCAAGTTTACCGGCAAGGCAGGTTTCCGTTACGAGTATACCTGGCAGAAGGTCGACTTCGACCGCACACCCGAGAAGAACTTCAATGCCCGCTTCGGCAGCCCTGTTCCCAACATCAGCCTGCAGTACAACATCTCCGAGATACAGAACCTAGCTTTTACCTGGAACATGCGTATTCGCAGGCCCGGTATCGCGGTGCTGAATCCTTTCGTAATAGAAACCCCGTTCTCGAAGGAGTATGGCAATACCGATATTACACCTGCAAATACCCACCGTATGGAACTGAAGTACAATTTCTTCAGCCCCAAGGTGATGGTGAGCGCCCGCGGTACCTACAATTTCTGCAACGACGGTATCAACGAGTACAGCTTCTTCGATGCGGGCGACGGGCTTCTTCATACTACCTATGGCAATATACTGAAGATGCACGATACCGGTGCGGGCATATTCGCCAACTGGAATGCAAGCAAGAAGACAAGGGTATACGCAAACTTCTCCGGCGGCTACAAGACCATGGAGGCGGCAAAGGAGAATCTCAAGAACAGCGGCTGGCACGCCAGGTCCTACTTCGGCTTCCAGCAGACCCTGCCCTGGGATATCCGCCTGACTTCAGGCCTGTTCTGGTCGTTCAAGGATTATGAGCTCCAGGGCTGGAACCGCGGCTGCCCGTTCTTCAATATTGGCGTATCAAAGTCCTTCTTCGAAGACAAACTCAGTGTCAGCCTGATGGGCATGACCAATGTGAGCAAGGGTAATGCGGAGTTCAAGAACTACTCCGAAGGACGCGGCTATACCAATATGAATGTCACCAGCGTGCCCATCCGCTCCATCCGCTTGGAGATCAGCTGGAGCTTCGGACGCCAGGGCATCAGCGTCAAGCGCGCCAACAAGACCATCACCAACGACGACGTTGAGGCCGGCTCCCGCAGTGGCGGCATCGGTGGCGGTGTCTCCGACACTACCAAACAGGAGTAATTAATGAATAGATCGATGCGATGCAATCCGCGAGGCTTTTTCGGCCGCGCGGATTTGCTCGTGCCAGCGGGCGGGGACGGCAGCGTCGAGGAAACGCTGCCAGATGAGTTCTACCGCTGTGGCGGAGGGGTGAACGAGGTCGTCGGCGTAGAAGCGGTAGTCCCGGAGCTCGTCCAGGACTATCTCGTAGGCCGGGAAGTAGCCTACGTCATTGCCGACTCGATCGGCAATCTCCTGCAAAGCCAGGTGCAGCGTAGATTTCGAGAGCGTGTTGCGGTGCGCCCCCTCGCCGAGATGGCGGATAGGGCTGACCGTGAAGATGAACTCCTTGCCGGGGTTGGCGGCAACCATCCGTTCGAGGATGGCGGCGGTCTGGGCGACGCCCAGCATCTCGTGGGAGAACTCCGCGGCAGGGCGCTTGAGGCAGTTGGAAACCACTTCGCCGCTGCCGGCAAGCTTCCAGACCATCGCGGTGCCGAGGGTAATGAGCACCTTGTTGCAACCCTTCCAGAATTCCGCCGCCGAGTGCAAGGCGGCGTTGGCTTCTGCCAGAAACTCTTCGGCCGTTGGCTTTGCAAATCGCGTATGATGCCACCAGGAGCAGATGAGCCCGGCCCCTGCGCCCATCTCCACGCAATCTTCCGGCCCGAAAGACGCATCCGCTCCGAGCCTTGCCAGTGAGTTCGCCACCGACACCGGGTTGTACAGCGTGCCGAACGGGTTCACGCACACATCGAAGCCGCCGGCCTGCAGCTTTGCGCCTATACTGTCTGCAAAGCAGCTGCCCAGCACCATTATCCTGTCTTCGGGACATATCTGCACGGGAAGAAGCCCTGCATCTACCTGGGTTACGAGTTTCAACATAGCGCAAAAATAATTATATTTGAGCGGATTTTGACCGTGAGATGAAAAAATTGCTCCTGCTCATATTTCTTTGCATCCCGTGCATGGCGGCGGCGCAGGACAGCCTGTCGAAGGCTCCGGCGCTGGCAAAGCAGGAACTGAGGAATCCGAAGCTGGAGTACGGACTGGATTTCCTGTTTCATTTCGACAACCGCGAATTCGATTATCCCAACGGCAAATACATGCGTTCTTCCACCATCTTTTCGGTGGTGGGGGCACCGACGGTTGGCTTCAGCATCCAGCAGGGCGAGGATGCCAACCACCGCGTGAATGCGGGCTTCGACTACTACCGCGACATGGGCGAGGGAAGCAAGCCGGACAGGGATCTGCGCGAAATAATCTTCAATTACGACTTCCATAAGCGCTTCAGTAACGGCGCCCTTTTCGAGGCGGTGGCGGGAGTGTTTCCGCGCCACTATATGGAGGGCGAATACAGCGAGGTGTTCTTTACCGATTCGCTGCTGTTCTACGACCACAATCTGGACGGAGCCATCCTCAAGTATATGACGCGCAATTTCTACGCCGAACTCGGTGCGGACTGGATGGGCAAGGCCGGCGTCACGCGCAAGGAACGCTTCCAGCTATTCTTCGCTGGCGACTGGATCCCCAGGCATTGGTTCAAGCTGGGCTTTGCCGGCACCTTCTACCATTATGCGGGCAGCAGGCAGGCTCCGGGCGTGGTGGACAACCATCTGCTCCAGACCTATATCGAGTTCGATGCCGGCAAGTTTACGCATCTGCAGGAACTTTCCATAAAGTTTTCGCCCCTGCTGAGTTACCAGTACGACCGGGTGCGCGACCCCGGGCCGAAGCTTCCCTGCGGCGGCGAGATGGTGATTACCACGCGCAACTGGAACGTATGGCTCCAGAACACGACCTATGTCGGCGACAACCTCATGCCATACTACTACGGCGTGGATACCGGAGGCAATCCCTACGCCGGAAACCTCTACCTGGGCTCGCCGTTCTACCGCAAATTCTACAATCTCCTGGAACTCTACTGGGAACCCAGGCTTACCGAATGGCTTTACTTCCGCGCCTCGGCGCGCTTCCACTTCGACGAAGGGGGCTTCATGGGCTGCCAGCAGAAGCTTTCGCTCTTCCTTAACCTGGATGCTTTCCGCCATCCAGGATGGGGTGCAGGGCGCATAGGCATGAGCAGGCGCGAAAGGGCCTTCCGCAGTTCCTACATGTATTAAGACGATGAAAAAACTCAGCATACTGATTGCCGCAGCGGCGCTGTTTTGCGCCTGCGGCCCCAGCGACGGTATCCATAGACTTACCGTGCTTGCAACCGACGATGTGCACGGTGCCTGGTTCGATTCGTCCTATGTGGACGGGTGCGTGCGCACCAGCCTGACCGCGCTCAACACCTACGTGGACAGCGTGAGGGTGGCGGACGGTGCGAAGAACGTGCTTTTCGTCGATGCCGGCGACTGCCTTCAGGGCGACAATGCCGCGTACTATTACAATTATGTCGATACTAAGACCGAGCATCTGTTCGTGCGTATCTGCGACTATATGAAGTACGACGCTGTAGTGGTTGGCAATCACGACGTCGAGACCGGCCACCCGGTTTACGACAGGGTTACGAAGCAGCTCCGCCGCAGGGGTATTCCCTTCCTCGCCGGCAACGCGGTGCGCACCGACAACGGCAAGCCTTACTGGCCGGCGTACAAGGTCTTCAGGAAGGCAGGCCTCAAGGTTCTGCTGATCGGTTATACCAACCCCAACATGAAGGCCTGGCTGGACGAGAGCATCTGGAGCGGTATGGACTTCAAAAACCTGATTCCGCTTGCCCAGGAAGATGTCGACAGGCTCAAGGCGCGCTACAATCCGCAGGTTACCATCGTGGCGATTCATTCGGGCACGGGCCTGGGCGACGGAAGCATGCTGGAGAGCCAGGCGCTGGACCTTTACCAGAGCCTGCGGGGAGTGGACCTCATCCTCTGTGCGCACGACCACCGTCAGACCACCCGCCAGAGCGACAGCATTGCGCTCATCAACACCGGAACCAAAGCCAAGTTCCTGGGAATCGGCAAGATAGAAGTTGAGGTGAAGGACGGGACTGTGGCTGCGAAGAGCCTTTCGGCCGGGCTGATTCCGGTAGATAAAAACAGGGGAGATGCCGCCATGCGCAAGGCTTTCCGGGAGGATTACGAGGCGGTGAAGGCGTTCACCCTGCGCGAGGTCGGAATGCTCACGGAGGACCTTTACACCCGCGATGCCTATGCGGGGATGTGCGACTATATCAGCCTTCTGCATACGGTGCAGCTTGCAGCCAGCGGAGCGAAGGTTTCCCTGGCCGCGCCGCTTACCTACAACGGCAAGGTAAATGCCGGGGTGCTGCTGTACAACGACATGTTTACGATTTATCCGTTCGAGAACACCCTGTTCAAGATGGATATGACCGGCGCCGAAATCAAGAGCCTGCTGGAATACGCATATGACATACGTCTCGCTGCTCCCGGTTCGGGACACGTGCTGGACATAGTGCAGCGCGACGACCCGCGCAACAACCAGACTTCCTGGTCGTTCCGCAACCGTTCCTACAACTTCGATTCCGCCGCCGGTATCAGCTATACCGTCGATATCGACAAGCCTGCAGGCAGCAGAATCACCATTCTCGGCTTTGCCGACGGCACGCCCTTTGACAAAAGTGCCCATTACCCCGTCGCAATGACTTCCTACCGTGCCAACAGCGGGGGAGACCTCATGATCAAGGGTGCCGGCATTCCCAAGGACGAACTTGCTTCGCGTATCACAGGCAAGTACCCCGAAATCCGCGAGCTGATCTACCGCTTCGTGGAAGAGAAGGGCATCCTGGACCACGATACAATGGAAAACCGCCGGACTCTCGGTGAGTGGCGGTTCATTCCTGAAAAGAAGGCAGAGAGGGGGATAGCCGCCGATATGGCGCTGCTGTTCCCCGCAAGGCCCTAACCCCTGAAGTTCTTGAGCCTGGCGGCGAGGCTTCCGTCCACCGCCATTTTCATCATTTTCCTGGAGCCCTCGAACTGCTTGAGGAGCTTGTTGACGTCGGCAATGGTGGTGCCGCTGCCGTCTGCTATGCGGCGCCTGCGGCTGCCGTTGATGGCTTCGGGATGCTCCCTCTCGTAAGGAGTCATCGAGTGGTAGATGGCCTCGGTGGACTTGAAGGCGGCGTCGTTGTCGATGTCCACGTCCTTAATCATCTTGCCCATGCCCGGAATCATCGACGCAAGGTCCTTGATGTCGCCCATCTTGCGCACCTGCTGGATCTGGTTGTAGAAGTCGTTGAGGTTGAACTGGTTCTTGGCGAGTTTCTTGCGTGTTTCGCGCGCCTCTTTCTCGTCAAAGGCCTCCTGGGCCTTCTCCACGAGGGATACCACATCGCCCATGCCGAGAATCCTGTCCGCCACGCGGGAAGGGTGGAAGAGGTCGAGCGCCTCCATCTTTTCGCCGGTGCTCACGAACTTGATGGGCTTGCCGGTAACCGCCTTGATGGACAGGGCCGCACCGCCGCGGGTGTCACCGTCGAGCTTGGTGAGCACAACGCCTTCATAATCAATGGCTTCGTTGAATGCTTTCGCGGATTCGACGGCATCCTGACCGGTCATCGAGTCCACCACGAAGAGGCTCTCGGAGGGCTTGAGGGCGGAGTGCAGGGTGCGGATTTCCTCCATCAGCTCGGCATCCACCGCAAGGCGTCCGGCGGTATCGACGATGACCGTGCTGTAGCCTTCCTGGCCTGCCTTGGAAATGGCCGCTTTGGCTACCTTCACCGGGTCCTTTTCGCCTTCCAGGCTGAATACGGGCACTCCCACCTGCTCCCCGAGGGTTTTGAGCTGCTCTATTGCGGCGGGGCGGAAAGTGTCGCACGCCGCAAGCATCACCTTGACCCCGCGGCTCTTGAGCCTGAGGGCGAACTTGCCGCAGAAAGTGGTCTTACCGGAACCGTTGAGGCCGGCTACCAGCACCACTCCCGGATTGCCCTTTATATTCACTTCGACGGCATCGCTGCCCATAAATTCGGCGAGCTCGTCGTGAACAATCTTCACCATCATCTGCTGGGGCTTCACTGCCGTGAGTACCCCGGTGCCTATTGCCTTGTCTTTTACCCGGTCGCAGAATTCTTTGGCGACCTTGTAGCTGACGTCGGCGTCCAGCAGTGCCCTGCGGACGTCCTTCATGGTTTCGGCAACGTTGATTTCGGTTATTTTGCCCTCGCCCTTCAGTATTTTGAATGAGCGTTCGAGCCTTTCGGATAGATTTTCAAACATAGCGCCGCAAAAATACGGAAAATTTCCGAACACCAACTAACCAAAATCAATCATTGCTTATGCTTAAGTTAATCAACAGGGTCCTGATGGCGATGTTCCGCCGCGATTCCTCCCCCTTAAAGGAAGATTCGGAAAAGTCTTTTGCGGGTGTCACGTTTGCGCTTCACCGTTGGGTGGAAGACCGGAGATACTGTGCTCCGGATGCCGACATGAAGGCAGTGGCGCAGGAGCTGGGAATCAGCCGTGACAGGCTCTCTAACTACTGCCTGCGCATTCTCGGAAAGAGTTTCCTGACCTGGCGCAAGGAACTGCGGATCGCGGAAAGCCAGCGGCTCATGAGGGACAATCCGGACGCATCGCTCACGGTACTGGCGGAGAAAGTGGGCCTGGACAGGGCCAATTTCCGCAGGCAGTTCAACGAAGTCTGCGGCTGCAGCCCGCAGCAGTGGAAAGAAAAACACTTATGCAATAAGTGATATACCAAGATTTTTGCTATTTTTGTAGATTGTATGGAAAAGAGAACTATCATCGTCACCGGCGGCGCGGGATTCATCGGATCCCATCTGGTCCGCCTCCTTGTAAACAAGTATCCCGATTACCACATCATAAATGTCGACAAGCTTACCTACGCGGGTAACCTTGCAAACCTCAAGGATATCGAGGACAAACCCAACTACAGCTTCGAGCGCCTGGACATCTGCGACTTCGACGCCATCCTGGCGCTGATGCAGCGCGAGCATGTGGACGGCGTCATCCATCTTGCCGCCGAGTCGCACGTCGACCGCAGCATCAAGGACCCGTTCACCTTCGCCCGCACCAACGTCATGGGCACGCTCAGCATGCTTCAGGCCGCCAAGGCCGCCTGGAACGGGGAGTGGGAAGGCAAGCTATTCTACCACATCAGCACCGACGAGGTTTACGGCGCCCTGCAGTTCGACGGCACTCTCTTCACTGAGGACACCCGTTACGACCCGCACAGCCCCTACAGCGCCAGCAAGGCCAGCAGCGACCACTTCGTGCGTGCATTCCACGACACTTTCGGCATGCCCACGATAGTGACCAACTGCTCCAACAACTACGGCCCCTACCAGTTCCCCGAGAAGCTCATACCCCTCTTCATCAACAATATCCGCCACCGCAAGCCCCTCCCGGTTTACGGCAAGGGCGAAAACGTGCGCGACTGGCTCTTCGTGGAGGACCACGCGAGGGCGATAGACATAATCTTCCATAAGGGCAAGCCCGGCGACACCTATAACATCGGCGGCTTCAACGAGTGGAAGAACATCGATATCATCAAAGTGCTCATCCGCACCACCGACGAGCTTCTGGGACGTCCCGAGGGCGCCGACGACGACCTCATTACCTTCGTGACGGACCGCGCCGGGCACGACCTGCGCTACGCCATCGACTCCCGCAAGCTCCAGCGCGAACTCGGCTGGGAGCCTTCGCTGCAGTTCGAGGAGGGCATCCGCAAGACGGTGAAGTGGTACCTGGACAATCAGGACTGGCTGGACAATGTCACCAGCGGCGACTACCAGAAATACTACGAACAGATGTACAAAAACCGCTAGTCCATGCCCGAGAGAGACGCATCATACATTCTTCCCCTCCTGCTGGACCTCTTCCTTACGGTAGGCATCTCGTTCCTTTGCTCGATACTCGAGTCGGTGCTGATGTCCACGCCGCTGTCCTTCATCTCCGCAAAGGAGGAAGAAGGCTACCGCCCCGCCCGTAAATTCAAGCAATTCAAGACGGATATCGACAAGCCCATAGCGGCAATCCTGTCGATGAACACCATCGCAAACACCTTCGGAGCATCCCTGGTGGGCGTTTTCACGGCCAAGGCACTGGGCAGCGCCTGGGTTGGCGTGATGTCCGCGGTGGTTACCGTGCTCATCCTCTTCTGCGCCGAGATCATCCCCAAGACAATCGGCACCCGCGGCTACAAGAAGCTGATGGGATTCACCACGAGGGGTATCTCCGTGCTGATGTTCCTGATGTATCCCCTGGTGCTGCTGGTGCAGTACGTGGGCAAGCGCATCGGAGGCGAGGGGGAGGAGGCGGCCGTCAGCCGCGAGGAAGTCATGGCGATGGCCAACGTCGGCGAGGAAGAAGGGGTGATAGACAAGGAAGAAAACAGGGTTATCCAGAATATAATCAAGCTCGACAACGTGCTGGCGTACGACGCCATGACGCCGCGCGTGGTGTGCTCCACAGCGCCCGAATCCATGACTCTGGAAGAGTACTTCGACACCGAGGAGTTCGAGCACCATTCCAGGATTCCCGTTTACGCCGAATCCCCGGAATATATCACCGGCTACATCCTGCGCGACGACGCCCTCGAGGACCTTGCCGAAGACAAGTTCGACAAAACCCTTAAGGACATCCGCCGCGACGTTTCCTTCTTCAACGAAGAAACCCCGCTCAGCGACATCTGGGAGGCCCTTCTGCGCCGCAAGGAGCAGATAGCCCTCATCATCGACGAGTATGGTTGCTTCCAGGGAATCCTTACTCTTGAAGACATTATCGAGACCGTGTTCGGGCTCGAAATTATGGACGAGAGCGACGAGGTGAGCGACATGCAGAAGTTTGCCAAGGAGCGTTGGGAGAAGAGGCAGAAGCGCTACCGCAAGGTGCAGATTCCCAAGAAAGAAAGCGACAGTTAGTTTAAGTGTAATTATATGGACAATTTCAGCAAAAAGTACGTCGAGACCTTTATGGCAGGCCTCGAGGCGGCAAACCCCGGCGAAAAAGAATTTGCACAGGCGGTCCGCGAGGTGCTCACGAGCGTGGCGCCTTACATCATGGAGTATCCCCAGCTCCGCGAACTCAAGGTTATGGAAAGGCTGGTGGAGCCCGAAAGGGTCATCTCCTTCCGCGTGCCCTGGGTGGACGACCGCGGCCAGGTGCAGGTGAACCGTGGTTACCGCGTACAGATGAATAGCGCGATAGGCCCTTACAAGGGCGGTATCCGCTTCCACGAGAGCGTGAACCTCAGCATCATGAAGTTCCTCGCTTTCGAACAGACTTTCAAGAACGCCCTTACTACTCTGCCCATGGGTGGAGCAAAAGGCGGTTCCAACTTCAGCCCCCGCGGCAAATCAGACGCCGAGGTGATGCGTTTCTGCCAGAGCTTCATGACAGAGCTCCAGCGCCACATCGGCCAGGACACCGACGTTCCCGCCGGCGATATCGGAGTGGGCGGCCGCGAAATCGGCTATCTCTTCGGACAGTACAAGCGCCTGCGCGACGAGTTCACCGGCACGCTTACCGGCAAGGGCCTCTCGTGGGGAGGTTCGCTCCTGCGCCCCGAGGCCACCGGCTTCGGCGCCTGCTATTTCGCACAGGAAATGCTCGCGACCAGGGGCGAAGGCTTCCAGGGCAAGACCGTGGTTATCTCCGGAGCAGGCAACGTGGCCCAGTATGCGGCCAAGAAGGCGATGCAGCTCGGCGCCAAGGTCGTCACCCTGTCCGACTCCGACGGCTATGTCTACGATCCTGACGGATTGAACGAGGAGAAATGGCAGTATGTGATGACGCTTAAGAACATGCTCCGCGGCCGTATCAGCGAGTACGCCAAGAAGTATCCCACCGCGCAGTATTTCGGCGGCGGGCAGAAGCCCTGGGGCGTCAAGTGCGACATCGCGATGCCCTGCGCAACCCAGAACGAACTCAACGGCGACGCGGCCCGCACCCTTGTGGCAAACGGCTGCATCTGCGTGACCGAAGGCGCCAACATGCCTTCCACTCCCGAAGCCATCGAGGTCTTCCAGAACGCAGGCATCCTGTATTCTCCGGGCAAGGCTTCAAACGCCGGCGGCGTGGCTACTTCCGGACTTGAAATGACTCAGAACAGCATCCGCCAGAAATGGACTGCCGAAGAGGTGGACCAGCAACTGCACCGCATCATGTCCGACATCCACGCCTCCTGCGTGAAGTACGGAGCCAGGGAAGACGGCAGCATTGACTATGTCAAGGGCGCCAACCTCGCGGGCTTCATCAAGGTCGCGTGGTCCATGGTGGATCAGGGAATCGTTTAATATATGCAGAATCTCGACAGGACAACGGATTACTCTTCGCTGATGGGGGTGCGCATCAGGCACATCCTCCTTGTCTGCTCCAACTACGACAGCTACTCCCTTGAGGAGGACGGCCGTATCGAGGAGCAGATCAGCCATGAGTACGGCGAACTCAACCTCAGCAATCCTCCCGCCATCACGAGGGCCGAAACCACCGTTGACGCCCTCGCGCTGATCGACGCGGGCGAGCGCTTCGACCTTGTGATTACCATGTACAACGTGGGCGAAGTGGATGTCTTCGACTTCTCGTCGCGCCTCAAGGCGGCATCCCCGGACACTCCTGTCGTGCTTCTGACCTCCTATTCCAAGGAACTCTACCGCCAGATAGAGGACCGCGACCGCTCCAACATCGACTATGTCTTCTGCTGGAACAACTCCACGGACCTCATCATCGCAATCATCAAACTGCTGGAGGACAGGCTCAACGCCGACGCCGACATACTCGGCAGCGGCGTGCAGGCCATCCTGCTGGTGGAGGACTCGGTGCGCTACTACTCCACATATCTGCCCCTTCTCTACACCCTGGTGCTTCACCAGAACTCCGCGGCCATCAAGGACGCGCTCAACGAGAACCAGCAGATAATGCGCAAGCGTTCGCGCCCGAAAATCCTCATGGCCACCAACTACGACGACGCGGTTGCGCTCTACGAACGCTATAAGGCCAACATTCTGGGAGTTATCTCGGACATCGGCTTTGTGCTGCACCGGGGCGACCCGGCTTCCAGCGAGAAGCTCGATGCGGGCATCGACCTCTGCCGTCTGGTAAAGGCGGACAACCCCAAGATGCCCTTCCTTATGCAGAGCTCGCAGGAGAGTATGCACGAGGTGGCCGACAAGCTGGGCGTGGGCTTCGTGGTCAAGAAGTCCAAAACCCTCACCCACGAGCTTTCGGAGTACATCGGAAGCAACTTCGGCTTCGGCGATTTCGTGGTGAAGGAGCCTTCCACGGGGGAGGAGGTTGGCAGGGCGAGCGACCTGTACGGCGTGGAGAAACTCATCGGCGCCATCACCCAGGAGCAGCTCTACGCGCTGTTCGACACCAACTACCTCAGCAAGTGGCTGCTCGCCCGCGGTATCTTCTCCGTAGGCAAAAAGCTTCAGCCGCTGAACCTCAAGAACACCCCGAACGCGCGGGAGACCGTTATTACGGCAATCCACGACTACCGCATCAGCCAGGGACTGGGCGTGGTTGCGCGCTTCAATCCGGAAACCTATAACGACGCCATCCGTTTCGCCCGCCTGGGTGAAGGCTCGCTCGGCGGAAAGGCCCGCGGCCTGGCATTCCTCAATCATATCCTGCAGAAATACGACCTCTACGACCAATGGGAGGGCGTGCGCGTGCTGGTGCCCCGCACCCTCGTGCTCACTACCGACTGGTTCGACCGCTTCGTGCTGGAGAACGGCCTGCAGTATGTGATCAATTCGGATATCTCCGACGAGGAGATTCTCTCGGAATTCGTGTCCGCGACGCTTCCGCAGGATATGGTGGAAGCGCTGCGCATTTTCCTCAAGCACGTGCACCGGCCGCTCGCGGTAAGGTCTTCGTCCAAACTGGAAGACTCTTATTATCAGCCGTTTGCGGGAGTCTACTCGACTTACATGATTCCGCGCACGGACAACGAGGACCAGCAGCTCCGGCTTCTGGGCAAGGCCATCAAGAGCGTTTACGCATCCGTGTATTACGCCGCCTCGCGTTCCTACATCACCGCCACCGGCAACGTGATTTCTGAGGAGCGCATGGCCATAATCGTGCAGGAAATCTGCGGCAGCACGGACGGCGGCTATTACTTCCCGGCTCTTTCCGGGGTAGCCCGCTCGCTCAACTTCTATCCCGTCGGGCACGAGAAGCCCGAAGAGGGTATAGTAAAGCTTGCGTTCGGACTCGGCAAGGCCGTTGTGGACGGCGAACAGGTGCTGCGCTTCTCGCCGGTATACCCGCAGAGCGTGCTCCAGACATCCACTCCGGACCTCATAATGACGGACACCCAGAAGGCGATGTACGCCCTGAATCTCCAGCCGGAGCGCTTCAAGACCAGCATCGACGACGCGGTGAACCTCGAGCACATCGACATTGCCGACTGCGGACGCTTCCGTTCCATCAAATACGTGGCTTCCACCTGGGACATCGAGAATATGCGCATAGTCGACTCGGCAGTGCCCCAGGGCCCCAAGTTCATCACCTTCTCGCACATCCTCAAATACAACATCTTCCCGCTGGCGGACATTCTCAAGCGCCTGCTGGAGATAGCCCAGGACGAGATGAAGTGTTGCGTGGAGATAGAGTTCGCCGCCGACCTGGACGCTTCCGGCAGCGGCACATCCACCTTCAACGTGCTGCAGATCAGGCCCATCTCCATCGACAGCCGCTCGGCCGACGTGGACTGGAGCCAGATCGACGACAGCGGTGCGGTAATCAAATCCACCAGCGCTCTCGGCACCGGCTGGGTTGAGGGCGTCAGCGACATTGTTTACATCAAGCGCGACGCTTTTGACCCGATGAAGACCCGAGAGATAATGGAGGAAGTCACCGCCATGAACGCTTCCATGCGCGCGAAGGGCAGGGGATACGTGCTAATCGGTTACGGCCGGTGGGGCTCCAGCATCCCGACTCTCGGCGTGCCGGTAAAGTGGGGCGACATCTCCGAGGTAAAGGCCCTTGTGGAATGCAGCCTCGAGAACTTCCGCGTGGATCCCAGCCAGGGCACGCATTTCTTCCAGAATATGACATCCTTCAACGTGGGTTATATCAATGTGGACCCGTTCGCAAGGAACGACGTCTTTGACTTCGCGGCGCTCGACGCCCTGCCTGCCGAGGACGAAACCACGTACCTGCGGCACATCCATCTGGACAAGGACCTGCAGATATGCGTTGACGGACGAAAGAACAAAGCAATAATCAAAATATGAAAGGTATCGTACTCGCCGGAGGCTCCGGCACCCGCCTCTATCCCATAACCAAGGGCGTCAGCAAGCAGCTGCTTCCCATCTACGACAAGCCCATGGTGTATTATCCGCTGAGCGTGCTGATGCTTGCGGGCATCCGCGACATCCTGCTGATATCCACGCCCGCCGACCTGCCCGGCTTCAAGCGCCTGCTTGGCGACGGCAGCGACTACGGCATCAAGCTCAGCTACGCCGAGCAGCCCTCTCCCGACGGCCTCGCGCAGGCATTCATCATCGGTGAGGAATTCATCGGCAAGGATGACGTCTGCCTGGTGCTGGGCGACAATATCTTCCATGGCGCGGGCTTCGACGGCCTGCTGGAACAGGCCGTTCATATCGTGGTGGACCACCGCAAGGCCTGCATCTTCGGATACCGCGTCAACGAGCCCGAACGCTACGGAGTGGCCGAAATCGACTCCGCCGGCAACTGCCTCAGCCTCGAGGAAAAGCCCGAGCATCCCAAGAGCGACTACGCCGTGGTGGGCCTCTACTTCTATCCCAACAAGGTTGTGCGCATTGCAAAGGGCGTTAAGCCTTCGGACCGCGGCGAGCTCGAAATCACATCGGTCAACCAGACCTTCATGAATGCCGGCGAACTCCGCATCCTCACCATGGGACGCGGCTACGCCTGGCTGGACACAGGCACCCACGACTCGCTTGCGGACGCATCCATCTTCGTGGAAACCATCGAGAAGCGCCAGGGACTCAAGATTGCCTGCCTCGAGGAAATTGCCTTTACCAACGGATGGATCGATGCGGCGCGCCTGCGCGAACTCGCAAAGCCCATGCTCAAGAACGAGTACGGCCAGTACCTGATGAAACTTCTCGACGACAAGCGCTGATATGAAATGCCAGGAAAAATTCCGCCAGATCTACGGTAAGGAAGCCGAAGCGATGGCGTTCTGCCCCTACAGGGTTTGCCCTCTCGGGGCGCATTCCGACCACCAGTACGGCAAGATTACTGGTTTTGCCATAGACAAAGGCATCCACATCGCCTATTCCACCAAGCGCAACGGCGTGGTGGAGCTTTGCTCCCTGCAGTTCCCCAAGCGCGCCCAGTGGCACGTACGCGCTGTGCCTGAGCAGAAATGCGGCGACTGGGCGGACTACCTTCGCGGCGCCACCCTCGAACTCGGGCAGCGCTATCCGCTCGAGACCGGCATCTCCGGCGTCATCGAGGGCTCGCTCCCCATCGGCGGCCTCTCTTCATCGGCCGCCGTCATCATCTCCTTCCTCAAGGCGCTTTGCTCCGTCAATCACCTTCACCTGGAAGATAACGAACTGATTATCATCGCGAAAGCCGCCGAGAACAATTACGTTGGAGTCTCCTGCGGCAAGCTCGACCAGAGCTGCGAGGTGCTCTGCCGCAAGGACAGCCTGCTTTACCTGGACACCCTCGACGACTCCTACGAACTCATCCCGCTCAACCCGGCCATGAAGCCCTTCAAACTGCTGATTCTGTTCAGCGGAGTGGAGCGCAACCTTGCCGGAAGCAAGTTCAACATGCGAGTGGACGAATGCGTCAGCGCTGCCTATGCGCTCAAGGCCTACGCCGGCATGGAATACGGCAAGTTCGGCGAAACCCACATGCGCGAAGTGCCCCGCGAGGTCTACGACCGCTTCAAGGACCGCCTGCCGGAAACCTGGCGTCGCCGTGCCGAGCATTTCTACACCGAATTCGAGCGTGTGGAGAAGGGCGCGGAGGCCTGGCGCAGGGGCGATATCGAAGCCTTCGGCAAGCTCTGCTTCGAGAGCGGCAACTCTTCGATTTACAACTGGGAAACCGGCTCTCCCGAGCTCAAGAAGCTCTACGAGCTGATGACGCAGACCGAGGGTATCTACGGCGGACGCTTCAGCGGCGCCGGCTTCAAGGGCTGCTGCATGGCGATGATTGACCCGGCTTTTGCCGAGAGCGCCATCGCGTCCATCACCAGGGGCTATCTTGCCGAGTTTCCCGAACTCGAAGGCAAATACGAGGCCTTCATCTGTGACACTGCCGACGGAGTAGGACTATGAACTGCCTGATTCTTGCCGCGGGTTACGCTACCCGCCTTTATCCGCTTACGGAGAATTTCCCCAAGCCCCTTCTGGAAGTGGGCGGAAAGGCCATCCTGGACTGGCTGGTGGACGATATCGGCGACGCGGCCGAGTCGTTTGCAGTCATCTCCAACCATAAGTTTGCAGGGCATTTCGAAAACTGGGCTGCCGGCCGTCCGGAAAAGATTCATGTGGTGGACGACGGCACTTCCACCAACGAAACGCGGCTCGGGGCCGTGCGCGACATCCAGTTCGCGATGGACGCGCTCAAGCCCTCCGGCGACATCCTGGTGATAGCGGGCGACAACCTGCTGGATTTCAGCCTCCGGGTGTTCGTGGACTATGCGCAGAAGGCCGGCACTTCCTGCATAATGCGCTACTTCGAACCCGAGGTGGCACGCCTGCGCAAATGCGGAGTGCTGGAAATAGGGGAGGACGACCGCGTGCTTTCCATGGTGGAGAAGCCCGCGGAACCCCGCTCGCACTGGTGCTGCCCGCCCTTCTATTACTACAGGGCCGCGGACATCGCGAGGCTTCCCGAAGCCATCGCCGAAGGCTGCAACGTGGACGCCCCCGGCAGCTTCGCCGCCTGGCTCTCCGGCAAAACCTGCGTGAAGGCTATGGAGATGCCTTCGCGCCGTTACGATATAGGAAACCTGCAGAGTTACAATGAAGTACGCGCCATTTTTGAAGCGCGGCTTTAACTCATGCGGTTTTTTTGATTTTTTATTATATTTGTAGATTGAAAGGATAACACTGCGACTATGCTCGAAAGACTCAACGAAGGCATACAGAAACTGATTTCGCTCTACGAGACCGAAAGGAACAGGGCGAATGCCCTCGAACTCGAGTTGCAGGAGAATAAAGTTGCGGTGCAGACCCTTAAAGAGCAGATTGCTGAATTAAACAGACAGATTGATAATCAGAAACTTGCGAGCGCCTTTAGCGGAACGGCCGACAACCGCGAGGCGAAGGACCGCCTGACAAGGCTGATAAAGGAAATCGACAGATGCATAGCATTGCTTGAAGCTTGAGTATGGCACAGCGTATCAAATTGGTTTTTGCAGGAAAGGAGTTCCAGCTTAACGCTGAGACTCCCGAAGCAGAGAATCTCATGCGCTTTGCCGCAGAGGAGGTGGACAAGCGAATGGCGGTGTACGACCAGAAGTTCGCCACCACCGAGGCCTTCGACAAGCTGGCATTCGTCGCCCTTGGCTGCGCCATGGGAAATTTGAAGAATTTCAATATGCTTAACAAGGCGGAGAAGGAGGCCGAAGACCTCACCAAAACGCTTGAGGCATACCTTCAGTCTGTCGAAACAGAGAAAAACCGTTAGTCCGTCCTTGCTGAAACAAACAAGTTCGGTAGAACCGGGTGATCTCGGGCCGGTGATGGCAAGCCCGCTTGACGGGAAGCTTGGAACGGAACGGAGCCCAAATCATAATGTGAAGGTATTTCACGCCAAGGACTAACGGCCATTATACAGCATCTGCACGACTGTGCGGGTGCTGTTTTTGTTTGACATAACGACTTTAAAACATATGGAAACGATTATGTATATAGTTTTGCCTTTGCTGGGTGCCATAGTGGGCCTTGCAATTTACATACTTGTGCGCAAGCTCGTTCTGGGCGGGCGCGCAAACGGCGTGCTCGCGAAGGCCGAGCTGGACGCCGAGAACATCAAGCAGCAGAAGATTCTCCAGGCAAAGGAGAAGTATCTTCAGATGAAGGCCGACCACGAGGAATACGTGGCGAACCGCAACAAGCAGCTGCAGGAGCGCGAAAACTCCATCCGCCAGAAGGAGAGCCAGCTTGGCCAGCAGGCCAGCGAACTCGGCCGCAAGCAGCACGAACTCGACTCTGCAAAGGGTCAGGTCAACGCCCAGCGCGAACAGCTCGAGCGCAAGCAGGAAGAGTGCGACAAGCTCATCGCCCAGGCCAACAAGCAGCTTGAGACCGTGGCCGGAATGAGCGCCCAGGACGCCCGCAACATGCTCATTGAGAACATGAAGGCGGAGGCCCGCACGGCAGCCCAGGCCTACATCAACGACACCATGGATGAGGCCCGTCTGAATGCCGCCAAGGAGGCCAAGCGCATAGTCATCAACACTATCCAGCGCACCGCCACCGAAACTGCCATCGAGAACGCAGTCACCACCTTCCCCATCGAGAACGACGAAGTCAAGGGACGCATCATCGGCCGCGAAGGCCGCAACATCCGCGCACTGGAGGCAGCCACCGGCGTGGAAATCGTCGTGGACGACACCCCGGACGCCATCATGATAAGCGCCTTCGACCCGGTCCGCCGCGAGGTAGCCCGCCTGGCGCTCCATCAGCTCGTAGTGGACGGACGCATCCATCCCGCCCGCATCGAGGAAGTGGTCGCCAAGGTCAGCCGCCAGCTCGAGGAGGAAATCCTCGAAACCGGCAAGCGCACCTGCATCGACCTGGGCATCCACGGGCTCAATATCGAGCTCGTCAAGCTCATCGGCCGCATGAAATACCGTTCTTCCTACGGGCAGAACCTGCTTCAGCACTCGCGCGAAGTTGCAAACATCGCAGCCATCCTCGCCTCCGAACTCGGGCTCAATCCCAAGCTCGCCAAGCGCGCAGGCTTGCTGCACGATATCGGCAAGGTCTCCGAAGAGGATCCCGAACTGCCGCACGCCCTCCTCGGAGCCAAGCTGGCGGAGCAGTACAAGGAGCGTCCGGAGATTGTTAACGCCGTCGGTGCTCACCACGAGGAGATGGAGATGACCTCCATCATTTCGCCCCTGGTGCTGGTTGCCGACGCCATTTCCGGCGCCCGTCCCGGCGCCCGCCGCGAGGTTATCGAGAGCTATATCAAGCGCCTCAAGGGTATGGAAGACCTTGCAGCCTCCTACCCGGGCGTTACCAAGAGCTATGCAATCCAGGCCGGCCGCGAGCTGCGTGTAGTAGTCGGCGCCGACCAGGTGAGCGACGAGCAGGCGGTACGCCTCTCCGGCGACATCGCACAGCGCATCCAGGACGAGATGACTTATCCCGGCCAGGTGAAGATCACTGTTATCCGCGAAACCCGCGCGGTTGCAATCGCAAAGTAATATGTTCAGGCTTTTACTCCGGTTTGCTCTGGCCGCGGCGGTTTTCTTCTGCGGCACCGCGCTTCTTGCCCAGAACCTGCCGGAGACTACGATCGAGTGGTCGTCCGCAATCGAACCCGATGCCACCGGCAATCCGCAGATTGTCCTTCGTGGCACCCCTCAAGCTGCTCTCGACCAGGTCCACGGCACCATCGAGTGGATTTCCTGCGTTGGCGAAGCCTGCCATAGTCCCGAGGAGGCGGATTTTTCGCTTGATGCGAGTCGAAGCGGCGGTGGCGACGTCTCCGAGAGGCGTGCCACCCTCGGCGACGTTAGAGGGAGGGGCCCATCGCAGATGGGAGGGATGAGCGCTGAAGGCGCGAACCGGGTCGGAGAAGCCAGCCCCGCCGCTGAGACCCTCTGGGCTTTGATTCTTGAAGCAATACTCTGGGGCCTCGCGATGCTCCTGACACCGTGCGTCTTCCCGATGGTACCGATGACCGTCTCCTTCTTCATCAAAGGGGAGAGCAAGGCAGGCCGCTTCAAAGCGCTGATGTACGGCGCGTTCATCGTGCTGCTGTATACGGTGCCGATTTGCATTATCATAGGTCTTACATGGGTACTGGGCGGCAGCGCAGTCACGGCGGATATCTTCAACTGGCTTGCAACGCACTGGCTGCCGAACATAATCTTCTTTGTGGTCTTTATGATCTTCGCGGCATCGTTCTTCGGCGCTTTCGAGATTGTGATGCCCTCGAAGCTGGTTAATTCTTCCGACCGCAAATCCGACCGCGGCGGCCTCGGGGGAGTATTCTTCATGGCGCTCACCCTGGTGCTGGTGTCGTTCTCCTGCACCGGGCCCATCGTAGGCACGGTGCTCATAAAATCGACGGCAGGGGAGTTCTGGGCCCCGATGGTTACCATGCTGGCCTTCAGCATCGCCTTCGCTCTGCCCTTCACGCTGCTGGCGTTCTTCCCCTCGCTCCTCAAGAGCCTCCCCAAGAGCGGCGGCTGGCTCAACAGCGTCAAGGTCACGCTCGGCTTCATCGAAGTCGCCCTTGGCCTCAAGTTCCTGTCGGTGGCAGACCAGACCTACCACTGGGGCATCCTCGACCGCGAGGTCTATCTCGCCATCTGGATCGTCTGCTTCACGCTTCTGGGCTTCTATCTGCTCGGCAAGCTGCGCTTCAAATACGACGACAAGGTCGAGCACATCGGCCTCACGCGCCTCACGCTCGCCATCGCCGTCTTCAGCTTCGTGGTTTATATGATTCCCGGCATGTTCGGCGCGCCCCTCAAGGCTCTCTCTGGCTACCTTCCCCCGCTCGAGACGCAGGATTTTGTGATGGGCGCATATAGTCAGCCTTCGTCAGCCAAAACCGTCAATATGCCTCAAGGTCTTACGGCGTACACGACTATTGACGATGCCCTGGCTGCGGCGCGGGTGGACGGCAAGAAGGTATTTGTAGATATTACGGGGCACGGATGCGTCAATTGCCGCGAAATGGAAGCCCGCGTCTGGAGCGACCCGGCGGTGCTCGAGCAGTTGAGGCAGTTCCATATTGTGGCGCTGTATACCGACGACAAAGCCAAACTCCCTGAGGCCCAGTGGGTTAAGACCCCCGAAGGCAAGGTCCTGAAGGACGTCGGCCGCGTCAACAGCTACATCGCCCGCACCCGCTTCGGCGTCAACGCCCAACCCAACTACTTCATCCTGGACGCCTCCGGCCGCACCCTCGCCGGCCCCTACAGCTACAACCTCTCCATCCCCGCCTTCCTTTCCTTCCTCGCCGTTGCTGAATAGCCTTCGCCCTTGCCGAATAACCTTCGCTGTTGCCGAATAACCTGGCGGCTAACTTCTTGTAGCACAGCATTTTAACTAAAACCTTCTACCTAGATTTCCGGGTAGAAGGTTTTGCTTATTTTATTGATAATCAGCAACTTAGCCGCCATTGATTATGAATGCCAGCAGAACCAGCGAATGGGAGGGTGCAGGCCCCCGGCCTCCTGCTTCGCAAAAGGGCTCGCCTTGCTTCGGGCCCTTGACGGCTGACTTATCCCTTTTAGTCCCTGCGGGCCTAACGGTCTGCAGACACACGCCGTCACTAGGCGGCCCCTCCGCTGCGTCTCCCCGGGAACCTTTTGCTCAAAGTCGTCTGGGACCCTGAACCTCCCATTCGCTGGTCATATTTGATTTTTAATTTACATATCGAGTTAATTAATATTTTACTATATTTGCATCAGAAAATGATGCGAGAATGAACGTGGTGTGCTCAGACAGGGAATTGGACAAGGCTTTGAGGGACGAAAAAACGTTATTGAAGCGGTATGGTTCTTTGCGGGCACAATTGTTAATCAGACGAATACAAACAATCCGAATGTCCCAATCATTCGAGCAACTTAAATCATTCCCGGGTCATTTTCATGAATTGACAGGGGACCGATCCGGCCAGTGGGCGTGCAACCTTGATCAGCCATACAGACTGATTTTTGAAGATGCAGGCAATGGAACTGTCAATATTATTGAGATTGTGAATTATCACGGCAAATGAACAAGGAATACAATTATACAATTGAGCATCCGGGAGCGGTTTTCATGGAACGGCTCCAGGAACTTGGTATGTCGGTGAAGGAATTTGCGGTACGAGCAGGCAAGCCGGAAAAAACAGTCATCGACGTGATTAAGGGGCGCTCTGCAGTGAGCCCTGAGATGGCATTGCTGATTGAGTATGTCACTGGGATGTCTGCCGAGATGCTTCTCCGCTGGCAGTCGGAGTACGATGCTCAGCAGGCAAGGACCAGAATGGCCATCAATGCCGAGGATATCTCCAAGTGGATGTCGCTTCTCCCGGTCGAGGATATCGTCAAAAATGGTTGGGTGCCTGCCCTGCCGAGTGACGGAGAGATGGCGGATTCGTTGCTACGATTCTTCGGCGTTGTGTCGCCCAAGGCCTGGGAGGCATACTATTTCCGTCAGCGCCTGCGCGTGGCGTTCAATGTTTCAATTAAAGATTCTGTCGACCCTTACGCCCTTTCCGCCTGGTTGAGAAGGGGAGAGCTTCAGGCTCAGGACATAATCCTGGATACTCCTTATTCCCCCCGAGCTCTGAAAGATAAGTTGCCGGAAATTCAATTCGTGCTGAACAATCCTCCGGATGATGTGATGGATTTCCTTAAAGAGATTCTTGCCGGGTGCGGAGTTAAGCTTATTTACACCGAGCCCCTGCCCTCGGTTACCGTAAAGGGCGCTACCAGATGGATTGGCGGCTGCCCCTGCATCCAGCTCCTGAATGCCACAGACGCGTACGAAAACTATGCGTACACCATTTTCCACGAAATCGCCCACATACTCTTGCATGGCCGCAAAGACGTATTCCTGGAAGAGGATACCCCCAGTTCTGAAGAAGAATATCTGCAGAAGGAAGCCGAGGCGGATGCCTTCGCAAGAAAGTGGCTCTTAATGTAGCCGCCAGGGTTGCAGCATGGCTTCGCAGCCTTCAAGCAGATCCTGGAAGGTTTCCTCGAAATCGCCCGTGTACCAAGGGTCGGCGACATCACGCCCCTGCCCGGTATAAGACATCATCAGATGGATTTTGTTCTGCGGATCCTCAGGGATGATTCTCTTGATGAGGCGGATGTTCGAAGAATCCATGCAAATAATTCTGTCGAAGCGGTCATAGTCCGACGGTGTCACCTTCCTTGCCGTCCGGTAAGGGTCGAAAGGCACGCCGTGCTGCTGCAGGCAGCGCTTCGCCGGCGGATACATCGTATTGCCAATCTCTTCGGAAGAGACTGCCGCAGACTCTATGTAATACGCGTCTTCCAGTCCACGAGCCCTGACCAAGGCCTTCAAAATGGCCTCCGCCATCGGACTGCGGCAGATGTTGCCGTGGCAGACAAATAGAATCCTTTGCTTCTTCATAGTATCCGCATTGCAGGACAAAGATAGTGATTAATCGACTTTTTCGATTGAAATCTTCCGCATCTTGCTGAAGAATTGGGATTCTTAAAAACAGTAATAATCATGCTTATAAAACAATTAGCGAACTATTTTATGTATCTTTTGCTATATTTGTGGTGACTTCAGGCGAGACTGAAGATTGACATAATAGATAAAAGTGTATGCTTTTATCCTTGTGAGGAAATCTGGTAAATTTCAATTGAATCAAGGGTAAGCAGACTCATTTGTCACTTTGTATGATAGATTCCCCGAATCTTCGGGCGTTTCATACGGGTGTGTGGAGTATTGTTTATTTGATTCAAGGCTTACCAGAGCCTCCTCACAGATAAACGCTAATGCTCCACACTTTTTTATATGGTAATCACATCCCAGGAGCATGGATGTCAATGCATAATATGGGATTCAATAAGTCCTTCTCCCTCATCCTTTTAGCTGTTTCAGCACTAGCCTGCACTCCTGCTGATACTGAATCAGTCGCGTAACCTTGTACAAACAACTAATATCATTTATCAATATGAAACGTCCTTTATTCCTTTGTTTGGCAGTGCCCTTGATGGCCACTGTTTCTTGTGGGACTATAGGTAACACTTCTACATTGTTGAGCACTTATTCCAGCGCCCAAGGTGTTGCAGGGTATCAGCATCAGTCAAATAATGTTTCAGTTTATAGGCATTAACAATGAAGAAGTCACTAACATATACATTTGGAATTATCTGGCTTCTTGTAAGCATAATGTTTTCCTCCTGCAAGAAAGAAGTGGTAGAGCCTAAATACAATATTGAAGGTTATTATGTACTGGATGATGGCTCGAATCTTACAGACGAGTATATTCTTTTCAAAGACGCTACGCTTTCGGTATTCAAAGCCAGAGAGAAGATGGTCTTTATCGATGACGCGATATGGAATTACAAGTCGCAATTCTACATATTTGTTGAAAGTCGGTATTCTATCCATAAAGGCCTCTTACAGAGTGAGTTGGGGGCGGATATGCCGATACGGTTCGAAAACGGAGTTTTGAGATTAGGGACAAAGAGATACTCCGCTTGGTCCGGTCAAACTGAAAGAGCTTGCTACTCTACAATCATAGTCAGACCTACAAAGGAAGCGTCGTATTCTGCACAATGGGACAGCATACCTTATTTCATCAGCAAACCTATAGGCTCAGGTCATCTGACCGCAGTGTCTAACGAGTCATGGCTGACTGTTGAAAATGTGAGTGATGACAGGATTATCGTTCGTCTTGACGAGAACAATTCAAGTCACAGTAGAGATTGTGCGCTTCTACTTAGCTACGATGGGGGGGCTACCACAATTTGTGAGGTGACTCAAAACTATCATCCTCTCACAGTTGAATTGAATAGAACTTCGCTGGTCCTTTACAGGGGAACTTCGAACGTTACTGAGGCCTTGATAGCAATAGTCACCCCTTCTGATGCCATCAACTCTACAGTCTCATGGATTAGTTCCAACCCCTCTGTCGCGACAGTATCCAACTCCGGTGTTGTTACCGGAAAAGCCAAAGGGAAAGCAACCGTCACAGTTACGGCAAACGCAGGCAATGGCGCACAGGCTTCTTGCGATGTTGAGGTAAAACAGTATGTTACGAGTATCGTACTCGACAAGACAACCCTGTCGCTTATGATTGGTGACGAGGCTTCGCTATCTGTCACAGATATCCTCCCACACGATGCTAATGATAAGGCCTATTTTTGGTCATCATCTGATAGTGAAATAGTTTCTATTGACAATAGCGGAAATGTGGTTGCGAAAGCGAAAGGTAAGGCCACTATCAATGCGATAGCAAATGACGGAAGCGAAGTGTTTGCTTCTTGTATTGTCCGGGTAAGGTATTATTCAGCTGTAGCTGGAGACGCCGTTGACTTGAAGTTAAGTGTCAAGTGGGGTTCAATGAATCTTGGAGCAACTTCTTCATACGATCGTGGAGATTATTTCGCGTGGGGCGAGACCTCGCCTAAAGATTTTTACTGGTGGACAACTTACGAGTTGTGCCATGGCTCTTCCTCAACCCTCACACGATACAATAACGACAGTACTTACGGTACTGTAGACAATAAGACGGAGTTCAAAGACTATGATTATGAAGATGATGCTGCCAGGCAGGCGCTCGGTGGTAAGTGGCGTATGCCCACAGATGCAGAATGGACGGAATTAAGAACAAAATGTACCTGGACTTGGATATACCAGAATGTGGGGTATGGTTATAAAGTTACAGGCACCAACGGAAACAGCATCTTCCTTCCTGCTGCTGGCAGCCTGCCCTACGACGGTCCCTTTAAAGTGGGATCCTCAGGTTACTACTGGTCTTCTTCCCTCCATACGAATTCCCGGCATGCGTGGAACGTTTTCTTCGAAAACGGTTATAAGAATAGTTCGTTAGAATCCCGTTGTACTGGGCATTCCATTCGTCCGGTCTCAGAATATTAGGACGGCAAAGGATTTAACTCATTATCAACAAACTTACTATGGATAACGGCAGTATTGCTGATTATAAAACTAAAGATAAAGATCAATTAACAATTCAATTAACCAAAATTCAAGTGTACTATGCAAAGAAAACAAGTAAAAATGTCTAACAGAACCTATGAGTTCATTGGCCAGTTGGCAGTGGTACTATTTAGCCAAAACATCACTATTAGTTACTCAACGTTGATAAGAATCCTTGAAGATAACGGATATGAGACCTACGGAAGCGAAAGAGGCATGGCAAGTGGGATAGCGGCAGCATATCATGAGTGGGAAAGAGCCGAAAAGGAGATAACCAGCATACCTACCACATGCTGTGCAATCGCCAATACATTTGTGAACAAGGATGGTTACCCTTCGTGGTTGGATTATTAGTAGTCCTGCAGTGAAAGTTCTTAATAATAACTATTGCCCCATATAACTATGAGCCCTGAACAACTGGAAAAGATGATAGCCCGATTGCAAAACTACGGGCCAAATTCAATTGTCGTAGGAGGACACCGATTTGAGGAAGGTGAAGGTGAGCGTTACGCATCGCAAATAGAAGATAACATCGAGTTTTATTTATCTGACATGTTTGATTCAGAGAAAAGTGTAATTGAGGATGTTAGTGAGGTGTTTGGGGAAGTTGATGATGCATCTTGGATGTTTGATGATGAAGAGAACGAGGAGCAAAATTCTATCTGGTAGCCAATAGGGCGAGTGGCACCTAAGTGCCTTCTGCACAGGATATTAAGAAAACCTTCTATCCGGTTTTCGGGGTAGAAGGTTTTGCTTATTGATTGATAATCAACAGGTTGGCTGCCACGGCGGGCAGATCGCCGATCGGGTCGGCAATGACGACGCGTGGCGGGGAGGCAGCGGCTGCGAGCGACCTTGAGCGAAAAGGTCCCCGGTGGGGCGCCAGCAAAATGGCCGTCTCGCGGTCCGCAGTATGTTTGACGACTGTTAAGCCGCGAAGCGGATTAAGAAGGAGGAGTTTGCGGCGAGGCCATTTTGCCAGCCCCACCCTTTTTGCGAAGTCGGGAGCGAGTGGCCGCCTGCTCCCCGCCACGGGGTTTACAGCCGGGCGATGAGCTGTTCAAAGATGCGGGTCATGCGCTTGGAGGCGGCGTCGGCCTGGCGGATGATTTCGTTTTCGTCGGTGACGTAGTCGTCGCCGGCCTCGTGGGCGACATCGGTGACAACGGACATTCCAAGGACCTTGAGGCCGCAGTGGCGGGCAACGATGACCTCGGGCGTGGTGCTCATGCCCACGGTATCGGCGCCTGCGAACTTGCAGAAGGCATACTCGGCGGGGGTTTCGTAGCAGGGCCCGGAGAGAGGCAGATAGATACCCTGTCTCAAAAAGATACCTTCCTCGGCGGCAATCGCCAGAGCCATCTCCCGAAGCTGCGAATCGTAGGCGACGGTCATATCGGGGAAGCGCGTACCGAACTCATCTGCATTGGGGCCAATCAGCGCGTTGGGCAGCATATTGATATGGTCGGTGATGAGCATCAGGTCGCCCACCTCCCAGTCCTGGCGGACGGTGCCGGCTGCGTTGGAAACGAAGAGATACTCAACTCCAAGCTTGGCCATAACCCGCACGGGGAGAACCACCGTCTGCATGGGGTAACCCTCGTAGAAGTGGTAGCGCCCCTGCATCGCGAGAACGCACTTTCCGCCAAGATTGCCGCAGATAAAATTGCCCTTGTGGCCCACCGCGCTGGCCTTGGGGAAGCCCGGCACCGACACGTACGGGACGGTCACCGCATCCGCAATCTTGTCGGCCAGCGTGCCGAGCCCGCTGCCAAGGATAATGCCGGCAACAGGCTTGCGGCCGTCCAGCTTCGAGGCAAGGAACGCAGCCGCCTCGTTGATAATGGCGGAATTATCCATCCTAGAGGCTGGCAATCAGTTTGGTAAACAGCGGAATCATGCGTTTGGTGGCGGCATTGGCCTGCATCACCACATCCTCGCCGTCGTTGAAATTGCGCTCGACGTTCTGGGTATTGCAGACGTTGGTAACCACCGACATTCCGAACACGCGGATGCCGCAGTGGCGGGCCACAATAACCTCTGGAACGGTGGACATTCCCACCAGGTCGGCGCCTGCCGCACGGAAGAAACGCACCTCGGCGGGAGTCTCGTACGAAGGACCTGAGCCGCCGAAATAAATGCCCTGATGCAGCTTGATTCCCATGCCGGCGGCAATCTCGAGAGCCTTCTTCTGAAGCTCCAGGTCGTATGCGCAGGTCATATCCGGGAAGCGCGCACCGAAATCGTCCATATTGGGGCCGATAAGCGGGTTGGGCATAAAGTTGATATGGTCCTTGATGATGATGGTATCACCCACCTTGTACTCGGGATTCAGGGCCCCGGCTGCATTGGAAACCAGCAGGAACTTGACTCCGAGCTTGCACATCACGCGAACGGGCAGGGTGAGGGTGGTCATGTCGTAGCCCTCGTAATAGTGGAAACGTCCCTGCATTGCGAGCACGCACTTGCCACCCAGGAATCCGCAGATGAAATTGCCCTTGTGCCCGATAACGGTAGATACCGGGAAGCAGGGAATCTGCGTATAGGGGATGGTGATGCGGTCTTCTATGATTTCGGCCAGCTCGCCAAGTCCGCTGCCAAGGATGATGGCGGCGACGGGCTTGCGTCCCTCGAGCTTGCTCTCGATGAACTCTGCTGCCGTGTTGATTTTAACGATTCTTTCGTCCATAATATTAAGTTTCAGTGTTTTAACATTTTATCTTTTCGAGAGCGCATTGCGCTTCGTGAAGTATCTCGCGTTCGCCCGGAATCTCGCGGCGGCGCATTACGAACTTGCCTCCGGCGATAACCGAGTCGATGCAGTCGGAGTGGGCCGAATAAACCAGGTTGGCCAGGAAGGGGCCGGGGGAGAGGAAGTAAGTGCTGTCGGTTTCCACAATGGAGATGTCCGCGAGGGCGCCCTCCTCGAGCCTGCCCGAATCCAGCCGCAGCGCCCGGGCGCCGTTGATGGTGGCCATATCCAGCAGCTCCGGCAGGGGGAGTGCCTTGGGATCGTTGCGCCAGGCCTTCTGGAAGAGGGCGGTAGTCTTCATCGCCTCGAGAATGTCGAGGTTGTTGGAAGATGCGCAACCGTCCGTGCCAATGCATACGTTCACCCCGGCGTCGCGCAGCTCATTGTAGAGGAAGCGATAGCCGGAAGAAAGCTTGGTGTTGGAGTTGATATTGTGGATGCAGTGCACGCCGTATTTGGCGAGAAGCTCGATGTCGTGCTCGGTGAGCCAGAGGCAGTGGGCTGCGAGCAGATTGGGGCCCAGGACGCCGAGCGTTTCCAGATATTCCACCGGGGTGAGACCTCCGTGGGCGGCCTTGCAGTCCTCCACTTCGCGTACGCTTTCGCAGAGATGGATGTGCAGGGGAATATCGTGCTTGCGTGCGAACTCGCCGGCCCATATCATCATCGGCTCGCTCACGGAATAGATGGCGTGGAAGGCCAGCTCGTAGATGGCTCCCTCGGTATTCCAGAGGTCGCGAACCTCCTCGTACTTGCGGATGCACTGGTCCATCTGGCGCTTCGCTTCTTCAGGGTCGTTGCGGTCCATAATGTCATAGCCCACCGCAGGGCGGATGCCCATCTCGGCGGCAGCCTTCTGGCAGGACTCGAAGAACCAGTACTGGTCGTTGAAGGTGGTGGTGCCGGTGCGGATCATCTCGATGCAGGCCACCTTGACGGCCCAGTAGACGTACTCGTGGTCGAAATTGGCCTCGATTTTCCAGATCTTGTCCAGCCAGTCCTGCAGCACCATGTCCTCGCCGATGCCGCGCATGAGCGACATCCCCGCGTGGGTGTGCATGTTCACGAATCCCGGAATGGCAACCTTGCCGCTGCAGTCCATCACCTCCACATCGCCGGCCAGGTCCCAGTCTTCGCAGGAACCGGCGGGCTGTATCTTAAGGATACGGCCTCCGCCGATGAGCATATCCTTACGCTCATCGCGGACGGTGATGTCTTTGAGGAGAATCGAACCCATCGCCGGGCGCTAAAACTCGTCGGCGGGCGTTTCGGTTTCGGGCCTCTCGGGGATTTCCCCGTTGAAGCATTTGGTACGGATGTACTCTATCACGGAATCCAGGCCCTCCTTGAACTTTGCAAAATCCTCTTTGTAGAGAAATATCTTATGCTTGTCGTAGGTGAAGCTGCCGTCGGGGTTGTTGCGGCGTTTGCTCTCCGTAATCGTCAGATAGAAATCGTTTCCGCCCTTGGTAGATTTCACATCGAAGAAATAGGTGCGTTTGCCGGCCCTTACAGGGTTGGAGTAAACGTCCTCTGAATTTCTGTCTTCGTTAAACATAATTTTCAATTATAATTTCTGCAAAAATATAATTTTTTGCGGATTAGGTGCTATATTTGCGTAAAATTGTTTGAAAAAGATGCTTAACCGCAGAATTCTCCGTATCAAAGCCTTCAAGGCTGTGTACAGCCTGGCGGAAAATCCCGGAACCGATGCAAAGGACATTCTGTCCCAGCTCGACCGTTCGTGCGAAGCAGCGAGGGACCTCTACCTCTTCCTTCTCGGAATCATAGTTCCCCTCACCGGCGAAGCCGCTGCAAGAATCGAGGCCGCCAAAGGCAAATTCAACCCCAGCGAAGAAGAACTCAATCCCAATATGAAATTCGTCGAGAACCGCCTGGCCGCGGTTCTGGCGGAGGATCCCGACTTCCAGAAGATCAGCTCCAAGAAGAAACTCTCCTGGGACCAGTGCGACGTGCTGCTTCGCCACCTGTACGACAATATCCGCAGCAGGGACTACTACAAGGCATACATGGAGTCCGGCAAGAGCTCGCTGCGCGAGGACGCAAAGCTCTGGTCGGATATCTTCGCCAACGAATTCGAGGACAACGAAGAGCTCGCGCCCATCCTGGAGGACCTCTCCATCTGGTGGAACGACGACCTCGAGTATGCGCTCAACTGGTGCTGCCGCACCTGCGACAGCCTCGGGGCTGGGGAGCCCTGGACGCTTCTGCCCCTCTACATGAACGAGCTCACCGGCAAGGGCGACAGCGACCGCGAGTTCATCCGCAAGACGGTGCGCACCGCATGCGCCCGATTCGACGACTACTGCGAAAAGGTCGCCTCCATCTCCAGCAAATGGGAACTCGGGCGCATCTGCGTCACCGACCTCGCTCTCATAGTCTGCGGCATGGCCGAAGCGGCTTCCTTCCCGGAGATTCCGGTTAAGGTGGTCATCAACGAATACGTGGAAATCTCCAAGTACTACAGCACTCCGGAGAGCCGCGCTTTCGTCAATGGAATTCTTGATAAACTATTAAATAACAAATAATTATGACAACACTCTACATTCTTTTGCAAGCGGCGGGGGCCGGCCAGCAGGGCGGCGGCGCAAGCTTCTGGATTATGATTATCGCCCTCTTCTTCGTGATGTGGCTCTTTATGATCCGTCCCCAGCGCAAACAGCAGAAAGAACTCGAAAAGTTCCGTAACGAGCTCAAGAAAGGCGACAAGGTAATTACCGCAGGCGGTATCTACGGCACTATAGCGGAAGTTAACGATCGCACTGTCCTGCTCAAGGTCGACGGCGAGGTCAAGCTTCGCGTGGACAAGGGCTCCATCGTTCGCGATTCGAGCGACGTGCAGACCGAGCAGCAGAAAGACGGCTACAGCAAATAGTGAAAAACTGGTATTCATTCCTCGGATGCCTGCTCCTCGCGGCGGCTATCTGGCTGATTCACAATCTGTCCCGCATGAACGTGGACATTGTGAGCGTGCAGATTGTCGCCGAAAGCAATATAGAGGGGAGGGCTCTCCGTGCGAGTGAATCCCTCACGGTTACTGCCCGCTGCAAAGCGTCGGGCTTCCGCCTTATTTATCTGCATTCCGACGACAAGACCCGCGTGGTGCGCTTCGATTCCGAGGACTTCCAGTACGAGGGCGGCGACAACTACGTCATCCAGTCGGCCCAGCTCTACAAATACGTGACGGCCATTTTCGGCCCGGTGCAGGCGGTGGAAAGCTTCATCACCGACCGCCTGGTCTGCCGCTTCGCGCGGGAGGACTGCGTCAAGGTGCCTGTCAAGGCAATCAGCAACATCCGCTTCAAACCGCAGTTTACCCTGCTTTCGGAGCTTGAGATTACCCCCGACTCGGTGCTGGTCTACGGCTCCCCGGAGATTCTCAGGCGCGTGGGCACCATCTACACCGCGAACATCGTCAAGAACGACGTGCGAGGCGACCTTCACGGCCAGGTGGCGCTGGAAAAACCCGCCGGATTGCGTCTGAGCCAGGACGAGGTGGGCTATACCCTGCGCGTGGGCCGCTATGTGGAGATAAAGGCGAGCCTGCCGGTGCAGGTGCGCAATCTCCCCGATGGCGTGAATATCAGCATCTTCCCGGCGCTGGTGGACGTGTACCTGCGCTGCAAGTTCCCGATGGTCAACGACGACCCCTCGGACGGCCTGGAATGCTATGTGGATTACAACGAATTCGCAGGCTCCCTCTCGGGCAAATGCGTCATACACGCAGGCGCCCTTCCGGTCGGAGTGATTTCCTGCCGGCTTGAGCCGGAGATGTGCGAGTGCGTCGAAAAGCTGCCTGCGCGATGAAGACGGTGCTGGTTACGGGCGGTATTGCCAGCGGCAAAAGCGCGGTCTGTGCGCGCCTGAGGGCCCTCGGCCTGCCGGTTTACGACTGCGATTCGCGCACCAAGGCGCTCTACGACGAGATTCCGGACCTCAAGGCCCGCATCGAGAAAGCCATCGGCCTGCCGTTTGCGGAGGTGGGAATAATCTTCTCTGACGCGGCGAAGCGCGAGGCGCTGGAGGCGGTGGTCTTCCCGGAGGTGCTTGCGGATATCCGCAGATGGAAAGCCGGCCTGGGCGATGCAAGCGTGGCGTTCATCGAATCTGCCATCGCGGCGAGCAAGCCCGTCTTCGACGGCGAGTGGGACGAGATCTGGCGGGTGGATGCCCCCATGGCGATGCGCATAGCGCGCAATCCGCGGACGGCGGAACGTGCCGCCGCGCAGGATCCGGCTTCGGTGAAGGCGGACCTGATAATAGAGAACGACGGTTCTCTGGAAGAACTTAACTCAAAGATTGATAATATTTTAAAAAGCATATAACAATGGAAAAAACCGATCTCAGCAAGATTCTGTCCGTGTCCGGACAGCACGGACTGTACAAGTTCCTGGCACTCAGCCGCAATAATGCGGCAATAGCCGAGGCTCTCGCCGACGGCCATCGCACCGTATTCGACGCGCACAGCCGCATCACCTCCCTCGCCGACATCGCGGTCTTCACCGACAAGGGCGAGATAAAACTCAAAGAGGTGTTTCTGGGCATCCAGAAGGCACTCGCAGGCGCCGAGGCACCCACTTCCAAGGCTTCTGCCGACGAAATCAAGGCCCTCTTCGCCAAAGCAGTTCCCGATTACGACGCCGACCGCTTCTACGTTTCGCACATGAAGAAGATTCTCGACTGGTACGGCGAACTCGTCAAATTCGCATCGCTCGATTTCGTGGAGGAGGAAGAACCCGAAACCGAAGCATAGCATGAAACGTTACCTGTTCATATTCGCACTGGCTGCGCTGGCCCTCGTTTCCTGCGGAAAAGAGAAGATATCCACTAAATCGGACTCCACAAATGTGGTCACGGGAGATTCCCAGATTACTTCGTCAAACGTAACTCTTCATGGCAGGGTCCGCTCGAACCTTCTGGAAGGGCTGCAGGCCGCTGGCTTCGTGCTGAGCAGGACTTCCGGCAATTATTCCAGCCCGAAGGAATTCGTCAGCTCCAATATGGAAGAGGCGGATTATTCCGTCACTCTTTCCATTGATGACGACCTCGACGGAAAACGTGGCGTCAGGTGGTACTACAAGGCTTTTGCGGAACTGGATTCCGGGCGTCAGTTCGGCAAGGAACGCACTTTCCTGATCGATCCGATACACGTTACCGGCGTTTCGCTGTCGCCGTCCACCGAGCAGCATAGCCTGAGGGTAGGGGAATCAGTCAATGTGCTGGTTACGGTTTCGCCGGCGAAAGCATCTGACAAGAGCTTTACCGTCACTTCTTCCGACACCAAGGTAGCTTCTGTGGAATCAGCTGCCGTGGACGGTAATCCGGCTATAAAAATCACTGCAAAGTCTGTAGGAAACACTACGGTTACGGTTACAACCAATGACGGAGAGTATACTGCCAGCTGCAAGGTCAAGGTCCGTTCCGCCTCAGCCCCTTCGGGAGCCGTAGACCTCGGCCTGAGCGTATATTGGGCGAAGTACAACCTCAATAGTACGAGCAATTACGGCTTGGGTTCGATTTACCAGTGGGGCAACACCACTCCTGCGAACAAAGACCAGCTCGACAAGGACCACAGCGCAATCTGGGATACTTCCACGAATTATTGGGTGGAACGCTATAAGAACGCGCCGTGCTACCTGCAGCAGCAGGATGATGCTGCATATCAGACCAAAGGCAGCCCCTGGAGGGTGCCTTCCCTGGAGGAACTCAAGGAATTAGTTGACAATTGTACTTTCAGCAGCGTCAGCAACGGCACCGGTTGGAGTACCAGCAATCTCAACAGCCCGGCCAGGGGTATCAAATTTACGTCGAAGATTAACGGCAGCAGCATTATCATCCCTGTAGATTATTACACCTACAAGGTTGTCGCTACGAGCCCTTATGTCCAGTGGAAAGTTTGCTTCATGATGTGCTTATGGTCTGCTGAAACTAACACCAGCCATTATGCCGGGTATTACAAGATCGAGTTGGAGCAGACCCGCGATATCGACGACGGTTATCTTCGCACTGAAAACATCTACAAAACCCAGTATTGGGGCAATCCCATAACTAGCGGGTACTATTTCCGCCCGGTTGCCGACTAAACTACTTGGCTTTCTGCAGAGCGACCTTGTAGAGCCGGGGCCAGCGTTTGCCGGTGAGGTAGATGGCCCCGTCGGCGTCCACGGCGATGCCGTTAAGCACGTCGGTGTCGGGCTCGGAAAGCTTACGGGGAAGCAGTCCGGCGCAGTCGACGGTGGCCTCGACAATCCCTGAGTCGGGATTGATGATCAGAATCATATCGGTAAGATAGACGTTTGCCCAGATGCGGCCGTCTATCCATTCCAGTTCGTTGATGTTATTTATGAGCCTGCCGTTAAGGCGGACATCAAGCTTCTTCTCCAGTTTGAATTCCGGCGAGAGGAAATACAGCCTGGAGCTGCCGTCGGAGGCAATTAGCGAAGTGCCGTCGGTGGTGAGCCCCCAGCCCTCGCGGGGATAGGAATAGCTTTGCCGGTACTCCAGCGTGGCAGCGTCGTAGACGAAGGCAATCCGGTTGGTCCAGGTGAGCACATAAAGCTTGTCGCCCAGCACCACGGAGCCTTCTGCAAAGTATTTGCGGGAGAAATCTATCTTCTTAAGAGCATCGCCGCTGGCAAGATCCACCTTCCGGAGGGAGGAAGCGCCGTTGAGGCCGGTCGTCTCGTAGAGCTCGCCCCCGTGGAAGAACAGCCCCTGGGTGTAGGCCTCCCGGTCGTGGGGATACTCCGCCAGCACCTTCAGCGTGTAGCGCTGCGGCTCTTTGGCTCCGCAGGAAAGCGTGAGCAGGCATAAGAAGATAAGCAATTGGCGCATATCATCGCAAAAGTAAGCATTTTTTACTAATTTTGCAGCGCCACAGGCGGGACGGTCTGTCGCCCGAAAGGGAGGAAAGTCCGGACAGGAAAGGGCACCCCGCTGCGGAAAGCGCAGAAGGGAGTAATCTTTTGGAGGCCGTAACAGAAAACAACCGCCGGCACCAAGGGTGGAAGGCTTCGGCCGCTATACCACCTGCCGGCAAGGGTGAAAACGCGGGGTAAGAGCCCACGACGCCAGGCGGCGACGTCTGACGGGTACGGCACCGGGGCCTGCAAGACCAAATATACCGGCAGATGAGGGCGGCCCGCCCGATGCCGGGGGGTAGGTTGCGAAGATAAATGACAGACTCAAAAACAGAAACCGGCTTACGGTCCCGCCTTTATTTTGTAACTTATTGACACAATGTCTATAAAAACCGTTCAGGTAATCACCCTTGGGTGCAGCAAAAACACCGTGGATACCGAGCACCTTCTGGCCCAGCTGCCGGAAGACCGGTTCCGCGTGCTGCCCGAAGACTCCGCCGAATACGCGGACTTTCTTCTGGTTAATACCTGCGGTTTTATCGGCGATGCAAAGGAAGAATCCGTCAACACTGTTCTTGCCGCAGCCCAGCGCAAGCGCGAAGGCGGAGCGGGTAAACTCTATGTGTTCGGATGCCTGAGCCAGCGCTACGGCTCGGAGCTTCCTTCGCTGATTCCCGAGGTGGACAGCTGGTTCGGTGCACGCGAGCTGGATCCGGTGGTGAAGGCGCTCGGCGCGCAGCCTTCGGAAGCGCTGCGTACGCATCGCCGCATCGGCACGAATGTGCCCTATGCATATCTCAAGATATCCGAAGGCTGCGACCGCCGCTGCTCCTACTGCGCCATCCCCTATATTCGCGGTGCGCATCGGTCGGTGCCCGTCGAAAAACTGGTGGAAGAAGCTTCGCTGCTGGCTGCCGGAGGGGTGAAGGAGCTCATCCTCATCGCCCAGGACACTACCTACTATGGGCTGGACATCTATCGCCGCCGGGCTCTGGCAGAGCTATTGCGCGCGCTTTCGGCTGTCGACGGCATCGAGCGTCTGCGTCTTCACTATTCCTATCCTGAGGGCTTCCCGGAGGACGTGCTGCAGGAGATGGCGGTTAATCCCAAGGTCTGCAAATACCTTGATATCCCGCTCCAGCATATCTCAGATAAGGTTTTACAGAACATGCACCGCGGCGTTGACGGCGCCTGGACGCGCCAGCTGATACGCCGCCTGCGCAACGAGATTCCCGGGCTGGTGCTCCGCACTACCGTTATTGTCGGGCATCCGGGCGAAGGCCCCGAAGAGTTCGGGGAACTTCTGGACTTTGTGCGCGAGGCCCGTTTCGAGAGGCTGGGCGCCTTCAAGTATTCCGAGGAGGAGGGCACCTGGGGTGCTGCCAATCTTAAGGACGATGTGCCCGAAGAGGAGAAACAGCGCCGCTACGATGCCCTGATGTCGCTCCAGGCCGGCATTTCCGCCGCATTCAACGACAGCCGTATCGGCCGCATCGAACGGGTTCTGATTGACGAGGCCGTCGACGGCCGCCTCATCGCCCGCAGCCAGTACGAAAGCCCCGAGGTCGACGGCGAAATCATCGTCTCCTGCCCTCAGGGCTTCGATCCTAATTCTATCGTTGGACGTTTTGCCGACGTCCGCATCACCTCCGCCACCGACTACGACCTTCTGGCCGAACTGGTGTAGTTGGTCTCTGTCCTTTTTGGAACACAGACCATATACCAAAAGCCTGTTAATCAGCACTTTAGATTTGGTCTGTGTCCCAAAATGGACAGAGACCGCAGGGTGTGAAAGGCTACCGCCGGGTGTGAATTAAAAGCGAAGCGATAGCTGCGCGGACAGGCAGAGCGGGGCGACGGGCACGAAACCGAGCTGGTAGTAGCGGTTGGAGTTGGGATGGCCAAGGCTCGAGGCGATGGCGGAGTAAACCCAACCGCTCTGGGCGACCTGGGCGCTGAAGATGTTGCGGCAGTTCAGGCCGACCTCGGCCTCGCGGATGATGCGAGGGAACTTGAAGCAGTAGGAGAGCGAGAGGTCGCTGAGACTGTAGCCTGGAAGGCTGCGGTCGGAGTTGCCGGTATTGTCGAGATACATCCTGCCCACGTACGAAGTGTGCCAGACGGCCTTGAAACCCTTATAGTGGAAATTGACAAACCCGTTCAGGATGGCGGAAGGCGAAAACGCCAGAGGCTTGTCGTCGTAATGCAGCACGGTAACACCGTTGTCCCAATCCTCCACATACTCGTCGAAATCCAGCAGACGGTTGCGGCTGAGCGCGGCATTGGCCTCCAGGGTCAGCCACGAGAACACATCCACACCGCCACTGAGCTCCACTCCGGCCCGGTACGAATCCGGAATATTGGTGGTGAGCGCCTCGCCGATATCGCTGAGCTCGCCGGTCTGCACCAGCTGGTCCTTATACCTCATATAATACAGGCCCACACCCGCACGCCACACCTTCGCGGCCACGCTGTAACCCGCCTCGAGATCCAGCAGCCTCTCGGCACGGGGAGCCGGATTGTGCCCGTTGTCGGTAAAATTATTGCGCTCGGGCTCGCGGTTCGCAAGCGCGGCCGAAGCATAAGCCCGGTGGGCCCCCGAACGAAAACTCAGGCCGGCCTTGGGATTAAAGAAAGTCCAGCTCTTGTCGATGTCCAGGTCGTGCCTGCTGGCAGTGCCGTCGCCGTTGTCGATATACTTGTCGTTATATCCCCAGGTCTTGTAATGCACGCGCCGCAGCTGCACGTCGCCGAACACGCTCCAGCGCTCCGAAAGCGCATAGGATGCCTTCACAAAGCCGTTTCCGTCGTTCTTGGAAGCGGGGGAGTCGTAATACTTGTACGCCCCGTCCGCAAGGATGCGCGCCGCCAGTTCCTTGTTGGAAGCATAGGTGAGCTTGCCGTAATGCGTGCAGTCGAACCACTGCACCGACAGCCCTCCGACTACATCCCAAGGCCCCTGCACATAGGAAAGGGAAGCCACCGCGCCCCAGGTATCCTGGCTGAGCCCCTTGCGCCGCACAAAATCGCTCTTCTCCACCTTGCCGTTCGCGCCCGTAAACGCCGGAATGCCAAACTTCACCAGCTTGTTCTTCTGCCGGAACTCCTCGTAATAGCCGTGCCCCGCGGTATATCTTGCCGACACCGAAAAGCGCAGCGCCGCCAACACCGCCTTGCTGAAGCTCACAATATGATGATTCTGCCAGAAATTATCGGTCGTGCGCGGCCACAGGGTGCCGTCGTTCATCTCATAGCGCGAAGTCTGGAACTTGCCTTCCTTCTGCACCAGGATGCCGTCGTTGTCGGTCTGGATATACTCGTAGAGCGAATTGAATTGCCCCAGCCCGACCTCGCAGATGTCCTTATAACTGCGGATGCCGGTCTTCTGGTCATATCCCCAGTTGGCATCGCAATAGCAGCCGTCCATGAGCGAAAGCGAGCCGTTGCCCGCCGTCACCCCGTTCCAAGCCTGCCCGGTATTCTCGAAATTCCCCAGGTAGCGGTAGGATATCTTCCAGTCGCGTCCCATCCAGGTTGCGCGCGCCGTATAACTGCCGCTGCGACCGTCCGTGCCGTGCATGTAGCCGTCGGTGGAAGTCTCGTTGTACGCCCCCTCCACCACCAGATTCCGCAGAATCAGCCCGGTAGAAAAGCTGCCTCCGGCATGAAAAGTATTATACGAGCCGAAGGAAGATACCACCTCGCCCGAGGGAATCAGCGAGGGCGATTTGGTAGCGAGCGACACCGTTCCGCCGAAGGCCCCGTCGCCGTTGGTGGAAGCCCCCACGCCGCGCTGAATCTGCACGTTCCCCAGGATGCTGCCGTAGGAGTTCATATTTGCCCAGAAGACCGTCTGGTCCTCGGGAGAATTGAGCGGGATGCCGTCTAGCGTGACGTTGATTCGCGAGCCGCCGGCCCCGCGGATGCGCATGTAGCTGGTGCCTGTGCCCACGCCGTTCTCGCTCCAGGCGATTACCCCGGGGGTATTTGCAAAGAGAAGGGGCAGTTCCCGCCCGGTGGCGGAAGATGCGCCCAGATCCTCACGCGCAACCCCGCTCACGGCATAGGGAGCGTCCTTCTGGGCGCGGACGGCGGTTACGGTAATCTCCTGAAGCTGTTCGGACATCGGGGTGGTGTCCTCCTCCTGCGCGAAAGCGGCAGTAGCAACGAGCGCCGCAGATATGGCAGCAAAAACGACCTTCTTCATACAGCACAAAAGTACACAAAAAATCATTATATTTGAAGATTGTAATAACACTATGCACCTGCGCGCGTACATATCTGCATTTGCGGTGACGGCGGCCCTGCTGGGCGGGCCGGCACTCAGCGCGCAGACCGACAGTACCGCCAAGGCCCAGGCAGACAAACCTGCACCGGTAAAACACTATATCAAACCCCAGGCCAACGGCAAGATTCTGCTGATAGGCACGGTGCTCTCCACGGAGGAATACGAGGCCATCCCCAAGGTGGCGGTCATGATTACCGGCACCGAAGAAGGGGTGCTTACGGACGAAAACGGCAACTACCGCATGGAAGTGCCGGCGGACACAAAGTCCATCACCTACTCCTGCATGGGCTACCTCACCAAGGAACTCAAGCTCACCTATAACCCGGTGGTATTCAAGGTGGTATATCTGGACGAATCGGCCGAAACGCTCAACGAGGCAGTGGTGACAGCCTTCGGCACAACCCAGAGCAAGGAGAACGTGGTTTCCTCGGTGGACGCCGCCGATACACGCAAATTCGGCGGCGGGGACGGCGACCTCTCAACCTCGTTCAGCGGCAACATCGCCGGCATAATGGCCACCCAGCTCAGCGGCGAGCCGGGAGGAGGCTCGCTCTTCAGCATCCGCGGCTCGTCCACCTTCGGCCGCAGCACCGAGCCCCTCTATATCCTGGACGGCGTCGAGGTCAGCCGCGACGTCATCAACGGCCTCTCGGCCGAATCCATCGCAACGATGTCCATCCTCAAGGACGCGGGCGCAACGGCGCTCTACGGCTCCAGGGGAGCCAACGGCGCCATCGTGGTAACCACCAAGACAGGCACCAGCAGCAACCGCATCAGCATAAACGTACACATGAACGGCACGCTGCTCACCCCGACCGACTTCCAGGGAGTGGCGGACGGCGTCACCTACATGGAGAACTACAACGAGGCGCGCCTCACCCGCGGAGCGGAGCCCTTCTACCCGCAGGAGAAGATAGACGGCACCCGCAGCCATGCCGACAAATACCTCTACCCGGACGTGGACTGGTACAAGCTGATATTCAAGGACTTGTCCTACAGCGACCAGACCATCCTGAACGTGCGCGGAGGCGGCAACCGCGTGAACTACTTCCTGAGCGCGACGGCCTACCACGAGCAGGGAATGCTGCGCGACTCGGACGACGTGGACTACGGCACCAACATCGACTTCCGGCGCTACACGGTGGTGAGTAACGTCACCGCCAAGGTTACCAAATACTCCAAGCTGGCCATCCGCATGAACACCCAGTTCGTGTATCAGGACAGGCCCTACTACGGTGTGGACACCATTTTCCGCTGGGCGATGGAAGCCAATCCGGTGGAATTCAGCCCTACCTATCCGCGCTCCTGGGTGCCCGGAGCAAACTATGTGGTATACGGCAACGCTGTGTCGTGGGACACCAATTCCACCTCGCTGAACCCCTACGCGGAGCTGTCCAAGGGCTATCGCAAGGCCTACACCAACAATACCACCATGTCGATGCGCTACGACTACAACCTGAACAAGCTCGTCAAGGGCCTCAAGTTCTGGGCGCAGGTGGCAATTACCAACAAGGCCTACTCGCAGCGCGTCTACTACCGCAACCCGCACTACTTCACGCTCACAGGTTATCACGACGATCCCAATACCGGCCGCCGCAGCTACGACCTGGACATGATAGGTTCGGTTGGTACCAACTTCTTCACCTACAACATCAACCGCAACGGCTTCCGCAAGCTCACGCTGCAGGGAACGGTGGAATACTCCAGGACCATCCGGGGCGACCATTTCGTTCACGGGGTGCTGGTCTACAACCAGGAGAGCAAGGTGGACAACCAGCCCACCACCTACTACCAGACGCTGCCGGAGCGCGAGCAGTCGCTGGCGTTCAGGGGCGGCTACCGCTACAAGATGCGCTATCTGGCCGAGCTCAACCTGGGCTACAACGGCAGCGAGAACTTCGCCCACGGCATGCGCTGGGGCTTCTTCCCCGCAGTTGCGGGGGGATGGATAATCTCGCGCGAGCCCTTCTTCCGCCCGCTCCTGCCGGTGGTTTCCTATCTTAAATTCAAGGCATCCTACGGCCTCTCGGGCAACGACAACATCGCGCAGCGCTTCCCATATCTGTCCGAGCTGAACATGAACTACGCGACCACCTTCTACAAGGGGTCCAACTCCTTCACGCGCCAGCGGGGCAACGAATACCGGAGCCTGGGCAACGCCGGCACCACCTGGGAGCTCTCGCGCAAGTTTAATGCGGGCTTCGACGCCACCCTGGGCAAGGACATTACGCTGTCGGCGGAATGGTTCCGCGAGAACCGCAGCGGCATCTTCATGCAGCTGAACCTGCCCTCGTACATGGGCCTGTCGGGCATGAAGCCCTACGACAACATAGGCGCTGTGCGCAACCAGGGCGTCGAGAGCAGCATCCGCTACAACCATATGTTCAACGAGAACTTCTACGTGTCGGCAGACGCCAATTTCACCTACGCGCACAACGAAATTACCGCCTACAACGAGTCCAAATACAAGAAATACGGCAATACCTCGCGGGTGGGGCACCCGATAGATTCCATCTTCGGGCTTACCGCAGAGGGCCTCTTCGGCAGCCAGGCCGAGATAGCCGCCTCGCCGGTGCAGACCTACACTCCCGACTACATGCCGGGCGACATAAAGTACAGGGACATCAACGGCGACGGCCGCATCGACGACAACGACATGTCGGTGATCGGCAAGCCTACTGTGCCGGAAATCCAGTACGGTTTTGGCGGCACCATCGGCTGGAAGAGCTGGGACCTCTCGCTGCGCTTCCAGGGCCGCGACAGGGTATCCATCCTCATGATGGACATCCATCCCTTCCGCGACAACTCCCGCCAGGGCTACAACATGATGCAGTGGATAGCCGACGACCACTGGTCCGAGAACAATCCCAAGGCGGACGCCGCCTACCCGAGGCTGGACTACAAGTATAACCTCAACAACACCGAGCCTTCCACCTTCTGGGTGCGCGACGGCCGGTTCCTGCGCCTCAAGCAGGTGGAGCTGGGCTATTCCTTCAAGAAGTCCGCGCGAATCTACCTGCAGGGCTATAACCTGTTCATGCTGAGCCCGTTCAGGTACTGGGATGCCGAGAAGGGGAGCGGCAACGGCCTTACATATCCCCTCAAGCGTTCCTACCGCCTGGGGCTGAAACTTAGTTTCTGACGATGGGAAGAAGACTGCTCATAATCGCGATGCTTGCGGCGCTGCTGCCTGCCTGCAACTTCCTCGACGTGGTGCCCAACGGCACTGCCACGGAGGAAGACCTCTTCTCGTCGTCGCTGGAATGCGAGCGCTATCTCTTCTCGGCCTACGGCTATATGCCGCTCACGATGGCTTTCCGCAGCAGCCCCGACCTCTGCGCCGGCGGCGACCTCATCTCGGGAGCCAACGGCCTGCCGCGCTACTATCCCTACAAGGGCCTGCTCTACGGCGAGGAGAACTCCAACAACACCTACTTCGGCTTCTGGGAGCCCACTTCGCCCGGCTACGAGGGCAAGATAAACGCCTTCCTCACCAAAGGCATCCGCAGCTGCTGGGACATAATCGACAACGTGGACCTGGTGCCGGACTTCACCGACGAAAACCGCTCCAGCGTGCGCGGAGAGGCTTATTTCCTGATAGCCTACTACCACTGGCTGCTGATGGAATACTACGGCCCTGCGGTGATAATAGACCGCAAGATGCCGGTGAATGCGAGCGAGGACGAGATTCTGCTGCCGCGCTCCGACTGGGACGCCTGCACGCAGTTCGTCTGCGCCATGTACGACAGCGCAGCCGTCTATCTGCCCACATCCCGCCCGGCGTCCGAAACCGGAAGGGCCACCGCACAGGCCGCCAAGGCGCTCAAGGCCCGCGCCCTGATGTATGCCGCCAGCCCTCTGGTAAACGGCAATACAGCTTTCGCGGACTTCAAGAGTTACGACGGCACTCCGCTTATTCCGCAGACCTATGATGCGGAGAAATGGCTCATTGCGCGCGATGCCACCCTGGAGGCGATAGAATTCGCCGAAGCCCACGGCCACCGCCTCTTCGAGGATCCGGCGGGAGCAGGTTGGAGCGATGCGGAGCGCGGCCGCAACAACTACTACCAGTGCTTCCTCCAGCGCTGGAATTCGCAGGAGTACATCTTTGCGTCGGCCAACCAGACGGCCGCGCAGCAGTTCCAGCAGTTCGGGGCGCCCCGCCAGTGGGACGCAAGCAAATCGTCCTACACCAGCTACGGTTTCCGTGGCTATCTTACTCCTACACAGCAGATTGCAGAGACCTTCCTCACCGACAAGGGCCTGCCGCTCTGGGCCGATCCGGACACCAAGGATGGCTACGAGGCGAACCGCCTTCTCTCCGTAGCGGCAGGGGACTCCACTGCACTGCTCTTCCGCCATCGCGACCCCCGCTTCTACGCAACCGTGGGTTACGACCGCGGCAGCTACATCTACAACGGCGATACCCTCAGCCTGCATATGCGCTGCAAGGAGCGCCACGGCTACACCGACAACGTCAAGCACGAATATAACTCCTGCACGGGCTATGTGCTGCAGAAGTTTATCTCCATAAGCACGAACTACACGGACGTTACAAAGAGCATTACCTATCACGTATACTCGCTGCCGCTGGTAAGGCTCGCCGAGCTCTATCTGGACTATGCCGAAGCCGATTTTGAATACTGGGGAACCCTAAGCCCCAAGGCCGTTGGGTATCTTGACAAGATTCACGCCCGCGCCGGGCTTCCGCCCTTTGAGACTGCCTGGGCGCAGGTAGGCGGAATGCCGACAGGGGAGAAGCTGCGTAAAGTACTGCACCAGGAGAATATGGCGGAGCTTGCCTGCGAGGGGCGGCAGTATCACAATATCCGCCGCTGGAATTTGGCGGAGCAGATACTTGGAGGCCAGCAGGAGGCCCTTGATATCACCGGCCAGACGGCGGCCGACTTCTATCGCATCGCCCCGATGCGCGAGTACGCTACTCGCGTGTTCGTCTCGCCCTGGCTCGCCATCCCCATGACAGAACTTGACATAAACTATAAACTCGTACAAAATCCAGGTTATTAGAATGAAGCGTTTTATCATCCCTCTAGTATGCCTGCTGGCAGTTTGCTGCGGCAAGGATAAGATTAATTCGAAACCTCAGACCTACAAGGATGTCGTTGCCGTCGAGCTGCTCCCCAAGCCCAACGAAGCGACCCTTGTAATCGGCCAGACCTTCCAGATAAGATGGATTGTGCATCCCGAAGACGGTCACGTGAACGATACCTGGTGGACTACCTACAAGAGCGACGTCATCACTGTGGACGATAACGGCCTTGTCACCGCTGTCGGGCTGGGTGACGACCGCGTCTTCATGAGAGTGCTTCCGAGCAATTTCGGCGAGCATTATCAGTTTCATGTAGTGCCCAATCCTGTGCCTCTTCAGAATCTGTCGCTTTCCCCGTACGATCTTGAGGTAGGAGTCGGTGCCAGCAAGGCACTTGAACTCGTGTGTTCTCCTTCAACTACGACTCAGAGGGACTTCACCTGGACATCCAATAAAGAAAGCGTTGCCAAGGTGGACGATACCGGAAAAGTTACCGGCGTCAAGGTCGGTACTGCAACCATTACCGTGACCGAAAACGGAAGCGGACTGAGCGCCAGCGTCGATGTGAGTGTCGTGCAGCCCTTCACATCGCTGGAGGTGGCATACCCATCGAAGAAGTTTTTTACGGTCGAGTCGCATGACGGCAAGTCCTGCTATGCCATCGTCGCAGGCCGCCCGTACAATATAGTCTGCAATACAAAGCCGTCGAATGCCACGGACAAATTGATTTACACCGTTGAAAGCGGTAAGGATCAGTATCTTACCGTGACCTCCGAAGGAGAGATGTGGGGCAGCAAATACGGCGGGCCGGTTGCCGTTACCGTCAACTCGAGGCTGAACGAAAGCCTCAGCTCGACTTTCTACGTTTTCGTCTATGACGAGCCTACCGGAGTGGAACTTGTGGGGCGCAATTTCGAGGGAATAGGCCCGAACTGCACCCAGACCTGGACTGTAAGGCCGACGCCCTCCACCGCCTTCCCTTATTTCTCTTACGGGAAACCCACAGCGGACGATGACCTCACGGTCAGCCAGAGCGGCACCACCATCACGGTCAAGGCCGCTGCCCTGGAGGACTCGAAACTGAGCACGAGTTCTGCCCGTCGCTACAGGGAAATTACCTTGAATTATGCGGATTTTGCGACCAAGGTCCGGTTTATGCTCTGCAAGTACGACCCGTTCCAGTGCAAGATAGGCGACGGCCTGGTAATCAAGGACAACGCCCTCTGCTGCTACGATGGAGGAAACCGCGGATTCGGCGTAGTGGAGGCGTCGGCCTACAACAATTCGTCGGAACCGCCGTTTGCAATCATTGCTTATATAGGCGAGGAGCAGCTGCTGGATCCTTTCCTGCATCTGACATCCAAGAAGATGGACGTTTCTTCTTTCGGAGCCACGAAGATGATAACCGCCTCCGGCGTAACGAAGAAGCTTGCATCGAAGGTCCACGGCATAGCGGTGCCTTATAACGAGTCCTGCTTCTACAGATCGATGTCCCTGAACGGATGGTCAGGTATGGGCGAAGGCGAGCAGTATATGGCAACCCAGAAGTGGCTCTACAAAGATACCAAGATGCCGAACGGCCTTACCGGGAACATCCTGCTGGAGACCCCGGGCGATATGAAGCACAGCGCATATATCAATACGATGGCTTATTTGATCTACAACGCACGCCAAACGGACAGGCAGTACCAGATCTGCCCCGCAATATATGTGGATTGCGACATTATTATCAAGGATTACAACGCTGTTACCGGCGATGGGATGGGCAACGCTTACACCAATTATTACATCGGTACGCAGAATAATTACCCCCGGCTGAACAATGTCTGTCCAGGCCTTTCGGATGTGGGTTATTATACGACACCCTGGCTGCTGCCTACCGTAAAGGATTTGTTTACTGCCTTCGGCCTGTATACGAATACTTTTACGGACCGTCATTCGATATATGACAAGAATGTCGGCTATGTCAAGTCGGCGCTGGAGAATTCCGTGAAGCAGTTTACCGGCAAGACCCGCTATTATTCCAGCAATTACTGGACAAGTAACGAG
>JAFZWD010000032.1 GCA_017617495.1 Bacteroidales bacterium
ACGCCCTTGTCGTCCCAGCCGTGCTCGTCGTCACCGATGAGAAGGCGCTTGGGGTCGGTGCTGAGGGTGGTCTTGCCGGTGCCGGAGAGGCCGAAGAAGATGGCGGTGTTCTCGCCCTTCATATCGGTGTTGGCCGAGCAGTGCATGGCTGCGATGCCCTTGAGAGGGAGGTAGTAGTTCATCATGGAGAACATACCCTTCTTCATTTCGCCGCCGTACCAGGTGTTAAGGATGACCTGTTCCTTGCTGCTGACGTTGAACGCCACGCAGGTTTCGCTGCGGAGTCCGAGTTCCTTGAAGTTCTCGACCTTTGCCTTGGCTGCGCAGTACACTACGAAGTCGGGTTCCTGGTCGAATTCCTTCTGGTTCTGGGGACGGATGAACATATTGCTCACGAAGTGGGCCTGCCATGCGACCTCCATGATGAAGCGGACCTTCATGCGGGTGTCGGTGTGAGTGCCGCAGAATCCGTCGACCACAAAGAGGCGCTTGCCGCTGAGCTGCTTCTGGGCGAGCTTCTTGACCACCTTCCAGACCTTCTCGGACATTTCGTGGTTGTCGTTGGGATACTCCGGAGTGTTCCACCAAACGGTGTTCCTGGAGTTCTTGTCCATCACGATGTATTTGTCCTTGGGCGAACGGCCGGTATAGACGCCGGTCATGACGTTGATTGCGCCGAGCTCGGTGACGACACCTTTATCGAAGCCTTCGAGACCGGGTTTGGTTTCTTCGTTGTAAAGTACTTCGAGCGTAGGGTTGTAGAGAACTTCCTTTACGCCCGTAATGCCATACTTGGCAAGTGTTTTTTTATCCATAGCGTTATTTGATGTTTAGACTTTCCGTTTTATGCTAATTCAAGCAGACAAATATAACATATATTTGCCTACTTGGCAATAGAAAAGCCTCACAATTTGTTGGTATTTTTATTCACCGTCCAGGATGCGGCGGTAAATCTCGATGGCGCCGGGCCCGAACTTGTTCGCCGGATCGGCGATATAGGCCCTGACCTGATCGGCAGTCGCGCCGGGATTCGCCTTCAGAAAGGCCTCCAGGGCAGTCCTGTCGTGCTTTGATGCCTTGCGCGCCCGGCACACGTCGCACTGGCCGCAGGGCTCGCTGTCCTTCTGCCCGAACCATTCGAGCAGATACTTCGGACGGCATTCGTCCGTCTCCATTGCATATCCGATAATTGCTTCCGTGCGCTCGGTGGCCCTCTCCTTGAGCATATTGTACTTCTGCGGCTGAAGGTCGAGGTCCCCCGGCATCCAGCGGTTGTGCCGAAGCAGGACCACGTCGCTGCGGTCGCAGGGGATATAAAGGATGACGTGCTCCAGGGCAAGGCCGTACAGCAGCTGGCGGAGCATCGGTACGGTGGTGCCAATTGAAGCCGCGGCGGCATCTTCGTCTATCGGCACGGGGAAAGAAAAAACTCCCGCATAATGCCGCATCAAATACTCCAGAAGGGGATACATCGCCTCGTCCGGCAGGGACGCGTGATATAGCTCGCGGCGGTCGCTCACTATCTGCACCTGGGTGGAGATGTCCATGTCGGCCGCGTAGGTGATATGGCCGGTCCTTTCGAGGTAAACCAGCGCGTTATGCACGCTTGCCCGGTTGAGCCTGAGCTGCTTGCAGAAGTCCTCCAGCCTGAATTTCAGAAGGCGATTCTCGCCGGCATTATAGGCAATCTTATAAAAAGCGTGCAGATTCTGATAGACCTCTGCAATATACTCGAGGGAGGGAAATGATGCAGAGGTGAGCTGGCGGGCCCTGCGGACGTCGGCGGGACACCAGAGCAGGATGGCGTAGGAGCGTTTGCCGTCGCGTCCTGCGCGTCCCGCTTCCTGGAAATAAGCTTCGGGGCTGTCCGGCAGGTCGGTGTGCACAACAAAGCGCACGTCCGGTTTGTCGATGCCCATTCCGAAGGCGTTTGTGCAGACCATTATGCGGATGTCGCCCTTCTTCCAGGCGGCCTGGCGGGCGGAACGGGTTTCGCTGCCGAGCCCGGCATGATAATAAGACGCGTCGATGCCTTCCTGGCGCAGCAGGGCGGCGGTCTGCTCGCATCCCTTGCGGCTGCGCTGATACACTATGCCGCTGCCTTTTACGGCGCGGCAGATGTCCAGGAGCTGCCCGGTTTTGTCCTCGCAGCAGCGCACTATGTAGCTGAGGTTGGGCCTCTCGAAGCCGCTTTTGAGCAGGAGCGGCTTGCGGAATTCCAACTTGGCCATTATGTCCTCCGCGACCTTGGGTGTGGCCGTGGCGGTGAGTGCGATAACCGGCGCGGGCACTTTCTTGCGGAGTTCCCCGATGAGGAGGTAATCCGGCCGGAAATCGTAGCCCCACTGCGAGATGCAATGGGCCTCGTCGATCACCAGGAAATTGATGTTCAGGACGTCCAGATAGGCGTTGAAGAGCTCCGTGCCGAGCCTTTCGGGCGAGACGTAGAGGAACTTGCAGTCGCCGTAGGCGGCATTGTTCAGGGCCAGGTCCACCTGATGCCGGCTCATTCCGGTGTGGATGGCAATGGCCTTGATGCCCCTTGCGGCAAGATTCTCCACCTGGTCCTTCATCAGGGCAATCAGGGGAGTGACCACCAGAGCGAGACCTTCAGTCATAAGGGCCGGCACCTGGAAGCAGACGCTCTTGCCCCCGCCCGTGGGCAGGATGGCAAGCACGTCGTCGCCTTTCAGCGCCGCCTGCACGATTTCTTCCTGCATAGGCCTGAAGGAGGCGTAGCCCCAGTAATGCTGTAAAGTCTCGAGCGGTGTCATTTATTCGTGTGTTGCGAAGCGCTGCTCGGCGAGCTTCTCGTATTTGGTACCTTTGCGCCCGTAATTGGCATAGGGCCAGATACTTATGCCTCCGCGGGGAGTGAAGATGCCGGTAACCTCGATGTACTTGGGATCCATCAGGGCGATGAGGTCCTTCATAATGGTGTTGACGCAGTCCTCGTGGAAGTCGCCGTGGTTGCGGAACCCGAACAGATAGAGTTTGAGGCTCTTGCTTTCCACCATCTTTACGTCCGGGATGTAGCTGATGCGGATCTCGGCAAAGTCGGGCTGTCCGGTAATGGGGCAGAGCGTGGTGAATTCGGGGCAGTTGAAGCGCACCCAGTAGTCGTTGTCCGGGTGGAGATTGGTAAAGGTTTCCAGCACTGCGGGATTGTATTCGCAGCTGATGTCCGACTTCCGGCCAAGTGCCTGAAGTCCTTCTTTATTACGCGTTTTCATATTTCTTGAGTTTACGGACCACCATGGCGGTTACGGGAAGGATAACAATTTCGTACAGAACCTTGAAGCACACCTGCACCAGCATCATGATGCCGAGGGTGCGCCAGGGCGTGCCAAGGAAAACGATGGGCATAAAGATGAGCGAGTCGGCAAACTCTCCCGCGACCGAGGACAGTATGGCGCGAACCCCGAAGCGGCGCTCGCCGTCAACTTCCTTCATTGTCTTCATTACAAGGGCGTTGACGGTAGAGCCTACCAGGAATGCCAGCAGCGAAGCTATGACCACCCTGGGAGCCATGCGGAAGACGAAATTGAAGTGGTCGCCGCCGGCCCAGAAGCCTGCCTCAGGGAGCCAAACGGCGAACTGGCCCATAAGCGCAACGAATGCGTTTAAGGCAAAGCCCAGCCAGATTACGAGCATGGCCTTTTTGTAGCCCCAGACCTCGGTGAAGCAGTCGTTCAGGATGTAAGAGATGGGGAAGATGATTACAGCCGCCGGCAGGGTGAACGGCCCTAGGGCGAACACCTTGGTGGCAAACAGGTTGGATGTGATGAGGCAGACGACGAATACGGCTGCCAGGCACACGAACGTTTTTGAATAGGTTTCTTTCATTTTACAGTTTTTTCAGTGGTTTCCTGTTACACTTATATGTTAAATATCGATTGTAAGTCCGTCGTAGGCGGGGAAAACGCCTGGAGGGAGCATCTTTGCAAACTCCTCATGGCAGGGGAGAAGATGCGAGAGATGTGTGATGTAGCTGCGGCGGGCGCCGACTTTTTCGAAGAATGCGAGCGCTTCGGCCAGCGAGAAGTGCGAACGGTGGGGGGCAACCTTGACGCAGTTGACCGTGACCACCTCCACGCCCTTGAGCTTCTCGATTTCGGAATCCTCGATGTAGTTCATGTCGGTGAGATAGGCGATAGGGCCGAAGCGGAAGCCCAGCACCGAAATGGTCCTGTCCTTCAGGTGCCAGCCCTGGATAGGCACCACCTCGACGGGTTTTAAGCTCTCGGGGCCCTGCGGCTTCTCGTAATGATAGCCCACGCCCGATTCCCAGCGCAGAGTAGCTTCGCCCTCGTTGGAATGCACCAGGAAGGGGTTTTTGCCGTCGATTGTATGCAGATGCCATTCCGGCGAGCCGGGATAGCGGGGCTCCGCGAAAGCGTAGGCAAATTCGCGGCGCAGCGTTTCCTCCACATACTTCTCGCAGTAGATGTTGACGGGCTTCTTTTCAGCCAGGTTGAAGCCGCGGGTGTCGTCCAGGCCGCCCGTGTGGTCCTTGTGATTATGAGTCAGGAGGATGGCATCGAGATGCTGCACATTCGCCCGCAGCATCTGCTGCCGGAAGTCCGGCCCTGCGTCCACCACTATATTGATGCCGTCCCATTCCACCAGGACGGACGCCCTCAGACGCTTGTCGCGGGGGTCCTGCGAGGTGCAGACGGGGCAGTTGCACGCTATGAAAGGCACTCCGTTGGATGTTCCCGTGCCGAGGAAAGTAAGTCTCACGCTCATATCGTTATCTCTGTAATGCGGCCCGACAGCTGCGCGTCGTACGGCCTTGTAATCCTAATGTAATTGCCGGTGTATCCGCCCATGCTTCCGTCCTTCTCCTTGCTTTCCCAAAGCACCCTTGCGTGAATTCCGCGGTTGGCCTCCTCGAATTCGCGGTGGAGCCTGTCGCAGAGCGCTTCCAGCGTGGCTACGCGCTCTTTCTTGATGCTTTCGGGCACCTGGTCCGGCATTTCCGCAGCCCTCGTCCCGGGGCGTTTGGAGTAGGGGAATATATGGATGAAGGCGGGGCGTATCCTCTCAAGGAAGCTGCAGGTCTGCGCGAACAGTTCCGGCGTTTCGCCCGGCAGCCCGACCATTACGTCGATGCCGAAGAAGACCTTTTCCGCGCCGGGTTTTTCCATTTTGCTGCGGATCATCTGCAGCTTGCCGGCGAATTCTGCCGTGGTGTAGCGGCGTCCCATGCGCTTCAGGAGCTCGTCGCAGCCGGTCTGGAGCGGAATATGGAAGTGGGGCTGGAACTTCGTGCCGGAGGCTATCCAGTCCACAATCTCTTCCGTCAGCAGGTTCGGCTCTATGCTCGAAATCCTGTACCGTTCGATGCCCTGCACTTCGTTCAGCGCCTTCAGTAAATCGAGAAAACTCTCGCCGGTTGTCCTCCCGAAATCGCCTGTATTCACGCCGGTCAGCACTATTTCCTTAACTCCCTGTGCTGCAATTTCCTGCGCCATTCTCACCGCTTCACAGACCGGAATGTTCCTGCTCCTGCCCCTGGCGTATGGTACAGTACAGTAAGCACAAAAGTTATCGCAACCATCCTGTACCTTAAGGAAGGATCTTGTCCGTTCACCAGAACTATACGCCGAAAAAGTTGAAGTAGCGGCGGAGGGAGAGCTGCCCCTGAGGGACGTATCACCCGCGGATCGATAGCGGGGGGACCGTCCCGAAGGGATGGTGGGGTGAGCGAAGCGAACTCCCGAAGGGGCACTCTCTCCGCAGCCGCCAAGCAGGCTTAGTGTCTCTGATACGACTAAAGACTTTTCGTCGGAGCGGAAAACCCGTGCGACACCGTCGATGGCGGCGACTTCGTCGGGCTTCATCTGGGCATAGCAGCCGGTTACGACGATGGGCGCGGCCGGATTTATGCGGTGCAGCTTGCGGATTTCGCTGCGCGACTTCGCATTGGCAGTTTCGGTAACGGTGCAGGTATTGACGAGGTACACGTCCGCCTTGTCGCGCCACGGCACGACCTCGAGCCCGGCAGCCCGGAAACCCCTCTCATAAGTAGAGGTCTCCGCATAATTGAGCTTGCAGCCGAGAGTGACGAACGCTATCTTCATTTGGCGAGGATTAAAAACACACAGGGCACTTTGCCGATGGCAGGGACCTTCCTGCGCCAGTCTGCGACGGTTTTGGTGCGGATGAACGCTTCCGGCGAACCGATGCCTGCGGCTATGCAGAGCCGGGTTGCGGGGGAGAGCGTCTGGAGCATGTCGGCAAGGAGCGAATCGTTGCGGTAGGGCGTTTCTATGAAAAGCTGCGTCTGTCGGAACTGGGCAGACTGCTTCTCGACGCCGCGGAGTGCATTGCGGCGTTCTTCCGTCTTCGCAGGAAGATATCCGCGGAACGCGAAACTCTGGCCGTCCAGGCCGGAGGCCATCAGTGCAAGCATCAGGGACGAAGGACCCACAAGAGGGACCACCTCTATGCCTTTCTGCTGGCAGAGCGCCACGAGGGATGCCCCCGGATCGGCCACCGCGGGGAGGCCGGCTTCTGAGATGAGACCCACGTCGGAGCGGTCCAGAAGGGGGAGCAGCGCCTGAACTTCGGCAGGGCTGGTATGCTCGTTGAGCGTGTGGAATTCCAGCTCCTCGATATGCCCCTTTAGACCGGCCGCGGAAAGGTAGCGGCGGGCTGTACGGAGTTCCTCCACCACAAAGACGCGAAGGCTCTTCAGGCGCTCCAGGGTGCCTGCGGGGATGGTTTCGGCCGGGTCGCCTTCGGCGATGGGGGAAGGAATCAGGTACAGTTTATAGTCACTCATTTTCGGTAATCTCTATTACGTTCTGCTTCGGCGGGTTGGCTGCCATTTCGCGCGCTTTTTCGCGACGCTTCTTCTTGCTGGTGAAGATGCTGCGCAGCAGGCCCTTCCATGTGCCGAATTCCTTCTGGTATGTTATGCCCGCGCCGTTGCGCTGGGAGTTGTCGAGATAGCTGGTATAGTCGTCGGCAGAGTGCGAGAACATGTTCAGGCGCACGCGTCCGGCTTTGTCGAGCTTGACGTCGATGTCCAGGTCGCCCACCATGTCGCTGCCGTTGTTGCCGGCGGTGGTGTTGCTGTACTCCCTGTTGCCCACGGAGCCGTAAACGACTACGCGGTTGTTGAAGAGTTCGGTGCTCACCGACACGTCGTAGAGGTTGTCGCCCCTGGTGTTCTGCTCGTAGCCGAGGCCGAGGTCGACGGGGATGTCTAGCTTGTACAGGATGTTGCTGAGCTGCTTGGACATTATGTCGCTGACGTTGGAGTAGAGCAGGTTGCTGTTGTCGGAGACGCCGTTCTGCTCGCTGGAAATGAACGAACCCGCAATGAGCAGGGCGAGGAACTGCTTCTGCACCTTGTCTTCGGTGTTGATTGCAGCGTCCACCAGCGATTTGGTGGCGGGATCGAGGTCGGGTACGTCTATGCTGAAGCGCAACTTGGGCTCCAGCAGTTTGTCGTATATTTCGATGCCGCAGTTTACGGTGCGCCTGGTGGAAACCGAGGTGGTATCGGCGATGAGCCTGCTGAGCGAGGTGCGCAGCGAATGGGTGGCCCGCACGTCCATCTCGCTTTCCATCGGGTCGCCGTTGAACTTGAGCGAACTGCCGCTGTTGATATTGAACTCCTTGTGGAGTATGCCAGGGATGGCGAAGTGATACTTACCCGAGCTGATGTTGTAGTCGCCGCGCAGCTCATACTGCTTGCTTGCCGGACGTATGTTGGCGGTAATTGTACCCTGTCCGCTGGCGGAAAGCAAGTTGTCGCCTGTGCTGTCCAGCTCCAGCACCGCGGTGAAGTCCGGCGTGGCGGTTATGCGGCATCTGGCAACCAGGTCGCTGCGGGTTTCGGTCTTCTGCGCGACGGCTTCTTCCTCGAAGGTCTGGAGCATCGCCTGATAAGGGTCGACGGTATGCTCTTCGTGGCTGGTGAAACTGAGCAGGTCGGCGTTGGTTTCGGCGCTTGCGCTTCCGAGCCTCACATGGATGTTGCCGGATTTGGCGGTACGGAGGTCCGCATCCAGCACTATTGCTTCGGGCGGGCCGCTGATATTCACCCTGCCGGCCGCGAAAACATTGCCGTAGATATTGCCTGTGCCCGGTTTGGTATTGATTACCTCGAGGTCGCGCAGGTTGAGCTGTGCGTCGAGTTCGGTATTGCGCGTATGGTCGAAGCGGATGCCGCCAGCGATGGTTCCGGAGCCTCCCTTGCGGTCCTTTATCTGCATGGAATCGAAGAAAATGCCGTCGTTTGCAAGGTGGAACGGGCCGTTCAGGGTGTATCCAACGTCCGTGTAGCCGATTACGAGCCTGGCGTCCTGCACCACTGCGTCGCGGCTGGAAAGCGAGAGGCTGTCGATGGGCCCGCTGGCGGTTATCTCGCCGCTGATGCCGCCCCGGATGTCGTCGAGATACTTGGAGACGAAGGGGAAGACAACCACCAGGTTCATGTTGTCGAGGTTGGCGGTGAGGTCCAGCCTGCGGCTGTCGATATAATATGTTCCTTTGGCGTTGAGCGCGTCGTGTCCGTCCGCGATATTGCGCAGATAGACGTTAGTCCTGCCGGTGCCGGCGTCCCAGACGGCGGCCATCTTCATGCTGCCGGCCTGCTCGCCGCTGACCTGCAGCGAATCGCAGTTGACGTTGACCAGGGCGCGCAGCCTGTCCCTGACGGGCGAAGTCACCACGGCGCGACCGGAAGTGAGCCCGCCGAAGTCGTAGTTGCCGGCCGTAAAATAATTGAGGATGCCCAGATTCACCCCGTTGATGCCCACGTTGAGCGTGTCCCTGCGGTTAAGCGCCACGCCGCCGTCGATGGAGATGCTCTGGCTGCCGTTGTACATGCGGAAGCCGCTGAAGCGTGCCTGCCGCGAGCGAACGCTTATGGTGGATTCGGAGATGTCCCACTGCTCGCCGTCGAACTGCATGTAGGACGAGAGGGGATTGGCCATCAGCACAAGCGTGTCCTTAGCGTCGCGGAAGATGTTGCCGGCGAGGTAGATTTCGCCCATGTCGTTGGTGTCGTCCTTGCTGTCGTAGTGGAAGGAAAGGAAGAAGTCGTCGTGGTCGCCGAAGACCGTGAGGGCTGCGTCCTTGAGCGTGAGCGGGCCCGCCTGCATCTCGTTGCCCAGCAGCGTCGCGTTCAGGCTTCCGCCCAGATTGTCGAAGCTGAAGGACATGTCCTTGATAAAGTTCTTGCGCATCGCGATGCGGGGCGAATTGAGCGTACCGCGAAGCTCACCCTGCCGGTCGATGCCTATTTCCAGCCTGGTCGAGTCGGCAATGTAGAGCCCGGGACGGAGGAAGGAAAGCAGGTCGCGTGTGTCGTGGAAGTCGACGTCGAGGTCGTAACTGCGCCCTATGCGGCCTTTGTCCACGCTGCTGCGCGGATAGAGCGAGGGGAGTTCCCTCCGCGTGGTGATGGTCTGGATGTCGTCGATGATGCCGGCTATGTTGCCGCTGCCCACATAGCCCGCGTCCAGGAAGTCGGATTCCAGCTGGATGCGGTTGATGTTGTCGTTGGAGTGCGAGCCTATCGAGATGTCGCCGATATACCTGCGCCCCGCGTCGTTTTCGACCGTCAGGTCGCGGACGTCGATGTCGCCGAGGATATCTCCCTTGTCCGTCTTCATGAAGTTGGACGCCACGGTCATCGATAGCTTGGAGGAACCGCCCCGCCTGTCGAGATTCATTGCCTGGAGGTCGGCGTAACCAACGTTAGCGTAGAATTTGTAAAGCGAGTTGCCGGTATTGGGGGAGAGGTTGAAGATTCCCTGGAAGATGAAATTGAGGTTTGGATCGGCGCAGATTATCTTGCCGTCGAAATCGTTGCCCGAGAACTCTCCTCCGGCGGCGATTCCTGTGTATTCGTATCCCATCAGGCCGAGCCTGTCCACCATCAGCGAATCTATGGTGACGCTTGTCGCTTCGCCGTTCAGGACGGCGTGGAAGCCGGTGTTCGCAGTGCAGATGCCCAGCTTGTCGTTGGAGATTATCTTGCCTATATCCAGCCTGTCGGTGCCCAGGGTGCCGGCAATTTCGGTCGGACGCCTGCCGTCGGTGAGGTTGCGCAGGTCGAGGTCGGCCTGCAGCTTGCCGATTCCGGAAGATACGCGCCCGTCGGCGCGGAGCCTGTTGAGCGGGCCTTTAACGCGGCCCTTGAAGTTGAAGGAGGTGCCGGGGGCGAACTTTCCCCAGTCGGGCTTGCGGATGCCGGGCTTTAGGCAGGTCATAAAGCGGGCGGCTCCCTCCGTGGAGAAGTCCAGCCTGTCCGCCTTCAGGTTGACAAGGATGTTTTTGGTGTCCGTGATGCCGGTAACCGTACCCCTCAGGTCGGCCCTGATGCCGCCCTTGCTGTCCTTTGCCTTGAACTTCGTAATCTTGAAGTCGTTGCAGAAGCCTTCCATTCCGACGCCGGTTACATCCAGGTTGATGTCGGAGGCGTGCAGGACTCCAAGCCCGAAGGCGGATATGGTTTTGCTGGACACGTGCGATTTGTCGAGCACCGCCTTCATCCGCACCATGTGAGTGTAGTTTCGGTAGGCAGTATCGCAGGTGCTGGTCATGGAATACAGGGGAGCGTAGACCTTGGAGAATCCGTCGTCGAAGCGGATCTTCTCGACGCTTACCCTGCCGTGTCCTGCCTTCACGCGGGCGCTTATGCTGTTGACGTGATAGCCGCACTTCTCGCTGAGCACCGCATTGTCGACGGTAGCCTGGAAGAAGCCGTTGTTCATGCTCAAGTCGCTGATTTCGATATCGCCGCGGGCATCCAGGTCGGAGTAGTTGATGGCGTCGGCACTGCGCATGTAGCGCTCCTTGTAAGGGTCGTGCATTATAAAGCGCAGGCCCTTGATTATCACCTTGTCCGCGCGGAAATCATCCGCCTTGACTATCGCCGCAAGGCTGTCGGCCGCATTCTGGGGGATCGGTTGGCCCTGGAGCGCCGCTTTGGCTTCCAGCTCGGCCCGCTTGCGCGAGGATATGATGCGCTCGAAATTGCTGCGCAGGATCCTGTCGTCCTCGTAGATGTAATGGACCATGGCGTCGGTGATCTCCAGTCGCGAAAGCCTGATGCCGCCGCCTCCGAAAAGGCTCTTGCCCGAAAGGGTTCCGGCGATTCTGGCAGCTGTGAACACCGTGTCGGCCAGGCGCTGAGGCCCGTCGTCGACTATAACCACGTCGCGGAGCAGGAAACTGTTGGCGGATTCTATAACCAGGCCGCCGACGCTCACCTTGCCGTCAATCTTCTTTTCGATCGACGACAGGGCGGCCGAAGCGATGAGCTTCTGCACGGTAGGGGTCTGCACTGCGATGAACAGCGCGGCGAGCAGCACGATTATCGCGCCGAATACCCTTACTCCTATGTCTCCCGACCTTTTTATAGCCACAAAATGATAAGTGCGTATTTATACAATCTACAAAAATAGAAATAAATCGCTAAATTTGCGCGTTCTTTCTTCCAGAAAGACGCACAAAACGAATACTATGTCGGATATTATATTGGGAATAGAGTCTTCCTGCGACGATACTTCGGCCGCCGTCATCAAGGACGGATGGCTGCTGTCCAACGTCATAGCAAGCCAGGACGTGCACAAAGCCTACGGCGGTGTGGTGCCGGAACTGGCATCCAGGGCACATGAGCTCAACATCGTTCCGGTGGTGAGCGAAGCTCTTTCCCGCGCCGGCGTGGCGGCTTCTGAACTCTCGGCGATAGCCTTCACCCGCGGCCCCGGGCTCCTGGGCTCGCTGCTGGTGGGGACATCCTTCGCCAAGGCACTTGGCATCTCCCTGGGCATCCCCCTGGTAATGGTGAATCACCTTCAGGGGCATCTGCTGGCGGGTTTCGTCAAGGAACCCGGCAAGGAAGTGCGCCAGCTCTCCTTCCCTTACCTCTGCCTGCTGGTTTCCGGAGGCAATTCACAGATTGTGAAGGTGTCTTCGCCCCTGGAATATGAGATTCTGGGGCAGACCATCGACGATGCTGTGGGAGAGGCCTTCGACAAGTGTTCAAAGATGCTGGGGCTGGGTTATCCCGGAGGTCCGGTCATCGACCATCTTGCAAAGCAGGGCGATGCAAACCGTTTCAAGTTCGCAAAGCCGCATATCCCCGGGCTGGACTACAGCTTCAGCGGCATCAAGACCTCGCTGCTGTATTTCGTGCGCGACCAGATTGCCCTGGATCCCGACTTTATGGAGAAGAACAAGGAAGACCTCTGCGCTTCCTTCCAGAAGACTCTCATCGATATTTTGATGGACAAACTCGTGAAGGCTGCGAAGCAGACGGGCATCCGCGAGATAGCGATCGGCGGGGGAGTGTCGGCCAACAGCGGCCTGCGCGCCCGCATGCTCGAAGAGGGCGCAAAGCGTGGCTGGAACGTGTATCTGCCGGAATTCAAGTTTACCACCGACAATGCCGCCATGATAGCAATCGCCGGCTGGTATCACTACCTGGCCGGCGAAAGATGTGCTTTGGATGTAGCTCCGGTTTCCCGGATGGCAGATTTCTAGAATTACCTCGTAGTAGTTACGCGGAAAGTAAGCGGATCCACCATCGGCACGGGAAGGTTTCCGTTCATGTCCTGGACGATGAATGTTACTTCGCCGGGAGCATACTCGAAGCGGATGTTCTCTGCAACAGGTACGGAACCCATTCCCTGGGAAACCATGTACAGAGTCACATAGGGAAGCGGAGTCCAGGTCTTGGTTCCGGGCAGCCAGAGATAGGCGTTGACCGTGCCGTCCTCGCAGGCGGACTTGGAGATGAAATCGGCTTCGCAAGTGATGTAATAATACGTGTCAGATGCAAGTGAGCCGGTATTTTCAATCCATGCCGTAGGTTCGATGGTATAGTCCTCGGTACGCACGGTGGCTCCATCTAGATGGCAGCTTGTGAGAGATATCGCTGTTGCGATGACGCTCAGAATAACTAATGCTTTTTTCATATCTGAATAATAATTATTTGTTCATTGCCTGCGAGGCCGCTTCCGCGCATCTGATGCCGTCGATGGCCGAAGAAACTATGCCTCCTGAATATCCCGCGCCTTCTCCGCAGGGATAAATTCCCTGCAAAGATACATATTCCAGCGAAATATCATCGCGCGGAATGCGGATTGGCGACGAAGTTCTGCTTTCGACACCCAGCAGAAGCGCCGCATTCGTGTAATAATTGCGGATTTTCACCCTTGGGAAAACCTTGCGGAGCCTGTCGGCAACGATGGGCGGCAGAATCTCGTGCAGAGGTGCGGAAATCACGCCGGGGAAGTAGCTTGTTTCGGGCATTTTCTTGCTGAGGCGCCCGAGGCAGAAGTCTTCCATCCGCTGGGCCGGAGCTGCCATCAGGTTGGTCGGGAGGTCCTTGGGAGCGTCCTTCGCATCGCGGGCGGAAGCGCACCAGTCGAACATGCTGCGCTCCACGGCCCTCTGCCAGTCCAGCAACTTGAAGGGGCCATCGCCGGGAACATCCTCCGGCTCTATCTGCACCACCACTCCGGCATTGGCGAACTTGCCGCTTCGCGCAGAGTTGGACATGCCGTTGAGCACCACCGTGCCGGGTTCCGTGGAAGACGGCACCAGAATGCCTCCGGGGCACATGCAGAAGCTGAAAACGCCTCGGCCGTCCTGCTGCTCCACAAACGAGTATTCTGCAGCCGGCATGCCGGGCTTCCAGGTGCCGTGGTACTGCGCCCAGTTTATCTTTTCCTGCGGATGCTCCACCCGCACGCCGAGTGCGAATCCCTTTGCTTCGAGGGAGCCTCCCTTGCGGTCCAGCATCTCGTAAATATCCCTTGCAGAATGGCCTGTGGCAAGGATAATGCTGCCTGCTTTCCAGGAGCGTCCGTCCTCGCAGATTACCTCGAAATCGCCCTTGCTGCCCTTGATGTCCACGACCTTGGCGGCAAAATGATACTCGCCTCCGTGGCCTGTAATGCAGTTGCGGATATTTTCGACCACCGTGGGCAGCTTGTCGGAGCCTATATGGGGATGGGCGTCGGTCAGAATCGCCTTTGATGCGCCGAATTCCACCAGTTGAAGCAGCACTTCGCTGATATCGCCGCGCTTGGACGAACGGGTGTAGAGTTTTCCGTCCGAAAAAGCCCCCGCGCCGCCTTCGCCGAAGCAATAGTTGGATTCGGGGTTGACTATGCCCTCGCGGGAAAGTTTAGCCATATCGAGCTTGCGCTCGTGCACGTTCTTTCCGCGCTCCAGGATTATGGGTTTGAGACCAAGCGAAAGAAGTTTGAGCGCAGCGAACATCCCGGCAGGGCCGGCGCCCACGACAATGACCGGTTGTGCATCTGCAACATTCTTATATTCAGGGAGTTGCGGCTCTACATATTCGCCCGGGGCATAGGCCTCGTAACGGTAGCGCCAGACGGGTTCCTTGCGGGCGTCGATGCTGCGCTTTTTGAGCACCCACTGCATGCCTGCGGCCTTGGCTTCAATTTCTTTCAGCCTAGGCTCTCTGGAGAGAGGAACACATATCTCGAATTCGAACATCCTTGCGCTATATTACTCCGCTGCCTATCATCTCGCCGTCGGGGGCATACCAGACGGCGAACTGGCCCGGGCTGATGCCCCTCTGGGGCTGATCAAACAATATATAGAGGCCGTCTTCGCGACGCAGCAGCGTGGCGTCCTGCAGGGGCTGGCGGTAGCGTATCCGTACGCGGTAGCGGCGGTTCTCGCCGACTGCCATTTCCAGATCCGGCCGGATCCAGTGCAGCTCGTCTGCATTTATGTGCAGGCAGAGGCGCGAAAGCCCCCTGTGGGTATGGCCTTCACCAACATAGATGCGGTTTGCCTCCGTATCCGTTGCAATTACGAAGATGGAATCCTTGTGCCCGCCTATATTCAGGCCCTTGCGCTGCCCGATAGTGTAGAACTGGGCACCCTCGTGCTTGCCGGCGATAACTCCGTAAGGATTTGGTTTCCAACGGGTTTTGCGCACGTGCTTATGGCCGCTGCGGTAGGTCTCGGTTTCGAACTGGATTCCCGAATAATCGATGGGGGAGGCAAGCGTTGCCAGCGACTCGTCGGACATTGCTACCACCTTCGCTTCCTCGAAGGGATGCGCATCGTCCACCGGGGTACACTTGTCCTCTGAAATATAGTGCGAAATCATCGGCACCTCGCCCTTCCAGCCATCCTTCAGCAGGCTTTTGACAATCTCTACCTGCCTCTGATACAATGAGTTATCTTTGTAAAACGTATCGAAAACTTCAATCACCTCGCCTTCGCGGCTCTGCAGCTTCTGCTTCAGGAACGTAGGCAGGTCGACCTTGCCCACAAAGCATATTCCCTGCGAATCCTTCTTGTCCGCCGACGGCAGGTCCGCCTCCTTGGCAATCCTGCGCACCTCGCTCTTCAGCAGCCCCCCGATCGGGAACATCGCCTGCGCGAGCTGCTCCTGCGTAAGCTGGCACAGAAAATAGCTCTGGTCCTTCCCCGGATCCACCCCCTCCAGAATTCGGTATATTGGCACGGTGGCTTCTTTGCCCGCTGCGTGGGCCTTATCGGGACGGGCAATGCCAGACCAGAGCTCCCCCTGTGGGACTCTGGCTGGCCCTTTGCCTGACGCGGAGGGATTGGGGCAAAGGATCTCCTTTCTGCAGTAATGACCGGTCGCAACCATATCGGCGCCCATGCGCTTGGCTGCGGCAAGGAACGCATCAAACTTGATCTCCCGGTTGCAAAGCACGTCGGGATTCGGCGTGCGCCCGCGGGCATACTCATCGAACATATAGTCGACCACCCGCTGCCGATACTGCTTACTGAGGTCTATGAAATAAAAAGGAATTTCGAGTTTGCGCGCGACCATCTCGGCAACGAACTTATCCTCCTCCCACTCGCAGTCGCCGTGCAGCGTAGCGTCGGCGTCGTGCCAGTTCTGCATGAACATGGCGAAGACGTCGTAACCCTGCTGCTTGAGGAGCAGGGCCGCAACGCTGGAGTCCACGCCTCCGGACAGGCCTACGCATATCTTCATAGTGCGCAAATTTAAGGAAAATTCGTATATTTGAGGGCTGTAATAACACTATTATGACCGAGAAAGAGATAAAAATTTCGTTTCACGAATATAAATCCCTCGACGAACTCGAGCCGCTGGACAAAGAACTCGCACACGCCGCAATAGAAGCGATGAGCGGTTCCTACGCCCCATACTCCCACTTCAACGTGGGCGCCGCAGTGCGTCTGAGCAACGGTGTGATAGTCAAGGGTGCCAACCAGGAGAACGCGGCATTCCCGTCCGGACTCTGCGCCGAGCGCACCGCGATGTTCGCCGCAGGAGCATCCTATCCCGACAAAGCCATGGAGAGTCTGGCGCTGGCCGGCGGCGTGATGGGCCGTCTCGCAAAATCGCCCGCAACTCCCTGCGGAGCCTGCCGCCAGGTAATGGCCCAGTATCAGGCAAAACACGGTCATCCGATGTCTGTGATAATGATCGGCGACGGCATAATCTGGAAGTTCGACAAGGTCGACGACATCCTGCCGCTCATCTTCGACAGCATCTAGGCTCCTTGCATTTACCAAAAACTTTGTATATTTGCAGTGGGAAAGTCGTACACGACCAGCTCCCTCCCAACTCCCCCAGGGCAGGAATGCAGCAAGGGTAAGAGGTTGTAGCGGTGCGATGTGCTAAGCTTTCCCATTTTTCGTATGAAGTCCGATATTATTATAATAGGTGGTGGGGCCTCCGGCCTGATGGCGGCCTGGTCGGCTGCGTCTAAACTTGTAGCAGACGGCTCGCCGGCGCAGGTTACGGTGCTGGAAAAGATGCCCCGTCCCGCCAGAAAGATAATGATTACCGGCAAGGGCCGCTGCAACTTCAGCAACGTCAAGGCCTGGAACGATTTCGTCCAGCACATACAGGGCAAAGCTGATTTCGTGCGGCCGGCATTCTACAACTTCCCGCCGGAAGACTGCGTGAAGTTCTTCGAAGCAGCCGGCATGCCAGCCGTAGTGGAGAGGGGAGACCGGGCTTTCCCGGCATCTCACCGCGCTTCGGACGTGGTGGACGCGCTGGTGCGTGCCTGCAACGGTCTGGGGGTGAAGATAGTGACCGAGGCCACCGTCGCGTCGGTAGAGTCTGCGGACGGCGGCTTCCGGATCGCGCTCTCGGACGGGGGAATCTGGACCTGCAGCAAGCTGATTGTCGCGACCGGCGGTCTCTCGTATCCCGGAACCGGCTCGACCGGCGACGGATACCGCTTCGCAGAAGCACTCGGGCATCACATCACCCCGCTTTTCCCTTCGCTCACCGCGCTGGTGCCTCGCGGCTACAAAATTTCGCTGGCGGCCAACTTATTGGAAACCAGCACTTTAAGTGATTCCTTCTACCCAGGAAACGGCACAGAAGGATTAGCTCAAGTCGCTGATAGTCAGCGCTTTATCCGCCAGCGTTCCCTGCCCCTGAGCGAGCTCGGAGAGAAGTTGAACGGCGTAAAACTGAAGAATGTCGCCCTGAAACTGACCATCGAGGGCAGCGAGGCTGGCGGCGAGTTCGGCGACATGGACTTTACGGACGGCGGAATCGAGGGACCTATCGGCTTCCAGCTAAGCCGCAAGGCGGTCAAGGCGCTGATGAACGGTTCCCGAGTGGAGCTGTCGCTGGACCTTAAACCTGCAGTGCCGCTGGAAGAGCTCACTGCAAATGTTAAGGCACTCTGGGCCGAGGTGGACCGCGACCCGCGCAGCAAGCGCCTGCACGAGAAGGAGAAGTGCCGCATTCTGCTCGGCAAGCTGATGCCCTGGGAACTGATTCCGGGCTTTACTGCATGCAATCCGGATATAATTACGCTGGAGCGTCGCGGCAGGACCGATACCAAGGTGTGGGTGAACCTGCCGACCATAGCCAGGTGCCTGAAGGACTGGCGGTTCAAAATTGAAGGTTACGTCGGCTACGAACGCGCGGTGGTTACCGCCGGCGGCGTTTCCCTCGATGAAGTGCTGCGCAAAACGCTCGAGTCGCGCCTTGTCCCCGGCCTCTATTTCTGCGGTGAACTACTGGATCTCGATTGCGATACCGGCGGCTATAACCTCCAGACCGCCTTCAGCACCGGTTTCCTCGCCGGCCTCTCCGCCGCTTCCAGCCTCTAACGGGCATCCTCCCCATCCGCGTCGGGTAAAGGGCGGCCAGAGTCCCACAAGGGGAGCTCTAGTCCGCATTACACCGTCCCGGAAAGCCCCCGCTCGGATGCCCGTTATAGCTACGAATCGGAGCGAAGCGACAACCGCGTTAGCGGCCGGACGGAGTCCGCGGGGTTCGGGGCAGAGCCCCGAGACACAGCCATAGTGGCTTCAAAAAAGAGGACGGGGTCTTCCCGTCCTCTTTTTTGGAGCCACTCATCAGGCTCGAACTGACGACCTGCGCGTTACGAATGCGCTGCTCTACCGACTGAGCTAAAGTGGCTTGCGGCTGCAAATATATCAATTCTTCTTGATTTTTGCAAAAACATTCACCAGCACGCTGCCGAGAACGCCGGCGCAGACCGAGCCGAGCAGCACCGCAATCTTACCCATATCGCGAAGCTGCTGCATAAGCTCGGGGCTGTTGCCTCCGAAGGACAGCGTGTCGACGAAAATGGACATGGTGAATCCGATTCCTCCGAGGCATGCGACTGCAAAGAACATCGGCCAGGTAGCCTTGTCGGGCATTTCGCCGAGCTTGAACTTAACTGCCAGCCAGCTGGTGAGAGTGATGCCGAGGGGCTTGCCGACCAGCAGGCCGAGGATTATACCGAGGCTGACACCGCCGAACGACAGGTCTGCAATCTCCACTCCGGCGTTTGCCAGGGCAAAGAGCGGCATAATGAGGAAGTTTACCCAGGGCGAGAGGCCGTCCTCAAGCACGTAGGTCATCTCCATGGAACCGCGCCCGAGCTTGCCGAGTTTCTTGATGCAATGCCTCTGGGGACCGTTCGGGAAGGCTCTGTCGGGCACATTGTCGTACTCGTGGAAGCGGGCGTTGTATTTGTTCCACTTATGCACGAACTGCGCCTTGTTGTAGCGCGGAGTCGCGGGAATCAGGAACGCCATCACCACGCCGGACATCGTGGCGTGGATGCCGGAATAGTAGAACAGTACCCATACTACCAGCGCAAGCAGCAGGTAGGGGAAGAGCGCCTTTTCGCCGAGGCGGCGCAGAAGCAGAGTGAACAGAATCACAAGCACCGCTATCAGCAGCAGCGCGAAATTGATCTTTCCTCCGTAGAACAGCGCCACGACCAGGATTGCGATGAGGTCGTCGGCAATTGCGAGCGCCGTAAGGAAAACCTTGAGCGATACCGGGACCTTGTCGCCCAGCACCGAAAGTATGCAGACGGCAAATGCGATGTCCGTGGCCGTGGGGATGCCCCAGCCGGATGCCGCAGGGGTGCCGTGGTTTACGAGCGCATAAATCAGCGCGGGCGCCACAACGCCTCCGAACGCCGCTATTACCGGCATCACCGCCTTCTTTGGCGAGGACAGCTCGCCGAAGGCCACCTCGCGCCGAATCTCCAGCCCGACGGTAAAGAAGAACACCACCATCAGGATGTCGTTGATGAACCCTTCGATGGTCATTCCCCTGGGGATGGAAAGGTTGATTCCGCCCGAAGGACTGCTGAGGTTGAGCGTGAATGTAGTATGAAGCAGGTTATGGTAAAGCTCCTTCGTGAACGGAAGGTTGGCGAGCAGCATGGCAACAAGCACGCAGCCCAGAAGTATCACTCCCTGGGCCCATGGCTGCTTGCGGAAAGCTTTGCTGCGGAGGTCGAAATTGCGTATTCCCTTGTTCCAGGTATAGATAGGGATGAGTCTCATTGCCTATTTGAACTTATTCTGAAGCCCTGCGAGTCCCTTTTTCTCGCATTCGTCGTAGAGGGCGCTCAGTTTGTCTTTTGTATCCTGCATGAAATCGCGCTCCAGCACCCAGTTGAGAAAGCCGCGCTTTGTGTCGAGATAATAGAGTTCCTCGATGGTTTTGCCTTTGTATTTGCCGAAATTGATATAAATCTTGCCGTCGCGGCGAACAAGTTTGCCTGCGATGTCGTAGAAATCTTCCTTTTCGACGGAAAGTGCGCCGGTTTCGGGGTCGCGCTTGCGGAGGGGGAACTCCGCCATAGCCTCGGCGTCGGTGCCCAGAAGGTCGTCGGCTTCCACCGTGAAATGATGCTCCACGCTATGCTCGCCGGGCTTGTTCCAGATATCGACAAGCTTGACCAGAAGGTCGTAGGTGGCCTTTGTGTCCGCCAGGGCGGAATGGGCATCCTCGAAATCGCGTCCTTCGTGGAAGAGCGCGTAGGCAGCCTTGAGAGTGCGCGGCAGCACCTTGTAGACGATTTTCTGCACGTCCACCATCTTCGCGCTCATCAGGTCGATGCCGGAGAGGGTGTCGAGAATGTGGGCCGCCTGCGCCTTTTCGGCGTCGGAAACCTCGGGACCGGCTCCGCAGCGCATCCTGCAGTACTCCTTGGCCCGTTCGAATTCGGAAACCAGGAGCGGAAGGTCGTAGCGCTCGGAATTGTAGCCTCCGAGGTCGCAGTCCCTGAGCCATGCCGCAATCTCGTCGACATAGCAGATGAGGGGTTTCTCGTTGCGGAGATCCTCGTCGGTGATATGGTTCACCTTGCTGGCCATCGGATCCATGCGGTGCTGGCGTCCTTTACCGCTGAAATTGTCCTTGGGATACTCCCAGGGGCGGAAACGCCAGGTCTTTTCCTCGGGCTGCCTGTCGCCGGGGAAGACTTTGTAGAAGCAAAGCTCAGCAATACATTCTGTAGCGATATCGAGCCCCGTGCTTTCGATGTCGAAGAACAGCAGGGGGCGCTTGAGTTCCAGTGCCATAAGCAAGGGGGTTTATACCATGATCGGCATGAGAATGCCGCAAATCTTTTCCTTGTCGCTTTCTTCCTCGGAAGGAACAATGAGCGCAGCCCTGCGGGCGTCGGCGAACTTCATCACCACGGTGTCGCAGGTCATGTTGCTAAGTATTTCGATGAGGAAGGAAGACTTGTAGCCGACGGTGAGGTCCTCGCCGCTGTAGTCGCATTCGAGCTTTTCGTATGCGGCGATGGCGAAGCCCTGGTCCTGGGCGGTAATTTCAAGCTGTCCGGGCTTGAGCTCGAGCTTGATGTGGTTGGATGCCTTGTTTGCGCAGACTGCAACGCGGCGCAGGGTGTTCAGCAGGGACTGCCTGTCGATCTTGAGCACGTTGGAGTTGTTCTGCGGGATAACGTCGCGGTACTTGGGGTATTTGCCCACGACGAGGCGGCAGACCATCATGGTCATGCCGAAGAGGAACACGGCAGTGGTAGAATCGAAGGTAACGGTAACCTCGCCGTCTTCCTTGCTGACGGTGCCCTTGAGCACCGAAGCGGGCTTCTTGTGCAGGATGAACGAAGCGGGCTGCTCGGCCTGGACGTCGGCGGTGGTGTAGCAGATGAGCTTGTGGGAATCCGATGCCACGAGGGTGGTGGATTCGGGGGCGATGTCGAAGAACACGCCGTTGAGCGCGGGTCGCATCTCGTCGTCGGCCGCGGCGTATACCGTGCCGTTGATGCCGTCAATCAGCGTTTCGGCAGGGAAGACGACGGTAACCGCATCCGCTCCCGCTCCCTTGATTTCGGGGAAGTCCTCGGCAGGGAAGTAGGGGAGATCGGAGTTACCGTTGCTCCAGACACACTCGAAGGAGGCGTCTCCCGTTGTCTTGACGTTCACCGGCTGGTCGGGCAGGGCCTTGAAGAGGTCGAGCAGCTGCCTTGCAGGCACTGCGATGCTGCCTTCTTCGCGCACTGCGCCCACCTCCACGATGGTGCGGAGGGTGAGGTCGCCGTCCGAAGCGGTGATTTCCAGCTTGTTGCCTTTGAGCACAAAGAGGAAATTCTCAAGGATGGGATTGGTTGTTTTGGCAGGGATAGCCTTTGATACGTCGTTTATTCCCTTTAAGAGTTCTGCACTGGAAACACTGAAATCCATAATCGATTCTATTTAAGTATGCAAAGATAATCATTATTTGGAAAATCTGGCATATCTTTTGATTTTATCGACGCGGTCCGCCTCCCTTTGGGAGAAAAGGTACTGAAACCGAAAACAAATAATGATTTCCGATATGAAAAAGAGTTTTGCAACTATCATCCTCTCAGTAGCGCTCAGCGCACTTGCAGCAGTAGGCATCGTAAAAGCCGCAACCCCATCGCAGGCATCTGCCTCCACCACATCGTATTCCATCGACGGATCCGCCTACCGCACTGTCAATTTGGCAGAAACAGACTATCCAGACTTCACTTATGCCGCCGAGTCCGCAGTGGACGCGGTGGTTTTCGTGAAAGTGACCATAAAAACCGAGCAGCAGTACTATATCGACCCCTTCTTCAAGTTCTTCTTCGGCGACCAGATGCCGCAGACCCAGGAACGCGAACAGCAGGGCAGCGGCTCCGGCGTCATAATCCGCGGAGACGGCTATATAGTTACCAACAACCATGTAGTGCAGGGAGCCACGAAAGTGGAAGTAACCCTGAACAACAATAAGGTGTACGAAGCCAAGATCATCGGCACCGACCCCGTCACGGACGTGGCCCTGCTCAAGATCGAGGCCGAGGGCCTTCCCATCGTTCCCTTCGCGGATTCCGACAAGCTCCGCCTCGGCGAGTGGGTGCTGGCCATCGGTTCCCCCCTGGGCGAGCAGCTCAAGGGCACCATCACCGCGGGAATCGTAAGCGCGAAAGGCCGCAGCATGCCCAACTACTCCGGCGAATTCAAGATCGAATCCTTCATCCAGACCGATGCCGCCGTCAACCCCGGCAACTCAGGCGGAGCGCTCGTGAACAAGAAGGGCGAACTGGTGGGCATCAACACTGCAATAGTGTCCCAGACAGGCGCCTACAGCGGATATTCCTTCGCCGTGCCGTCCAATATAGTAAAGAAGGTAGTGGGAGATTTGATCGACTTCGGCAGTGTCAAACGCGCCCGTCTCGGCGTAACCATGAGCCCCATCAGCGAAAAAAAGGCGGAAGAGTTGAAACTTTCTTCGCTCGAGGGCGTATATATTAACGAGGTTACGAAGGGAGGGGCCGCGGACAAGGCCGGAATCAAGGAGGGAGACATCCTGCTGAAAGTGGACGGAACGGTTATCAAAACCCCGTCCGGACTTCAGGAAAAGGTTAATTCCTACCACCCCGGCGACAAGGCAGTGGTTACCGTTATCAGGGAAGGCAAGACGCTGGATCTGAAAGTGGAATTCCAGGGCAGCGAAGCCGCAACGGGCACCGTGGATGAAGAAGGCGCAGTTGCCTTCTACGGCGGAAAGCTCCGCGAAGCATCCAAGGAAACCCTTGCAAGGCTCGGACTCAAGAGCGGAGTCGAGATAGTCTCGGCCGGCAGCGGAGTCCTCGCAAATGCGGGAGCCAGCGACGGTTTTATCATCCTTTATGTCAACGACCAGCCTGTAAGTAAACCTCAGGACGTTATATCCGTAGCGAAGAAGAGCCGCCGCGCCGTTTATGTAGAAGGCGTCAGCGCCACCGGCAAGCAGGGCTTCTTCGGATTCGCGAAGGATGGCAAGTAGGTTTATTTATGAGACAGTTAAAGATTACAAAATCCATCACCAACCGCGAGAGCGCGTCCCTGGACAAATATCTGCAGGAGATCGGCCGCGAGGAACTGGTGACCCCCGAAGAAGAAGTAGAACTTGCACAGCGCATCCGCGGAGGCGACAAGGAGTCGCTCGAGAAGCTTACGCGCGCCAACCTGAGGTTCGTGGTATCCGTTGCAAAGCAGTACCAGAACCAGGGCCTTAGCCTGCCCGACCTTATCAACGAGGGCAATCTGGGCCTCATCAAGGCTGCGGAAAAGTTCGACGAAACCAAGGGCTTCAAGTTCATTTCGTACGCGGTTTGGTGGATCCGTCAGTCGATTCTCCAGGCCCTCGCAGAGCAGTCCAGGATCGTTCGCCTGCCGCTTAACCAGGTAGGTTCCCTGAACAAGATCAGCAAGGCACAGGGCAAGTTCGAGCAGGAGCACGAGCGCCAGCCGTCCACCGAGGAACTTGCGGAGATGATCGACATCCCCCAGTACAAGATTGCAGATACCCTCCGCGTAAGCGGACGTCACGTCAGCGTGGACGCCCCCTTCGTGGAAGGCGAAGACAACAGCCTCCTGGACGTGCTGCCCAACGACGACAGCCCCATGGCGGACAAGGGCCTCACCAACGAGAGCCTCAGCATCGAAATCGAGCGCGCGCTTCAGATTCTCACTCCGCGCGAGCGGGAAATCATCAAGAGCTTCTTCGGCATCGGCTGCCAGGAGATGACTTTGGAGGAGATCGGCGAGCGCCTCGACCTCACCCGCGAGCGCGTACGTCAGATTAAGGAGAAGGCGATCCGCAAGCTCAAGAAACCCGCCGCAAGCAATCTTCTCAAGTCCTATCTCGGTTAAGGATGACTCCGGAACTTTTTATCGCAGGCAAGGCCGCACAGGCCGTCAAGGCCCTTTATGGGGCGGATGTCGACGCAGGCTCGCTCCAGGTTCAGGTAACGCGCAAGGAATTCGAAGGGGATTACACTCTGATAGTGTTTCCCCTGCTTCGCATTACGCATGCTTCGCCCGATGCCAGCGGCGAGGCGATAGGCGGATGGCTTACTGCCAACTGCCCCGAAATCAGCGCCTACAACAGCGTCAAAGGCTTTCTTAACCTGAGCCTTTCGCCGCTGTGGTGGAGGGAGACCTTCGAGGCGGCCGCGGGAGACCCTTCGTTCGGGCAGCTGCCTTCGACCGGCCGCAGGATTATGGTTGAGTTCTCATCGCCCAACACCAACAAGCCCCTGCATCTGGGGCACATCCGCAACAATCTGCTCGGCGACAGCGTGTCGCGCCTCCTCAAGGCCGCCGGCAACGAAGTTATAAAGGTGACGCTCGTCAACGACAGGGGAGTGCACATCTGCAAGAGCATGTATGCCTGGGAGAAGCTCTTCGGCGGGGCTACCCCGGAAAGCACCGGCAAGAAAGGCGACCACCTCGTGGGCGACTGCTACGTGGCGTTCAGCAACCTCCTGAAGAAGGAGGTGGCGGAGCTCGTAGCGGCCGGAGTGCCAGAGGAGCAGGCCGAGAAGGAAGCCCCCTGCATGAAGGCAGTGCACGAGATGCTGGTGAAGTGGGAGCAGGGAGATGCGCATGTGCGCGAACTCTGGGCGAAGATGAACGGCTGGGTGTTCGACGGATTCGACGCCACCTACAAGTCGCTCGGAATCGATTTCGACAAGGTTTATTACGAGTCGCAGACCTATCTGCTGGGCAAGGAGCTCGTGCAGAAGGGCCTCGATGCCGGGGTTTTCGAGCGTCAGGCCGACGGCAGCGTGTGGTGCGACCTCACCGCAGACGGACTGGACCGCAAGCTTCTGCTGCGTTCGGACGGTACTTCGGTATATATCACCCAGGACCTCGGAACCGCCGAAAGGCGTTTTGCCGAATACAGTCTCGACTCCCATGTGTATGTAGTGGGCGACGAGCAGAATTACCATTTCCAGGTTCTCAAGCTGGTCCTAGGCAAGCTCGGTTTCGACTGGGCTGAGCGCATCTACCACCTGTCCTACGGTATGGTGGAGCTGCCCGACGGCAAGATGAAGTCGCGCGAAGGCACGGTTGTGGATGCCGACGACCTCATCGCCCAGATGCAGGAGGAGGCCCGCCGCACTTCGGAGGAATCCGGCAAGCTGGAGGACGTGCCTTCCGAGGAGAAGGACAGGCTCTATGCAATGATAGGCCTTGGCGCCCTCAAGTATTTCATCCTCAAGGTGGATCCGCGCAAGAAGATGCTCTTCAATCCGGCGGAATCCATCGACTTCAACGGAAATACGGGCCCCTTCATCCAGTATACCCACGCCCGCATCTGCTCTATCCTGCGCAAGGCTGCGGAGCAGGGCATCCCCGCGAAGGCGGAAAATGTGGACTTCAGCCCCAAGGAAGTGCGTCTGGTCAAGATTCTGGGCGCATATCCCCAGAAGGTCGGGGAGGCTGCGGAGGCTTTCTCGCCCGCGCTGATTGCCAATTTCGCCTACGACCTCGCCAAGGAATTCAACCAGTACTACCACGAAACGCAGATTATCCGTGAGCCGGATGCAGCCGTGCGCAGCACCAGGCTGGCCCTGATAAGCCTCGTGGCTTCGGTGCTGGAGAAGGCGATGGGCCTGCTCGGAATCGACCTGCCGGAAAGAATGTAGTCTGTTTTTGCAAAAAAACGGCGTACCGGCTTTTTTCTTTTAGAAAAATCGTTTAATATTGTAGCCAAATACCGAACTGTTATGGCACAGGATACACGAAAGAGACACGTAGTAAGCTATGAGAACATGGCTCCCGCAGTAGCGGAAGCCTTCGCACAGAAATATCCGGGAGGTTTCAACGATTATCTGCAGGACCTCACAAAGTATACTAAACCGGATGGAACGCCCTTCTACGCAGTTACTATCGACATTCCCGACGGCATCTATCTCGTGAAGATCAACGTCAAGATAGACGATGCCGAAGATATAGAGCGCTGGCTCGAGAGCGAGGAAGCCGCCGAAAACGAACAGGTGGCCGGACAGTCCGCCGATGCGGAACCCGAAGGAACCCCGCTTCCCGACGACAACATTGCACAGTACAGTTCGGACGACGACGGAGCCGACGCAGATTAGGCGGCGATGAAATTCCGCTTTATCAAACTTGGAGAGACAGGTAAAATCCTGCTGCTGAGTCTGTTTACAGGCTTGGGAGCAGGGTTTTCTGCAGTTCTGCTGATAAAGGTCATCCATTTGCTGCAGAAGATTGTACGCGGTTGCACCGACGCCCTGCCGGGTGGATTCTGGTATGCGCTGTTCCCGGCCCTCGGAATGCTTCTGTCGCTTATGGTGGTGCGTTACCTCGTGCGCGACAACATCAGCCACGGAGTCACCCAGGTGCTGCTGGCGATATCGCGCGGAGAATCCCGCATCAAGCCCCATAACATGTGGTCGTCGCTGCTCACCAGCGCCATGACAATAGGATTCGGCGGCTCGGTCGGAGCGGAGGCCCCTATCGTGTATACCGGCGCGGCCCTTGGCAGCAATCTCGGCCGCTGGGCTTCGCTTTCGAACAGGGGAGTGACCATCCTTCTGGGCTGCGGCGCCGCAGGTGCCATCGCGGGCATCTTCAAGGCCCCGCTTGCCGGCGTGCTCTTTACCCTGGAAATCCTCCTCTTCAATATCTCGATGAGTTCGATGATGCCCCTGCTGGTGTCCACGCTGTCGGCCACCGTGGTGTCGTACGTTTTCCTCGGGATGCAGGCTACTTTCCCCTGCTACATAGATACCTTCAAGATGATGAATCTGCCCTGGTATCTGGCCCTGGGAGTGTTCTGCGCATTTATTTCGCTTTATTTCACCCGCTTTACCCTGCGCCTTGAGGACCACCTCAGGTACTATCGCAGCCCCTGGGTGCGCCTCATTTTCTGCGCCTTCGGGCTCGGGATACTGCTGCTGGTTTTCCCTCCGCTCTTCGGCGAGGGATACAGCGGCATCTGGAATCTTCTTACAGGCGAGGGCCTGGAAATGGGATTCTTCCCCATGCTGGGCGGCTGGGGAATCCCCCTGTTCGTGCTGCTTCTGCTTCTGCTCAAGGTTATCAGCATGACTCTCACCAATGCAGGAGGGGGAGTGGGAGGTACTTTCGGTCCTACCCTCGTGGTCGGCGGATTCGCCGGCTTCGTGCTTGCCAGGAGCTTCAACCTTATGGATATCGGCTGGCAGCTGCCGGAGCAGAACTTCGTGCTCGTGGGTATGGCAGGCCTGATGGCGGGGGTTATGCAGGCCCCGATGACCGCCATCTTCCTCATCGCCGAGATTACCGGCGGATACGGGCTGCTGGTGCCCCTTATCCTCTGTGCAACGGTTTCCTACGGCGTTACGCGCCTTTGGGAGAAGTATTCCATCTACACCAAGCGTATCGCCCAGAGCGGCGACCTTATAACACACGACAGCGACCAGGCGGTGATGACTCTTATGAGCACCCGCCAGCTGGTCAGCGACAAGTACCCGCGCCTCCGTCTGGAGGATACCCTGGAGGATATTATCCCGGTGATTGCTGACAGCATTGCACAGGTATTTGCGGTTCTGGACAAGGACGGGCGTTTCTGCGGCATGCTGGAGATGGACGAGCTCCGCAAATATGTCTTCAATCCCGCCCAGGATATGACCGTGCCGGTTTTGCAGCTGATGTACGATCCGCCTTTCTTCGTATTCGAAGACGAGAAGATGCAGTCCGTGATGGACAAGTTCGACAAGTCGCGCGCCTGGCGTCTGCCGGTGATTACCCGCGACGGCATTTATCTGGGATTTATTTCGCGTCCGCGCATCCTTGCAGCCTACCGTGACAAAATGAGGCATTTTTCGGCTGACTGATGAAGGAAATCTATATTCAGCATATTGCAAAGCAGCTGGGCGTAAAGGCCTGGCAGGTGGAGAACTGTGCCGACATGTTCGCCGAGGGCGGAACCATTCCGTTCATCAGCCGCTACCGCAAGGAGAAGACCGGTGGCATGGACGATGCCAGTATCGCGGAGCTCAAGCATCTGCTTGATGTCTTCGACGAGATGGAGAAGCGTAAGTCCACCATTATCAAGACTATAGATGAAGCCGGGGCGCTTACTCCCGAGCTTCGCGACAAGATAGAAAACAGCGTTTCTTCCACTGAGCTCGAGGACCTTTACCTGCCCTTCAGGCCCAAACGGCGTACACGTGCGACCGTTGCAAAGGAACTCGGGTTGGAGCCGCTTGCGAATGCAATGTGGAACGTCAGACTGCGTGATCCCCTGGCCGAGGCCGGCAAGTATGTCAAGCCTGGTAAAGTCGATTCGGCTGACGCGGCACTTGCCGGAGCGCGCGACATAATAGCGGAGCGCCTCAGCGAGACTCCCGTCGTGAGGGAGAATATGCGCCAGGTTTTCCGCAGCCGCAGGATTGTTTCCAGGGCGACCAAAGCGGCGGAATCGCCCGAAGCTGCCAAATACCGCACTTATTTCAACTGGAACATGCCCCTGGACCGCATTCCGGCCCATAATCTGCTGGCCATCCTGCGCGCCCAGGACGAGGGCTTCCTGTCGGTTTCCATCGATTCGGACCCGGAGCGCTGCGGCAAGAAGATATATTACGATTACTGCCAGGAGCACGGCTATCCCGGCCCCGCCCTTTCCGAGCAGATGCACCTGGCCGTGGACGACAGTTTCAAGCGCCTGCTGGAGCCTTCCATCTCAGGCGAAGTTATCAAGGAGGCCAAGGCTAAAGCCGATGCCGAGAGCGTGGTAGTGTTCGGCGAAAACCTGCGTCAGCTGCTGCTGGGAGCCCCTGTGGGACAGAAACGCACTATGGCGGTGGATCCCGGGTTCCGCAACGGCTGCAAAATCGCCTGCCTCGACGAACAGGGGAATCTGCTTTACCATACCATAATCTTTCCCCATCCGCCCCAGAACGAGAAAGTCAAGGCGCTGATGGCCGTGCAGGATATGCTGGAGAAGTATCGCATCGAGGCTGTGGCTATAGGCAACGGCACTGCGAGCCGCGAAACGGGGGAGTTTTTCAAGAAGCTTTCTCTGCCCGGGGGCTGCAAAGTCTGGACCGTCAGTGAGGACGGGGCGTCCATTTATTCCGCCTCCGAGGTGGGGCGTGAGGAGTTCCCGAATGAGGATGTGACCGTGCGCGGCGCAGTTTCTATTGGCCGCCGCCTGATGGATCCGCTGGCCGAGCTTGTTAAAATCGACCCGAAGAACCTTGGCATAGGGCAGTATCAGCACGATGTGGACCAGGCGCTCCTCAAGGAGAAGCTGGACAATACAGTGGAGGCCTGCGTGAATGCGGTCGGCGTCAACGTGAACACCGCGTCACCCTGGCTGCTGCGCTATGTGGCCGGCATCGGGCCCCAGCTTGCAGCCAATATAGTGGCCTACCGCGCAGCCAACGGCGCTTTCGCTTCGCGAGAGGCATTGCGGAAGGTGCCCCGTCTGGGCGACAAGGCATTCGAACAGTGCGCGGGTTTCCTCCGCGTCAAGGGCGGCAGGAATCCTCTGGACGATTCCGCCGTGCATCCCGAGAGCTATTTCGTTGTAGACAAGATGGCGCACGACCTCGGCGTGAGCGTGTCGCAACTGGTAGGCAATGCCGAGCTGTGCTCGAAAATCGAGCCGGAGCGCTATGTCGGCGGCCCGGTGGGGCTTCCGACAGTAAAGGATATTGTTCGTGAGCTTGCAAAACCCGGCCTGGACCCTCGAGAGCAGGCTTCTGAGTTCGCCTTCAGCGAGGAGGTGCACGATATCAGCGACCTGCGCACCGGCATGGAACTGCCCGGCATAGTCACCAATATTACCAATTTCGGCGCCTTCGTGGACATCGGCCTGCACGACAACGGCCTCATCCACGTCAGCCGCATGGGCGGTAAAACCCTCAAGCTCCACCAGCAGATCAAGGTCGAGGTCGAATCCGTCGATCTCGAACGAGGGCGTATTTCATTGCGATTGATTAAATAAAAAAAAAGACGGCCTCATGGTCGTCTTTTTTGTGGAAAGTACTGGATTCGAACCAGTGACCCCCTGCTTGTAAGGCAGGTGCTCTAAACCAGCTGAGCTAACCTTCCATGCTTAAAGCGGCTGCAAAGATAGTCTTTTTTATTAATCCGTCAAAATTATTTTTGCCTGATTAAAAGCAATGCGGGCTTCTAATTCCCAGGTGCGGATGCGGTCTTTGTAGAAGTTGTTGGCGTTGACTTTTTCGAGGGGAAGGGCGGAGTCGGAGTTGCCACCCCAGCGGCGGCAGCAGTAGAGTTCTTCGTAGATGCGTCCGATGCGGTATTCGCGGCTGATTCGCAGGCCGACCGCGTAGTCTTCGCCATACTTTGTGACGGGGAAATCTATTTCGCGCAGAACCGGCACGAAGAAGCCTCTGGGCGCACCCAGGCCATTGATTCGCAGGGCGTTGTTGCGGCCGTTGTCGGGTGTCCATTCGCGATGGTCGATAAGTCCCGGAGGAATAGTATTGAGGTCGAAATCGGTAATCCTGTAGGAGCCGACGACCATAGCGCACTGCTGCCCGTAGAAGGCATCCACGAACTTCTGAACTGTATCGGGGCCGGAATACATGTCGTCGGAGTCCAGCTGCAGCGCGAAGCGGCCGCATTTCGGATGATGCACGGCCGCGTTCCAGTTTCCTCCGATTGCGTGGTAGGTGGGATCCTGGGCGATGTAGACGAGCTTAGGATTGTCCTCGAAACTCTTGATTACCTCCACAGTTCCGTCGGTGGAGTTGTCATCCACCACGATGACGTTGTATTTGAATGCGGTTTTCTGGTTCAGGGCGCTGCGGATTGCGTCGCCTATTGTCTTAACCCTGTTCTTGCAAGGGATAACTACCGAGGCTTCGTATTCGAAATCGCCCTGCTTCAGGTCGACATCCTTGAATTCGGGCTTCAGCCATGCGCCGATGCTCTTGAGATAGGCAGTGCAGGCCTTTTCCATCTCGATCTGAACCTCGCGGTTGCGGGGATTGACGTAGTCGAACTGCTTTACGTCGGAATCGCGGGTGTCGGTATCGGTTTCGTAATAGAGGAATTCGGGGATATGGACAAGTTTGCCTATCCTGGAGGCCTTCAGGCGCAGGTCGTAGAGCCCGGCATATTTGTACTCTTCGTCCATCTGGGCGGCCGCGGTCTGCAGCACGGAAGTGCGGTACATCTGCACGCCGCCAAAATCGAAATCGTCCCGCAGGGAACCCGCCTGGCAATCGATTACCGGGGCAGGCTCTTCGCCGTTGAAATGGTCGGCATAGACCATCGCCGCGCGGGTGTCGTCGGCTATGCGCAGCATCCTTTCCAGACCGAAATGAACCCACTTGAGGCCGGTAGGGCGCGTATATAATATGGTATAGTCGGTATCGGCCTGCGAAGCGGCATTTTTGATTGCCCGGGTGCCGAAATCGCTCAATCTGATAATCTTTATTCTTTTCATTTCTCCAAATGTACGAATTAATTGCTAAATTTGCGTGATATGAACGCCAATTTAGTCATAATACCCACATACAACGAGATAGAGAACGCGGAGAAGATTATCCGTGCCGTTTTTGCCCTGCCGGGCGGCTTCCATATCCTCATTATCGACGACGGGTCGCCGGACGGCACTGCAGCTGCGGTGAAGGAGCTTCAGAAGGAGTTCAAAGACAGGCTTTTCCTTATCGAAAGGTCCGGCAAACTGGGTCTCGGAACAGCCTATCTGACTGGTTTCAAGTGGGCTCTCGAGCGCGGTTACGCCTATATCTGCGAGATGGACGCCGACTTTTCGCACGACCCGAACGACCTTGCCAGGCTCATCGGTGCCTGTGAGGGCGGAGCGGACCTTGCAGTCGGTTCCCGCTACTGCAACGGCGTGAGCGTGGTCAACTGGCCGATCGGGCGCATCCTTATATCGTATTTTGCCTCGGTTTATGTTCGCAGGATGCTGGGCGTGAGGATTTTCGACAGCACCGCAGGCTTTGTCTGCTACAGTCGTAAAGTACTGGAAACCATCGATTTGGACGCCGTGCAGATGAAGGGCTACGGTTTCCAGATCGAGATGAAGTACAGCGCTGTAAAGCTCGGGTTCAAGCTGGCGGAGGTCCCTGTTATCTTTGTAAACCGCAAGGAAGGCACCTCCAAGATGTCCGGAGGTATTTTCGGGGAGGCGTTCTGGGGCGTCATCAAGCTGCGTTTCCGCAGCATCAGGCCGAAGGCTTAATTACCAGCCGAATATATTCCGCAGGAGCCACCAGGTGAGAAAGGCGGCGAGAACTGTCCAGCCGAGGGCCGGATGGCGGCTGGCGTCGTAGAGGCGGGGGAAGCGGTTACGGAAGATATCGGCGAAGAAGAGAAATGCCACCAGGGGGATGCAGAAAACCATTGCAGCGTTATAGCGGAAGGCTGCGCCGATGTGCAGCCCCAGGAGCTGGTGAAGAGCCCTCTGGCTGCCGCATCCAGGGCATTTGAGGCCGGTCAGCTGCAGGAAGGGGCAACGCGGGAAGGGGAGCGCTGCGGGGTCAAGCAGCGCGTAAACTGCAATAAGAACAACGGCGGCAATTACCGCCAGGATAAATGCCGCCGTTTTCTTCTTCATAAATATAAAGTCTTATGCAAACAGTGCCAGGCTGCCCAGTAAGCCTGCCCAGAACAGAATCACTAAACCGCCCTCGGCTACGAAGCCGAAGATGAGGTTGACCCAGATCCAGGTGCCGGCCTTTCGGTTGTACTCCTCGGACTGCATCAGAAGGTTGTTCTGAAGGCCCTGGTCCGTAGTGAGCAGCGCGCTGTGGTAGAGGCTGTTGGACTTGGAGGAGTAGATAATGGCCACGATGCCGCCTACGAGGCAGCAGAAAATGGTGGTCAGGATTGCCCAGACCATCTTGTTGCTGTGGGAGACAGGAATCATGGTATTATTTGCTGAGCAGGATTGCCTGCGAGAGTTTCTTGAAGTTGTAGTCGCGGGTGCGCTTTACCGCGGTGAAAATGTCGATCAGCCACCAGATGCCGAGGCCGTAGCAGGTAAGGATCTTGACGATGCCGAGGGCAATGTCTTCAAGGAAGAAGCGCTCCCAGCCCAGCAGGATAGCCAGAACAAGGATAAGAGTGGGGTTCTGGAGGCTTAATCCAAGGATGTATGCCGCCTTTTCATCGCTTACTTCCTGGAGCTGACGCTGGATTTCGGGAAGCAGAACCGGGTCGAAATATTCGCCGTTCTTGAGGATGAAGGATTGAATGAGTTCCTGTTTCATTGTCTGTGTGTTTAATATCCAACCTCAAATATAAGGATTTTTTGTTAACTTTGAAGGATTTAACACTGAACGAATGGGTAAACTCTACGAAGAACTCTGCAAGGACTACCGCTTCAAGGAAGGCATGCACACCTGCATAAACTGCGGTACATGCACTGCAATATGCCCTGCGGCGGAATTCTACCGTTACGATCCGCGCAAAATAGTGGACACGGTGCAGCGGCAGAACGATGAGGAAATCGAGGCCCTGCTCAAAAGCGAAACCATCTGGTACTGCGGCGAATGCATGTCCTGCGTAACCCGCTGCCCCCGAAAGAACGGCGCCGGACTTATCATTATGGCCCTGCGCAACCTTTCCATAAAGCTCGGCTATTTTACGGAATCCGAAAAGGGCAGGCAGATTTACCCCCTCACACGTGTGCTGACCGGCAATGTACTTAAGCTTGGCTACTGTGTGCATCCGGCAACCTATAAATATGAGGATCACCCGGAGTCGGGGCCCGTTTACGAATGGGTGCTGAACAACAAGGAAGAGGTCTTCGGGCGCCTTGGTGCGAATTATCGCGGCCAGGGCACAGGCATCCTGCGCGAGATACCCCAAAATGACCTTGACGAGCTGCAGGCTATATTCGACGAGACCGGCGGCACAGAAAGAATCAAGTTGGTGGAGGAAGCCTCCCGCAAGAAGGCGGCGGAGATGGGCATGACGCCTGACGAGTATGCATCCTACGCCTTTACACATTGCTCCAGAGGGCATTTCAACAGCGAAAAAGAGACATTATGATATATCAGGGCAAACAGAAAATCTGGTCCGAATACCAGAAGGAAATCCCCGACGACCATTGGTTCTACGTGCGGAGCTGCATCCGCCAGAGCTTCTTCCCGGGAGCCGAAAAGCACTTTCTGAAGATTACCAGGGACCTGCTTGGCAAGGATATATACGAGACCGAGCATCATACCACCTGCGGCGGCATAGCATATCACTGCGACACAATTCCGCAGGAGACGGCAATGACAATAGTGGCGCGTCAGTTTGCGCTGATGACAGAGGCCGGATATGAGAATCTGGTGGCGTCCTGCATAACTTCGTTCGGCAATTACTGCGAGACGATAGAAACCTGGCGCGAGTTCCCCGAGCTTGAGGCGCGAATCCGCGAGCATCTGTGGAAGGCCTGCAGGCGCGAGTTCAAGGTGCCCAAGTATGTTGCCCACGCCAGCGACCTTATCTATAAGTTCCGCGGTGAGATAGCCGAAAAGGCCAAATTCCACCTTGTAAATAAAGCGACCGGTGAGCCGCTGCGCATTGTAGAGCATATCGGCTGCCATTATTCCAAGATGTTCCCCCACAAGGGCGTGGGCGGAGCGGAGTATCCCTGCGTGCTGAGCGGCATGGCCGAGGCGTGGGGCGGGGAAGTGATAGACTATCCCGAACGCAGGCATTGCTGCGGTTTCGGCTTCAGGCAGTATCTTGTAAGGGCCAACAGGGGCTATTCGATGTCCAACACCCACAAGAAATTCGAGTCTATGGAGCCCTATCATCCGGATGTGATCATCACAAACTGCCCCGGCTGTCCTTTCTTCCTGGACCGCTGGCAGTACGTGATTTCCGAGACCGAAGGCAAGACCTACGGCCAGAACGGATACGGAATCCCGGTTCTGACTTATGAAGAACTCGCCGGCCTTGTACTCGGCTACGACCCCTGGGACCTCGGCCTGCAGATGCACCAGGTTGCGGTAGAACCGCTTCTGGACAAGATGGGCGTGCCTTACGAGCCTTCCAAAAAGTATCTTGGCCTGGACGAAAAAGAGATTATGAAACCCGGACTGCCCACAGTCCTGAAATGTTGTTAGATTATGACAGGTAACGTTGCAGTTGTCGGCGGAGGAATAGCCGGACTCGAGACCGCCGTGCGCCTGAAAGCTCTCGGCTGGAATCCGATAATCATCGAAAAGAGCAGCTCGCTCGGCGGCCATGTGGCGGAGTGGAACTGCCTTTTCCCGGACCTTGCCCCCGCGGACAAACTCGTCAAAGAACTTGTGGACGCGGCAGACGGCATCGAAATCCACACCGATACCGAAATCGCATCCATATTCTATACGCGCAAGAGCTACAGCATCGTGCTGAGCGACGGCAGCCGTTTCATGTGCGACTCTTTGGTGCTGGCGACGGGCTTCTCGCTGTTCCAGGCGGAGAAGAAGGAGGAGTACGGCTACGGCATTTACGACCATGTGATTACCAACCGTGACCTCGAGCTCTGGTTCAATACAGGCAGCGACGAGCGTGTGCCGTCCGACCCCAAGGCGATAGGTTTCGTGCACTGCGTGGGTTCCCGCGACATCAAGGCAGGCAATACCCAGTGCTCCAAGGTCTGCTGCATCACTGCAATCAAGCAGGCGATAGAGCTGAAGGAGAAGTTCCCCAAGGCAGAGATTTACTGCTTCTACATGGACCTGAGGCTCTTCGGACGCAAGTACGAAGATTTCTACATCCGCGCACAGCGCGATATGGGAATACACTTTATCCGCGGACGCGTTTCGGAAGTTTCCGAGACAATCGACGGGCGCGTGTTCGTAAAGGCCGAGGATACGCTCTCCGGCAAGCCCCTGCGTGTGAGCCTTGACCTGCTGGTGCTGATGGCAGGCATAGTCTGCAACAGGGAGAATACGACTCTTGCGGAAAGCATATCCGTCCAGACCGACGAGGACGGCTTCTTCCGCAGCAGGGACAATATTACCCATATTACCGAATCCGACAGGCCGGGTGTGTTCTTTGCAGGCACATGCACAGGCCCCAAGACCATCCCGGAAACCCTGGCCGAGGCCCGTTCTGCGGCCATTTCGGTGGACGCTTACCTTAAATCGCTCAAGTGATGGATTTCGGTTTCTCGCTTTCTCCCAGCTCCGCTGTGAATCTCGACAGGACCGACATGTCGCTGTACGAGATGCTCTGCGACCGTGAGCCTACGGCACGCACCTGCATAGGATGCGGCAGCTGCAGCGCAACCTGCACGGCTTCGGCCATCAGCGGAATGAGCGTCCGCAAGGTGCTTCTGGGCATCCAGAGAGGCCAGTACCGCGAGGTGGAGAAGATGCTTTCGCACTGCATGCTCTGCGGCAAATGCACTATGGTATGCCCGCGCGGAGTCAATACTCGCCACCTTATTCTTGAACTCTGCCGCCTTTACGGCAATTCCGAAGGAGAGCTATGAGAGAGAGGTTTGCATCTGGTTTCGATCCGTTTGTCATTCCGTTCCTCATCGGAATGGCCTTCGTGCTGGGCTACTGCCTCTTCGGCATGCTCCGCATCTGGTTCCAGCTGCCGCGCAAGGACCGCCGCAAAGTCGTGCTTTCGCTCATCACCCCCAAGGGCATCTGGAAGAACGTCAAGGACATCTTCGCCAACTGCCTTCTGCACGTAAAGCTCTGGAAGCGCAATCCGGTGCTGGGCTATATGCACTCAAGCATAGCCTTCGGCTGGTTCATGCTGATTGTGCTGGGACATATCGAGGTCTGGCTCTTCCTTCCCGAAAGGCTTCGCCTCTTCTATTATCCCATTTTCTTCAACTTCTTTGTCGCGGAGAGCGAATCCACCATCCAGGGCGCGGTTATCTTCTTCCTGATGGACTTCTTCCTGCTGGTGGTGCTGAGCGGCATAGTGCTGGCGATGATCAAGAGGGTGCGCTCCCGCATCTTCGGCATGCGCCGCACCACGAACCCCAGCTTTCTGGACCGCATCGGGCTGTATGCCCTCTGGTCCATCTTTCCGCTGAGGCTCCTGTGCGAGAGCTTTACCGCCCATATCAGCGGCGGCAGCTTCCTCACGCTCCCGATGAACTGGATTTTCCGGCAGTTCCTGGGCAATTCGATGAACGCGCTGCCAACCTGGTGGGCATATTCCATAGCGCTGGGCGTGTTCATGTGCGTGCTGCCCTTCACCCGCTACATGCATATCCCGGCAGAGATGATGCTGATTCCGTTGCGTAACGCCGGGCTGCACATCCTCCATCCCCGCAAGGGCTTTGCGCGGCTCCAGTTCTTCTCCTGCCCGGGCTGCGGCGTCTGCATCGACGCCTGCCCGATGAGTGCGAAGAAGGAAAACATCAAGGACTGCACGGTCTACCTGAACCGCCAGCTGAGGCGCGGCAACGAGGAGCGCATCGAGCAGATAAGCGACAAGTGCCTCCTGTGCGGCAAGTGTACCGCCGTCTGCCAGGTGGGAGTACAGGGGCCCGAAATGCGCATAGCGCAGAGAATGCTGCGCAGATATGCCGTAAACCAGCATTATACCGACATCGACCCGACCAAGTTTGTGCCTGAGGGAGGTTCGTCGGCCAAGGTGCTTTATTTCGCCGGATGCATGACGCATCTGACGCCTGCAATCGGCCGCTCGGTGCGCTCTGTGCTGGATAAGGCGGGAGTTGGCTTCAAGATGATGGATCCCGATGGCGGCCTGTGCTGCGGCCGCCCGATGATGATGGCGGGACGCCGGGAGCAGACGCGCGAGCTTATCCGCATCAATACCGATATTATCCGCGCCTCCGGCTGCAATACGCTGCTGCTCAGCTGTCCCATCTGCTACCGCATCTTCAAGGAAAAGTATTCCCTTGAGGGCATCCGCGTGGTGCATCACAGCGTCTATTTCGACGAACTGATAAAGCAGGGGAGGCTTAAGATTTCCGGTAAAACGCTCAGGAAACTGGCGTATCACGATCCCTGCGAACTCGGGCGCGGATGCGGCATCTACGAGCAGCCCCGTTCGGCAGTTTCCGCCGTGGGAACTCTTGTGGAGGCAGAAAAGAACCGCGAGGAGAGCATCTGCTGCGGCGGAAGCCTCGGCAGCCTGAGCCTCAGCTACGAGAAGCGTAAGGACATCACACTCGCATCGCTCAGGAACCTGACGGTGGCGGATCCCGACACAATTGTGACCGCCTGCCCGCTCTGCCAGACCACCTACGGCAATTATTCCGAGATTCCTGTTAAAGACATTGCACAACTCATTGACGACGCTTCAAAATAATTTCATATATTAGCGGAGTTAACCGAGTAGTGTATGAGTACAAAGCGTTTTATTCTCCCGGAGTCGGAGATTCCCACACAATGGTATAATATAGTGGCGGAAATGCCCAACAAGCCCCTTCCTCCCATCAATCCGGCCACGAAGGAGCCTCTTAAGGCTGAGGACCTGTATCCGGTTTTCTGCGAGGAGTGTGCGCGCCAGGAGCTCAATACCAAGGATGCCTTCATCGACATCCCCGAGCCCGTGCTGGAGCAGTACAAGAACTATCGCGCAACACCACTGGTACGTGCTTACGGCCTGGAGAAGGCGCTTGATACTCCCGCTCACATCTATTTTAAGAACGAGAGCGTCAATCCGCTCGGCTCGCACAAGCTGAATTCAGCCCTCGCGCAGGCATATTATGCCAAGATGGAGGGAACCACCAATATCACTACCGAGACCGGAGCCGGCCAGTGGGGTGCAGCCCTTTCGTATGCCGCCAAGGCGTTCGGGCTCGAAGCTGCCGTCTATATGGTTAAGATCAGTTTCGAGCAGAAGCCCTACCGCCGCAGCATCATGCAGACTTTCGGCGCGCAGGTGACGGCTTCGCCGTCGATGTCTACAAAGGCCGGCCGTAAGATTCTTACGGAGAATCCTACGCATCAGGGTTCGCTCGGCACTGCCATCTCCGAGGCCGTGGAGCTCGCTCTCAATACTCCTCACTGCAAGTATGTGCTTGGCTCAGTGCTCAATCACGTCTGCCTGCACCAGACCGTTATCGGCCAGGAGGCCGAGAAGCAGATGGCCATGGCAGGGGAGTATCCCGACACCGTAATCGCCTGCTTCGGCGGCGGGTCGAATTTCTGCGGGCTTGCGCTTCCGTTCATGCGGCACAAGATCCTCGAAGGCCGCAATACCCGGTTTATTGCAGGCGAGCCGGCGTCCTGCCCGAAGCTTACCAAGGGTAAGTTTGCCTATGATTTCGGAGATGAGGCCGGTTATACGCCGCTCCTCCCGATGTTCACGCTCGGGCACAATTTCAAGCCCGCAAATATCCACGCCGGCGGCCTTCGCTATCACGGTTCAGGCGCCATTGTCGCGCAGCTTCTCAAGGACGGCTATATGGAGGCCGTCGATGTCGAGCAGCTGGATTCTTTCAAGGCCGGAGTGCTGTTTGCCCGCAGCGAGGGTATCATTCCCGCGCCGGAGTCCTGCCACGCCATTGCGGCGACGGTTGCGGAGGCGCTGAAGGCTAAGGAAGCGGGGGAGAGTAAGGTTATTCTGTTCAATCTCTCCGGGCACGGCCTCGTCGACATGGCCGCATACGACCAGTATTTCGCCGGCGACCTCGTCAATCACGACGTCACCGCCGACGACATCGCCGCCACCCTCCGCGACAGCGGTATAGCTTAGTTTCTTATCGCCGCCTTTCCCCTTCCGCGTTGGGCAAAGGGCAGCCAGGAGTCCCACAAGGGGAGCTCCAGTCTGCATTGCCCGACCCGAAAGGCTCTCGCGCGGCTGCGATAATTATTTCGTGCCGAAGATACGGTCGCCGGCATCGCCGAGACCGGGAACGATATACGCGTTCTCGTTGAGCTTTTCGTCAACGGCGGCGACGTAGATGTCGACATCCGGATGTTCAGCCTGAACCTTGGAGATACCCTCAGGCACGCCGACGAGGCACATCAGACGGATATTGGTGCAGCCGCGCTCCTTGAGCATAGAGAGGGCGTCGCAGGCGCTGCCGCCGGTTGCAAGCATCGGGTCGGTAACAATTACCAGACGGTCCTTGATATCGGAAGGAAGCTTGCAGAAATAAACTACCGGCTTGTGGGTTTCTTCGTTGCGGTAAAGACCGATATGGCCGACCTTTGCAACAGGAACCAGGGTCTGGAGGCCTTCAACCATACCCATACCTGCGCGCAGAATAGGAACGATAGCGAGTTTGCGCCCGGAGACCTCCTTCGCCTTCATCTTGCAGATAGGAGTCTCGATTTCGACATCCTCGAGGGGAATATCGCGGGTGACCTCGTAACCCATAAGGAGCGAAATCTCTTTAAGCAGTTCCCGGAAATCCTTGGATCCGGTTTCCTTCTTACGCATAATGGTCAGCTTGTGCTGAATCATGGGGTGGTTGATAACGTGTACCTGGCTCATTTTAGAATGAATGTTTGATTTCGTCTACGAAGATAGTGAATAAAATTCAAAGCCGGCATCTGGCGACACCGGCTTTTTTGAAGTTTAGGTTAAGTTATTTATTCAGGGCCGGCCGGTTTAGGTTGGCAGTATGGGTATCTGGCCAGTTCCCTGATCCTCTTGCAATGCAAATTTCGTAACATCAGTCGGCACCTGCAACTAAATGTGATAGGGATAAAATATATGTGACGAAAATGCCGAATTTGGGACTAAAGTGGCGATTTTAGGGACAAAATCAGGAAATTTTGTATATTTGTCCCAGCAAAATTGTGATTAAATTATGCATACTTTGCCCCCAATTTTCTTTAAAATGTCCACCCGTGTGGTGAACTTTCTTGTCTGCACATTCTTTTTCCTGCTTTTCATAGCCGTATACAACCCATTCCATCTTGACACGATTCTGGATATGGACGAAGGGCTCTATACCTTCAATGTCTCCATAATGACTGCAATCGTCCTGGTGATCCTTGGTGGATTGGGCACGGCGTTTCACTTCCTGCGCAAGGCGCATAAGGTCACCTGGGCCCATTATATAGTATGGAGTATGGGGGAAGTGATGATAGTGGCGGTCTTCATCTCGCTGTACATCCACCTGATGTTCAAGGGAGAGTATCCCTACTTCACCGTCCTGATGCACTGCGTAGGCCATTGCTACGGCATTCTGATATATCCTTATGTGATTCTTGCCCTGTCGTACAATATGGCAGCCTACCACATTCGCGAGAAGCAGATGAAGGCCAAGGTTGCTTACGACGATTCGCTCATCCGCTTCTACGATGAGCATCAGCAGGTTAAATTCATCATTGCCCAGAGCGCAGTTCTTTATATCAACGCTGACGAAAACTACGTAAACATCTACTATCAGGAAGGCTCAAGGACAAAGAAATATGTCCTCCGCACCTCTATGCGCTCGCTGGAAGACACGGCTGGCAAGCATGGTCTGGTGCGCTGCCAGCGCTCATACTACGTCAATCCGGATCACGTAAAGATTCTCCGAAAGGATGTCGGCGGTTTTATCTTCGCCGACCTTGACGTAGACGGTCTTCAGAGCATCCCCGTCAGCAAACGCTACCAGGATTCGCTTGCAAAATTGCTATAATCGCCGCCGCGCGGGAGCCTTTCGGGACGGTGTAATGCCGGCCGGAGCTCCCCTTGTGGGACTCGGACGGCCCTTTACCCGAAGCGGAGGGGGGCGGCGAGTTATAATCTGCCGATAAGGAAGGATTCCAGCGCCCGGCGGGTGCGGAAGTTGACGGCGAGGTCGGCGGGGGAGGCACCCTGGGCGAGGGTAAGGCCTCCGCAGATGTCGGCTCCGGCGAAGCGTTTGCCTGCGAGGGCGTCGTCGATGCGCTGCAGGAGTTCAGGCAGCCGCATCGCGCCCTGGTCCCAGTTGGTGCGGGCATCATCCCTGCACAGCACATCAAGATCTATCGAAAGATAAACCTCCGGGGCGTCGTCGCGCACCAGGGGATTGGCGCGGGCTTCGAGCATCCAACTGCCGCAACTCAGGACGTCAGCGCCAAAGGCGGGGGCCTGGTCGTCAGGATGGTTGTCGAAAAGAATCAGGCGGGCGGGGGAGGCAAGTTTCTGCAGCCAGAGGGCGCTCATATAATGGTAGTCGCCGGTGTCGATCCAGTGAATCGAGCGGCAGGGGCACGGAGCGATGGCATTTTCCAGCTGGGCGCGGGCAGAACCGTCGAGATAGCAGCTGGTACCCGGAATTTCGCTGAAATCCAGCAGGATAGAATCGCCGGCAGGGCTCCATCCCTCGTCGGAATAGACACCGCTGAAACTGCAAACTGTCTGCTTTAAAGCCATAATCTCACGGCAAAATTAGGAATTTTCCAAAATTATCAATAATTTTGTATGATTTGGTTGCAAAATGGAGCAAGTTCAATCATATCCTCTCGACCCCGAAAAGGTCTATATGTCGGCCGACGAACTGACACTGACCACCGACGCGGGCGAGATTACCCGCAAGATGGGCGAGTGGGTGGCTCTTGAACCCGTGATGATTCACAGGATGATTGTTCGCGAAAAAGTCCTCAAAGTAGACGAATTCGAACTGCTCCGTCCCCTGGAAAGCAAACTCCGCAAGGCCGACCCCGACTACTACAAGCGTTTTGTGGGCCTCAAGCTTGTAATCGACTATCCCGGTTACAGCAACGGAATTGTTGCCAGGATTCCTTACGAAAACGACCCCGTAGGCTTCTATAAATGGTGGCGCAAGGGCGCTCACGAAGACAAAGTGTTCCTCTCGCTCGCGTGGCAGATAAAACTCTTCCAGAAAGTGGCGCTGATGGATCCCAAGATGCTTCTGAAGAAGGACTACGACATACTCCGGTCATAACAATTTTTTATGGACGATACACTGAAACTGACCTGCCTGCATGGCGCCCATCTGGCGCTCGGGGCAAAAATGAGCCCGTTTGCAGGCTTCGATATGCCTATCCAGTACAGCGGAATCCGCGATGAGCATCTGGCAGTGCGCGGGCACGCCGGAATCTTCGACGTTTCGCATATGGGAGAAATCTTCATCAGCGGCCCCGACGCCCTGCGCTTCGTGAACCATATCTTCACCAACGATGCAGGCGCCCTTGCCGCCGGACAGATTGCCTATGGCATGATGCTTTACCCCGACGGAGGCACCGTGGACGACCTTCTGGTATATAAGGAGAAGGCCGCGGACGAATTCCTGCTGGTGGTGAATGCTGCCAATATCGACAAGGATTACGCCTGGATGCTGGACAACGCCGCCGGCTTCGACGTAAAGATTGTTAACGACTCCGACAACTGGGGCCAGGTGGCCGTGCAGGGCCCCGAGGCCGAGAAGCACGTCTGCAAGGTGCTCGGCGAGGATGTTCCCGCCCTTACCTTTTATACTTATACGGATTTCTGCAAGGACGGCGGCCGCATAATCGTGAGCCGCACCGGATATACCGGTGAGGACGGATTCGAGATTTACGCATCTCCCGCAAAGACAGTGGCCCTTTGGGACGCCTTCCTGGCGGACGGCGTGGTGCCCTGCGGACTTGGATGCCGCGATACCCTGCGCTTCGAGGCGGGCCTGCCGCTCTATGGCGACGAACTCAGCGCGGAGATTTCCCCGGTGATGGCGGGACTCTCGATGTTCTGCAAGCTGGACAAGGAAGAATTCATCGGCAAAGAAGCAGTAGCGCAGCAGAAGGCGGAGGGCGTGGCGCGCAAGATAGTGGGCCTGGAGGTGCACGACAGGGCCATTCCGCGCGCAGGCTATCCCGTTCTTTCGCCGGACGGAAGCCCCATCGGCGTAGTTACCACGGGCTACCGCTCCATCTCCCTGGACAAGAGCATCTGCTTTGCGCTCGTCGACTCGGCTTTTGCCGCCCTGGGCAGCGAGGTGAGCGTGGAAATCCACCGCAAGGTGCTTCCCGCAACCGTCATCAAGAAAAGATTCTATCAAACAAACTATAAGAAATGAGCAAGATTTTAGACGAACTGCTGTACAGCGATTCCCACGAATGGGTAAAGGTTGACGGCAATATTGCAATCATCGGCGTCAGCGACTTCGCGCAGGCCGAAATGGGTGACATTACTTACGTAGACGTTCCCGCCGAGGGCGACGAGGTGAGCAAGGGCGAGGAATTCGGCGCTCTGGAGAGCGTAAAGGCCTCCAGCGAACTCTATTCCCCGGTTTCCGGCGTAATCACCGAAGTCAACGCCGACCTGGACGCCACCCCCGAGCTTATCAACGAGGATCCCTACGGAGCCTGGATTATCAAGGTGGAGATGAGCGACAAGGGCGAACTCGACAGCCTTCTGAACGCAGCCGCATACGCGGAAATAGCAAAATAACAGCCAATGGGCACATTCGCATATTTTCCTCATACGGAAGAAGACATCCGTGTGATGCTGAAGCGTATAGGTGTGGAGAGCATTGACGCCCTCTATTCCGACGTTCCGGCAGATTTCATTTACAAGGGGGAGTACGACCTTCCGGATGCCCTGAGCGAGCAACAGGTAAGGGATTTCTTCGACTCCCTGGGCAGCAAGAACACTAAACTCAAGGTATTTGCAGGACTCGGCGCATACGACCATTACGTGCCGGCTGTGATTCCCTACATCACCTCGCGTTCGGAGTTCCTCACGGCTTATACGCCTTACCAGTGCGAGATTTCGCAGGGAACCCTGCGCTATATCTTCGAGTTCCAGAGCATGATTTGCCGCCTGACCGGGCTGGACGTGGCCAACGCGTCCATGTACGACGGCCCTACGGCCGCGGCAGAGGCCCTCAGGATGGCAATTGCAAGCACCCGCAAGAAGAATAAGCTCGTAGTGAGCAGCCTGCTCCAGGAGCATGTGCTCAAGGTGATCCGCTGCTACATGAAGTATCCCGGATACGACGTGGTCTATACCGAAGATGTGCTTTCGGAGCTCGGCCCTGATGTGGCCGGCGTAATCGTGCCGTCCATCAGCCGTCACGGCATCGTCCAGGATCTTAGCGGCTACGCCGATGCGGTTCACGCCGCGGGCGCACTTCTTATCGAATACTGCGACCCTTCGGCCCTGGCGGTGCTCAAGACTCCCGCTGAATGGGGCGCAGACATTGCTGTAGGCGACGGACAGAGCCTCGGCATTCCGCTTTGCTACGGAGGCCCTTACGTGGGCTTTATGGCCTGCAAGCAGGATTATATGCGCAAGCTGCCAGGCCGTATAGTCGGCCAGGCGCTGGATGCCAGCGGTAAGCGCTGCTTTGTTCTGACGCTCCAGGCCCGCGAGCAGCATATCCGCCGCGAAAAGGCCACATCCAACATCTGCTCGAACGAATCCCTGATGGCGCTCTGGGTGACGGTTTATCTGTCGCTGATGGGCCCCGAGGGGATGAAGAAGGTGAACGGGCTCAGCTGCGAAGGCGCGCATTACCTGCACGCTCAGCTGCTTGCTACCGGCAAGTTCGAGGATCCGTTCCCCGGCAAGCCTTTCCTCAAGGAGTTCTGCCTCAAGCCTCTGGTCCCTGCCGAAAAGCTTCAGCAGAAGCTGCTTGACGCCGGGTTCTTCGCCGCCGTGAGTATCGACGGCTACGTGAATTTCTGTGTAACCGAGAAACACGGCAAGGACGAGATCGACGCCCTGGTCGCAGCAGTTAAGGAGGTTTAGTTATGCGTTATTACGATAAGCTGATATTTGAGCTGGGACATAAAGGTAGAAGCGGTTATTCTTTACCGAGCGTAAGCGAGACGGTTTTAGAGGCCTTGCTGCCGCAAAACCTTCTCAGAGTAAGCAATACCGGTTTGCCGGAGGTGAGCGAAGCGGATGTCGTAAGGCATTATACGAATCTGAGCCAGATGAATTTCGGCGTGGATACTGGCTTCTATCCTCTCGGGTCGTGCACCATGAAATACAACCCCAAGATTAACGAAGAAATCGCCTCCCACCCCGCTTTCGCAGGCCTGCACCCGCTGCAGCCAGAGAGCACTGTAAAGGGTGCGAAAGAGGTTGAAGAAGGTCTTGGAAAGGCCCTGTGTGCCATTACAGGCATGAAGGCCTTCACCTTCCTGCCCTGCGCGGGCGCCCACGGCGAACTCACCGGACTGATGCTCATCCGCGAGTATCATCTCGCACACGGCGATACGGCACGCACAAAGGTGATAGTCCCCGATAGCGCCCACGGCACCAACCCGGCAAGCGCAAACGTTTGCGGACTCGAGATAGTGGAAGTAAAGTCGGGCGCCAACGGCCTGGTGGACGTAGAGTCTCTCAAACCGCTGCTCGGCCCGGACATCGCCGCCATCATGCTCACTAACCCCAACACGCTCGGTCTGTTCGAACGCGAAATAGGGGAGATAGCCAAGCTTGTGCACGGCTGCGGCGGCCTGCTGTACTACGACGGAGCAAATATGAACCCGCTCATCGGCAAGGTGCGTCCCGGCGACATGGGCTTCGACGTTCTGCACCTGAACCTGCACAAGAGCTTCTCCACTCCTCATGGAGGAGGCGGCCCGGGAAGCGGCCCCGTGGGTGTGGCGGAAAGGCTTCTGCCCTGCCTGCAGAATGTGCATACATCCGGATTCCACGGCAACTTCGGCGTCATGCTGAGGGCTTATGCCTATATCCTGATGCTCGGCCGCGAGAATGTCAAGATGGTCGGTCCTCTGGCTACGCTGGCTGCAAATTATATTAAGGAATCGCTTAAGGATGACTACAAGCTGCCCATTCCTTCAGTTTGCAAGCACGAATTCGTGTTCGACGGACTCATCAACGACGGAGCCCGCGACGGCGTTGCCGGTGCAACTACCCTGGATGTGGCCAAGCGTCTGCTGGATTACGGCTTCCATGCGCCCACCATATACTTCCCGCTGCTCTTCCATCAGGCTCTTATGATTGAGCCTACGGAAACCGAGTCGCTGGAAACCCTGGACGCATTCATCGATGTGATGCATCGCATTGCGGAGGAAGCGGCAAAGGATCCGGAGATGCTTCACAGCGCACCACACAACGCTCCGATTGGCAGGCCCGACGAAACCACTGCAGCCCGCCAGCCGGTGCTCAAATACGAATAATGGAGATTAAACAGGTCGCGGTATTCCGCTCACCCATTACAGAGAAGTTCGGTCTGCCCAGGCAGGCCGGACTTGCTCCGTCTTTACGCGGACGCATAGAATTCCTGCCGGGCTATAATGCTCCGGAGGCGTTCCGCGGCCTGGACGGCTTTGAAAGGCTGTGGATAGTGTGGGAATTCAATCTTAACAGGGGAGAGGAATGGCATCCGACCGTAAGGCCGCCGCGTCTTGGCGGCAACGAGCGCATCGGAGTGTGGGCAAGCCGTTCGCCTTACCGCCCCAATCCTCTCGGGCTTTCCTGTGTCAAGATAGAGGCAGTGAATGCTGCTGAAGGATATATAGAGGTCAGCGGAGCGGATATTGCCGACGGCACGCCCATATACGACGTAAAGCCCTATCTGGCATACTCCGATGCCCACCCGGGCGCCGTTTCCGGCTTTGCCGGCAGCGCATGGGAACCGCTGAAGGTAATTATCCCGGAGGAACTGGCGAGTGCCTTCCCTCAGGAAGAAATCCGGGCACTGGAAGAGATTCTCGCGCAGGACCCCAGGCCGGCCTATCAGGAAGACCCGGATCGCGAATACGGTCTCTCGTTCGCAGGGCGCAACGTCCGTTTTAAAGTAAAAGACGGCGTCCTTACCGTGGCCGCCGTCCTTTAAATATTTCAGTGTCAATTATTTGCGCCTGCCGCCCCTGTGGTGGTTTTTCTTCTTTTTGGAGAAGAAGAAGCCGAGGATGAGGCCTACTATTGCAATACCGAAAATAACCCAGGTGGAGATGCTTGCGTTGGCGCCCTTCACGCGCGACCACATCGCAAGAAGCTTCGCGGTATCCTCGCCCCAGTCGTGCTCGAGGGCGCAGCGTTCGATAATCTCCCTGCCGGGATAGAGGGTTTCGTCCACGTGAACCGCGGATGCCTGCTCGCCGAAGAAGTAGCTGAGGTCGACAGCGGGCTTTTCCTCGTCGATCTGCGATTCCAGTACCTCTATGGCACCATTGGCAGAGACGTAGCCGGTTTCTTCCATATTGCGGATGGCGATGTCCGGACGGCACATAAAGTCGATGAACCATGTGGCGGCCTTTGCATTCTTTGCATACTTGGGGATCACCCAGCTGTCGAACCAGACATTGCTCCCTTCCTTGGGAACGACATATTTGAGCTCCACGCCCACTGCCGCGGCCTCTTCGATGGCCCATACCGCATCTCCGCTCCAGTTGAGCGAAACGACGCCGCGCTCCTTGGTCATCTGCTCCTTGCCGAAATCGGCCTCCCAGCCGAGCACGCCGTCTTTTACCTGCTTCAGGTAGGCCTCTACCGCTGCAAGCGACTCATCGGAAGAATCGTGCATAAGCTCGGCGAGAGTCACCTTGCCGGACTTGAGTTCTTCCTGCTTGAGGTAAATCAGCACGGGGCAGTAAACGTCGCGCGGAGCGTCCTTTATGAGGATCTTGCCTGCGAACTTGGGGTTGCGGATAACATCCCATGTGGAAGCCTCCTCGTCGGTAACGTATTTAGTGTTGTAGAGGATGCCGGAAGTACCCCACATATAAGGCACGGAATAGTCGTTGGCGTCGATCGCGGGGTTGATTTCCCGGAAGATGCGCTGCATGTACGGCGACTTGTTGTTGGCAATGTAGTTGATTGAGTCGGGGATGGAGGCGAAGTCCAGGGGAATCAGGAGCCCGTTGTTGAGCATGCGCTCGAGAATGTAGTCCGAGGGGCACACCACGTCGTAGTCCTCCTGGCCTTTCTCGATCTTGGAGAGCATGGTCTCGTTGATGTCGAAGGTCTGGTAGATAACCTTGATCTTCTCGCCGGTCTGCTGTTCGTACCATGCCTCGAATTCGGGCAGCACGGACTCTTCGATGTAGTCCGACCAGTTGTAAACCTTGAGGATTTCGCTCCTCGGGCCAGCCGAGAGCGACACGGCTGCAAACATCGCTGCAGCAAAGGCCAAAGTCCTGATTTTCATTATTGCTGAGTTGTTTTAGGTTTTCGCGTGTTGATTATCAGAAGCACCACCAGGATGACCAGGAAAATGATGGTCATAAGCGGCTTGAGCTCGGGGGTAAGACCGCCCTTGCGCGCATCTGCATAAATATAGGTGGACAGAGTGTCCAGGCCGATTGTTCCGCGGGTGAAGAAAGTCACCGCGAAATCGTCCAGGCTCATAGTGAACGACAGGATGAAGCCCGATATCATTCCGGGCCTGAGTGCGGGCACCAGCACTTTGCGGAGTGCCTGCATGGGCGTTGCGCCGAGGTCGAGGGCCGCTTCGTAGATGTTGGGGTTGAGCTGCGAGAGCTTGGGCATCACGTTCAGCACCACGTAAGGCGTGCAGAAGGTAATATGCGCCAGCACCACCGTGGTATAGCCCTGCAAAATATGCAGGAACACGAAGAGCAGGAAGAGCGATACACCCGTGATGATGTCGGGGTTAATCATCGGGATGTTGTTCAGGAAGCTCATTACCTGGCGGTTGCGCGGCTTGAGCCGCGAGACGCCTACGGCTGCGAGCGTGCCAAGGAAGGTAGCCACCGTTGAAGCTATGAGCGCTATCAGAAGGGTGTTCTTGACTGCAGAGAGCAGGCCGGAAGAATTCTGCATCGAGCCTGTGAAGAGGTTCTTGTAGAGGTCCAGCGAGAATCCGGTCCAGTTGCCGAGCGACTTCGCCTCGGTGAAGGAGAACACCGCGATGAACACGATAGGGGCGTAGAGCACTATCAGGAGCACCCAGATGTAGATTCGGGATAAGATTCGCGACGCCTTCATCACACGGTTCCTCCTACAGCGTCTTCCTGCGAGTCACTGCCCTGCAGGAAGGTGGTTATACCGATAATCACGAGCATGATGAGTGAAAGCGCCGCACCGTAGTTCCACATGGAGTTGTTGATATTCTCCTGGATGATCGTACCGAAGAGCTTTATCTTGTTGTTGGTGAGGAACTCCGAGATTGCGAAGGTGGATACCGTAGGCATGAACACCATCATCACGCCGCTCCAAACGCCGGGCATGGAGAGGGGGAGAGTAACCTTGCGGAAGACTTCTCCCGGGGTGGCTCCAAGGTCCTGGGCGGCCTCTGCATAGGATTTATCCATCTTGTTGAGCTGGTTGTAGATAGGATAAATCATGAATGGCAGATAGTCGTAGCACATACCGAAGAGCAGCGTGCCCTTGCCAAGCGCCACTCCCGCCATAGTGAACAGCTCCGCCGTCGCCAGGGTGCGCATAAGCGCGTTTACCCACATCGGCAGGATGAACAGCACAACCGTAACGGCGCTCCTGTTCAGGTTCTTGTCCGCGAGGATATAGGCGGCAGGATAGCCGATGAGGATGCAGAGGGCGGTATTCTCCAGCGCGACCTCTATGGAAAGGGCGAAGGTCGCGAGGGAATCCTTGTCCGAGAAGAACTTGCCGATATTCGCCAGCGTGAAGTGCCCCGAATTGTCCTGGAAGGAATAAATCACCACCAGAACCAGCGGAAGCACTACGAAGAGCACCAGGAATATGAAATAAGGCAGAGCCCAGGTCGAACGCTTATTCATCTTTCTTCTGCACTTTGCTCAAACGGATGTCTTTGGGAAGTATGCGGATGCCCACGAAGTCGTTCTTGTCCCAGACGTCGGTGGTGTCCACCCATATCTTTTCGCCGTCCTCGGTCTTGACCGTAAGATGGTAATGGTCGCCCTTGTAGAGGATGAAGACCACGTTTCCGACGGTAACTGCGTCGTCCTCGTGGTCGAGCAGGTCCACCTTGCCGAAAGCCACGCTCACTTCGACCTCCTCGCCCTCTTCGAAGCCGTCTGTACGGCATTCCCATTCTGCGCCGAGGAATTCCACCTTGCCCTCGCCTGTAACGGTTCCGGAGTAGGTGTTGGCGACGCGTTCCTTCTTCATGACCTGGATGTCGCCGGGGTGGATGTGCATGCCTACGGTGGTGCCGGGCTCGAAGGCGTTGTAGTCCTGAATCATCAGCTCGTTGCCGCTGTCGGTATCTACGAACATCTCGTAGTGCACGCCCTTGAAAGTGCATGTGCGCACCACGCCGGTAAACTGCTCGCCCTCCGTATTCTTCTTTATATATATGTCTTCGGGGCGGATAACCACGTCCACGGGCACATTCTCGCCGAAGCCTTTGTCGACGCAGTCGAAATCGTGGCCGATGAAGCTCACGCGCTTGTCCTCCAGCATTGTGCCGTTAAGGATGTTGCTTTCGCCGATGAAGTCGGCGACGAAGGAGTTGACTGGCTCGTTGTAGATGTCGGTAGGTGTGCCGACCTGCTGGATCTTGCCCTCGTTCATAACAACGATAGTGTCGCTGAGCGTAAGCGCCTCCTCCTGGTCGTGAGTTACATATATAAAGGTAATGCCCAGTTTCTGGTGCATCTCCTTGAGCTCTATCTGCATGTCCTTGCGCATCTTGAGATCGAGCGCGGCCAGGGGCTCGTCCAGAAGCAGCACCTTGGGCTGGTTGACGATTGCCCTCGCGATTGCGATACGCTGCTGCTGTCCGCCGGAAAGAGTCTCCACGTCGCGGTCCTCGTAATCGGACATCGCCACGAGCTTGAGCACCTTGCGCACGCGCTTGTCTATCTCGTCCTCGGGCACTTTCTTGAGCTTGAGGCCGAAGGCGATATTGTCGTAGACATCCAGGTGCGGGAAGAGCGCATAGCGCTGGAAGACCGTGTTCAGCGGCCTCAGGTGCGGGGGAGTGTCCAGAAGGTCCCTGCCTTCGAGCTGGACGTTGCCCTCGTCGGGACGCATGAAGCCCGCGATGATGCGCAGCAGGGTAGTCTTGCCGCAGCCGGAAGGGCCCAGAAGCGTCAGGAACTCGCCCTCGCGGACATAGAGGTTGATGTCATCAAGCACTTTCTTGTCCCCGTAGCTCTTGGAGAGATGCTCGATGTTGATGATGCGTTGGTCTTTTGCCATCAGAGCGAGAAGTTGAAATTATAGACGAGGCCTACCAGCGCTTCGTAGCAACCATAGACGTTGTTGCGCGAGAAAGTTGCGTGCACGCGAAGGTCTTCGCTGTCCTTGATCGGGAACCAGTGCACGCCTGCGCCGAAGTTCCACCTTGTGCGGTCGCCCCAGAGAGCGTACCATTTGGAGTTCTCCATGCCGGCGCGGCCGACGAATTCGAACTTGTCCAGAGGTTTCCAGCTGATGCCTGCGTAGGCCGAGTGGCCCTTTTCCAGCACGTCGAGCGAAACCGCATTGCTGTAGTCAGCGCTCACGCTGAGATTCTCGCAGATGTCGAATTTCTGCCCGAGGGAGAGCAGGGGATAGTATTCGCCGTCGCCCTTGCCCACAAGCGAGAAGCTCCAGATGTTGGCGAGCGGGCCGTATTCGCCGCGCCACTGCGCGCCGTAGCTGTAGATGCCGCTGCTGAAGGGATGCTCGCCGTAAGGGGATGTGCACATCTGCACTCCCAGGGTGGTGGTCTCGTTGCTCCAACCTGCGGAAACCTGCCACTGGAAAGGCTGGAAGTTGTTCCAGAGGGTGGAGGCCATCATGGGATGGATGTTGTAGTCGTACTCGTCGAACTCCATTCCGCCCATATAGAGCAGGTTCTTTCCTACGTTCACCCACACGCCCGCATCGAAGTCGTACTGCAGGTAGGCCGCGTTCAGGATATTGTCCCAGTCGGAATGGCCGATGTGCCTGTACAGATCGGTGTAGGCATACTTGTCCCACTTTTTATCGGCAAGCGCAAAGCTCGCCCAGTGGTTCTCGACATAGAAGGAAATGTGTTCCGAAATGTTACCCTCGAAGAGGGTGTAAACTGAAGAATTGCCGAGTGTCGGTTCGACGGATGCGTCGTTATTACCCACAGGGCCACATATACCGAGGTCAAGCCTCGGGACAACAAACAGCTCGGCACCTGCGCCGGAGCTCTCAGCCTCTTGTGAGAACAAGAGGCAGCAAGGCAGCAAGAATGCTGCGCACACTGACAGGATTTTCTTCATTAGGCCGCATAAAAATTTATTTGGTTCAACTTAGCCGCAAAGATATAAATTTTACTGATAAAATTTGCCGATAAGTTGCTATATTTGTAAGTATGATTCACGTCTTCTGCAAAAACACCGGCACAAGCAAATCTTTCCGCGAGGGAACAACACTCCTCGACATGTTGCCGGAATTCAGCTTCGAACGTCCCTATCCCATTGTTTCTGCGAGAGTTAACAACGTCTCCCAGGGGCTTAAATTCAGGGTTTACAACAGCCGCGACATCGAATTCCTGGACTGCACTTCGCCCAGCGGAATGCGCGTATACATCCGCTCGCTGAGCTTCCTGCTCTGCAAAGCCACCCGCGACGTTTTCCGGGGCAGCAGGCTCTTCATAGAGCACCCCATTTCGCACGGCTACTACTGCGACCTGGTGAAGGCAGACAAGAAGCCCGTCACACAGGAAGATGTGGACAAGATCAAGGCACGCATGCAGCAGCTCGTGGACAAGAATATGGCGTTCCACCGCTACGAGGTGCAAACCGGGGAGGCAATCCGCATCTTCAGGGAGAAGGGCCTGGAAGACAAGGTGAAACTGCTGGAGACCAGCGGCGAGGTGTATACGAACTACTATACCCTCGGGCGCACGACCGACTACTATTACGGGCGTCTGGTGCCCAGCGCTGGATGGCTGAAGGTCTTCGACCTCAAACTTTACCACAAAGGAATGCTTCTCGTAGGCCCCAGCAAGCACAATCCCCTCGAACTCGCGCCCTATGTCGACCAGCCCAAGACCTTCGCTATGTTCTCCGAGAATATCAAATGGAACAGCATCATGGGACTGCGCACCGTAGGCGACCTTAACCACGCCCTTCTGGATTGCGGCGGAAGCGATTTCATCCAGATTGCAGAGGCCCTTCAGGAGAAGAAGATAGTGCAGATGGCCGAAGAAATAGAAAAGCGCTACCGTTCCCGCAGCAAGGTGCGCCTGGTGCTGATTACGGGCCCCTCCAGTTCAGGTAAGACCACCGTGTCCAAGAGGCTCAGCATACAGCTCAAGGCCTGCGGCCTGAGGCCTCTCACCTTCAGTACGGACGACTACTTTGTGGATAGGGAAAAAACGCCCCTCCTGCCGGACGGCAGCTACGATTTCGACAACTTCGAAACCGTGGACCACAAGGCCCTGGAGAGGGATCTGATGAAACTTATGGCCGGCGAGGAAGTGCAGGTGCCCTATTTCAATTTCGTGACCGGCAAGCGCGAATACGGGCATCGCAAATACAAACTCGGCCCGCAGAACATAATTATTCTGGAAGGTATTCACGCCCTGAATCCCAAACTCACCAAGAAGATTCCCGACAACCGCAAATACCGCATATTCATTTCTACCCTCACGGGTATTCCCCTGGACAACCACAACTGCATACCTACCAGCGACAACCGCCTGCTTAGGCGAATCGTGCGCGATTGCAACAAGGGAGCCTTCTCGGCCCGCGAAACCATTAGCCAGTGGCCCAAGGTGCGTGCTGCGGAGGACGAATGGATTTATCCTTTCCAGGAGCAGGCCGACGTTATGTTCAATTCGGCTTATCTGGTGGAATTTGCGGTTCTTCGCAATCATGCGGAACCGATTCTGCGTAGCGTGCCCAAGAACTGCCCGGAATACAGCGAGGCGCACCGCCTGCTGAAGTTCATACACTATTTCACACCGGTACCGGACAACGAGATTCCGCCTACTTCGCTGCTCCGCGAATTCGTGGGAGGTTCGAGCTTCAAATACTGAACCCCTTGATTGCGGCAAATGCCGCGGCCTCCTTTTCGCCGAGTCTGGTCTCGAGGAAATGAGGAATCATGCGGGGACTGTGAATGTCGCTACCCGCCATAGTATAGAAGCCCCCAAGCAGGAGTTTGAGGGCTTTTTTCTGCGCCATCTCGCCATACAGCCCCGCCAGCGAACCTATGTTCATCTGAAGGGTTATACCCCTGTCACGCAGGCTCAGATAGTGCTTGTCGGACATATAGACATAACGTTCGGGGTGGGCCAGAACCGGCTCGTAGCCCTTTGTCTGTATCTCGAAGAGAAGGTCGTCGAAGTCCAGGGGAGGCTGGAAATAGGACGTCTCCACAAGAAGCCGGTTGCCGTCGCCGTGGGTGAGCAGGTTGCCCGAATCGAGCAGCGCAGGGAACGACGAATCCAGCATGTACTCGGCTGCCAGATGCAGTTTGATGGGGCCCTTGTACTCTGACTTGAAGGCCTCGAAGCGCTGCCTCAGGTCTTCGGGAGTATTGGGCACGTCTGCCATTATATGGGGAGTGAAAACGACCTCCTGAATGCCTTCTTTTTCGTAAGCCTCGAGGATGACGAGGCTGTCGGACATCTTCTTGACTCCGTCGTCGACACCCGGAAGGATGTGGCTGTGGCAGTCGTTGAAGCCGTGGAAGTCTATATTCTTCTTTTTCTTGAACCAGAACATAACGCTGCAAAGATAAAATTAATTCGTCAAAATTGTTATATTTGCAAAATAGCACCCGAACCGTGTACTAATAATAAATAAAACTAATCTTAAGACAGATGAAAAAGTACTTGACAATCGTTGCTTCGGCACTCTTGATGTTTGCGGGAGCGAATCTTTACGCCCAGTCGGCCGCGCAGGAGAGTCTCGACAAGGCCAAAGCCACCCTGAACGATGCCCAGAAGCATTACGACAAGGTGTCCAAAATCGAGAACCGCAAGATCGACGCGAGCAAGGACAAGATCGCGGACCTCAAGCTCAAGATTGACAAGGACAACCTGGCCATCAACGAGGCCAATGCCCTCATCAAGCAGAAGCAGCAGACGCTGAAGCTCAAAAAGGACGCTTACAACGCCGAGAAGAAGGCTCTGGCAGCCGACGGAGGGCTCTCCAAGGCAGACAAGATGCAGCTGAAGGAGCGCGAAGGCGAGGTTAAGGCCATTGCCGGCGACATCAAGAACGACCAGCAGACCGTCAAGGCCCTCAAGGGCAGCATCTCCGACAAGAAGAACGCCATCAAGAGGGAGCAGAACGCCATCAACAGGAGCAAGGCCGAGATTTCCGCCGCAAAGAAGGAACTCTCCGCAGCCAAGCAGGGCGTGAAGGACGGAAAGAAGGCCGTGAGCGCCGAAAAGAAAGCAGCAGCAGCCGAAGCCAAGGTTGCTGCTGCTGAGCAAAAGGCCGCCAAGGCCAAGGCAGATGCAGCCGATGCCGCCGCTTCAGCCGCTGCTGCAGAGACCAAACAGGCTGCCAAGGAGTCTGAAATCGCAGCCAATGCGGCCGCACAGCAGGCTCAGGCAAAGGCCGACGCTGCCGAAGCTAAGGCAGTTGCCGCCGCAGCCGAAGTTGCGGTAGCCGAAAAGGAACTCGCCAAGGCCGAGGCTGACAAAGCCGCCGCTGAAGCCGATAAGGCCGTTGCGGAAGCTTCAGCCAAATTTATCGCCGACGCTTTTGCAGGCGCGGACGCCCAGCTCCGAGTGCTTGTTGCAGAAGCCGAGGCCGGCGACACTGTCCGCATTCCCATGAGCCTCCTGCCGGACGGCAGCGTCAAGTATGTGCCCACGACCTCATGGGTTTCCGGCTTCCCCGCAGGCTCGTTCTGGTATATGTATCAGTACACAGGCGATCCCTTCTGGGCCGGACACGCACGCAAATTCACCGAGGCCCTCAGCGAAATTCAGCATTTCACCGACCATCACGATATCGGTTTCATGATCAACAACAGCTACGGCAACGGTCTGAGGCTGGTGGACAGCCTGGCATACAAAGACGTTATAGTCAATGCCGCAAAGTCCCTCTGCACCCGTTTCCGTCCCGGTGCAGGCGTTATCCAGAGCTGGGAAGCAAATCCCGAGAAGGACTGGACCTGCCCCGTCATCATAGACAATATGATGAATCTCGAGCTGCTCTTCAACGCATTTGCGCTTTCCGGCGACACCACATTCGTAAAGGTCGCCCTGTCGCACGCCGACAAAACCATCGAGAACCATTTCCGTCCCGATTTCAGCAGCTGGCACGTGGTTGACTATAACCCCGAGACCGGCGAAGTGCGCCACAAGCAGACACACCAGGGATTTTCGGATGATTCCGCATGGTCCCGCGGACAGGCATGGGGTCTCTACGGCTTTGCCGCTGCTTATCGCTGGAGCGGCCTCCAGAAGTATCTGGACCAGGCCGAAGGCATCGCCGCATTCATAATGAACAACCCCAATCTTCCCGAGGACGGCGTACCTTACTGGGACTACAACGCCCCCGAGATTCCGCTCGCACCGCGCGACGCTTCTGCCGGCGCAATCATGGCATCCGGCCTCTACGACCTCTACGGCTTCACCAAAAAGGCCGAATACAAGGCCCTGGCGGACAAGATTGTCGCAGCCCTGGCATCTCCTGCATACACAGCAGAAGCAGGCAGCAACCACGGTTTCGTGCTGCTGCACTCGGTTACTTCCTTCCCTGCAGGCAAGGAAATCGACCAGCCTCTGAACTATGCGGATTACTACTACCTGGAGGCTCTCCTGCGCAAGAAGGCGGTAGAGAATCTATAGGGAATCGCAAATCGCCGCTGCCACGGCCCAGCCCGTGCTCCAGGCGGCCTGGAGGTTGAATCCTCCGGTCACGGCGTCGATATCCAGAATTTCCCCGGCGAAATACAGGCCGGGGATTTTTTTGCATTCCAGGGTGCGCGGATCCACCTCGCCGGCGGCCACTCCACCGCAGGTTACGAACTCATCCTTGAAGGGGGAGCGCCCTGCAATCGCGAGACTGTCGTTGCACAGCAGCGAGCGCAGTTTGTTGATGCCCGCCGCGCCTGTTTCTGCCCATGTCCTTTCCGCGGGAATACCCGCTTTTGCGCAGAGATAAACCCAGAGGCGCGAGGGAATGCCGTCGGGATGCGCATTTGCCACCAGTTTGCGGGGATTGTCCCGCCTGAGCGATTCGAGGATGGCGAGCGCCCGTTCTTCGTTGCAGCGCAGCCAGTTTACGGCCAGCGTGCATTTGTAGCCTGCTTCGGCAAGATGCCTTGCGGCGTAGGAAGAGAGCCTCAGGACGGCGGGGCCGCTCAGGCCGAAATCTGCTATAAGCACGGGGCCTTCGCTCCTGAAGCCCGTTCCCGGGATGCTCAGGACGGCATCCGTACTGATGCCTGCAAGAGACCAAAGGGCCTTGTCGTCTGTTTTGAATGCAAACAGCGAGGGGACGGGGGAGAGGCTTTCTATGCCGAGGCCGCGTAATATCTGCATTCCCGGGCCGCCGCCGGTTGTGACTACAGTAATGTCGGCGCCGGTGTCTATGCCCGCCACGGCAGTTCCTGTGCGGATTACGGCGCCTTTGAGCGCGTTCCTGAGGCAGCGGACTATCTCGCCCGCATCGTCGCTGGCGGGGAACACGCGCCCACCTTCTTCCACTTTCAGGCGAACTCCGCGGGATTCGAACCAGGCCATGGTCTCGGCAGGGCCGAAGCGCCCAAGGAGCTTTGCCATAAGGGCGTTTCCTCGGGGATAGACGGATGCGAGTTCGCGACGTCCGGGCATTGCACGGCCTTCTGCCGTTGGACGGCCGCCCGCCTGGGGCCATCCGAGCGAAGCGAAAGTATTGGTCAGGTTACAGCGTCCGCCGCCTGTCATCCCCAGCTTTACGAGGGGACGGGAGGCCTTCTCGACAAGCTCCACATCGGCCTTCAGGCCCTTTTCGCGCAGCATTGCGAGAAGATTCGCAGCACAGAAGCAGCCGGCCGCTCCGGCACCTATGATCTTTACTTTCATCGTCGCGAAGTTAGCAAAATAATTCCTATCTTTACATCACCAAAAACCAATACGCCATGCTCAGACAGATTACTCCGGACATTACCTACATCGGCATCGACGACCTCCGTTCGCATCTTTTCGAAAGCCAGTATCCCATTCCCGACGGAATGGCCTATAATTCCTATATAATAAAGGACAGCAAAACTGCGGTTCTGGATACTTCCGACAAGGCCACTGCCGAGGACTGGAAGGACAATCTCCAGACGGCACTCAAGGGCGCGAAGCCCGATTATCTGGTGGTGCATCACCTGGAGCCGGACCATTCTGCCCTGGTGGCCTGGGTGCTGGAGGAGTTCCCGGGGCTTACCCTGGTGACCTCTGCAAAGGCAATAGCGATGCTGCCGCAGTTCTTCGAGGGCATTCAGCTCGAAGGCCGCACAATGGCTGTAAAGGAGGGCGACGTTCTGGATCTGGGGCGTCACAGCCTGCAGTTCTTCGGCGCTCCCATGGTGCACTGGCCCGAAGTTATGGTGAGCTACGAAGCCGCTACCGGCACGCTGTTCAGCGCAGATGCCTTCGGCAAGTTCGGGGCGCTTTCCAAATGCGGCTACACCGACGCCGACGATGACGACTGGGCATGCGAAGGACGCCGCTACTACTTCAATATCTGCGGCAAATACGGCGGCCCTGTGCAGACTCTGCTCAAAAAGCTTGCTGCGGTGGACGTCAAGCGTATCTGCGCCCTGCACGGCCCAATTCTCGAGAATCCGGCCGGGTTCGTGAAACTCTACGATATCTGGAGCAGCTACGGGGTGGAAAGCGAGGGCGTTTTCGTCGCTTACGCTTCGATTCACGGCGGGACTGCCGCCGCTGCGGAGAAGTTCGCCGAGATTCTTAAGGAGAAGGGCTGCCCCAAGGTGGTGCTTACCGACCTTGCCGACTGCGACCAGGCCGAAGCCGTGGAGGACGCATTCCGCTATGGCAAGCTGGTGGTTGCTGCCAGTTCATACGATGCAGGGCTCTTCCCTCCGGCATATAGCTTCATCCATCATCTGCAGGACAAGGCCTGGCAGAAACGCCGTGTGGGCCTTATAGAGAACGGTTCCTGGGCACCCAGTGCCGGGCGCGTGATGCGCGAGCTCTTCGCGGGTATGAAGGAAGTGGAGACAGTGGAGCCGCTGGTGACCATCAAGAGTACGCTTAAGGCCGCAGACCTGCCGGCTCTCGAAGCTCTTGCGGACGCAATACTAGCTTAATCTATATGCAACTCGTACCGTGCGATTTCGAACTCACGGTCGTCGCCCATGTGCTTTCCGAGGTCGTCGGAAATCTTGATAACCTTTTCCCAGGGGTCCTTGGCGCTCATGCGGCAGCGTGAGAGCTTCATCACGATGTTTGCGGGCTTGTAACCCTCTATGCCCGGGTCGCATGTGATATTGGTGCCGATGCCGGCGCTGAACTTGATTTTGCCCCTGAAATAATCTGCCACGCGCTTGTACTTGGGGAAGTCGAGGGCGTTGCTGAAGACTATCAGCTTGCTGGCGGGGTCGATGCCGAATTCCTTCAGGCGGGCTATTACCATCTCGCCAACGGTCACCTCGTCGCCGGAATCCTGGCGGAAACCGTCCAGCAGCTTGGCCTGCTTCATTGTAAGCGTACGCAGGAACGACTTGGTGGTGAAGGTATCGATAAGGGCTGTGCCGAGGGCTCCGTCATATACTTTGATCCAGTCCTCCAGCGAAAGGAAATTGGCCCTCTTGTAGCCGAACACGCCGCTGTGGAACATAACCCACTCGTGAGGGAAAGTGCCCACCGGAGTGAGGCCGTATTTCATTGCAAAATACACGTTGGAGGTGCCTGCGCAGTACTTGGGGCACTTCTCCTTGATGCAGGCGACAATCCTGTCGTGAAGCTCCGAAGAGAAGCGCCTGCGGGTGCCGAATTCCGAGAAGGAAAGGGCGTTTTCGTTTGCAAGCGCAAGCTTGTCTTCCAGAAGACCTATCGCTTTTGAGTAATCCACCTTCACTCCGCGATACTTGTTGCGGAGTTCCGCCACTATGGCAAGCACCGGCACTTCGTAGAGCGTTACCTTATATAAATAGTCCGTAACCTCTATCTGCAGATGACCTTCTGCATCCAGGCGAGCGTCGATCTTGTCCGGCTCGAAACGGAAGCTCGCCAGCCATTCCCAGTAGTTCTGGCCGATATATTTGACTCTTTTGATAACATATTCGTATTCCTCCCTGGTGAGCGCAAGCTTTCCCAGGTTATACAACTCCGCCTTGAGTTCCGCAAGGAAAGCGTCGTCGTAGCGCTCGGCATTGCGGTCGTTGAACTTGAATGTTCCCTCGGCGAGGGGATAGAGCTGGAAATAGGCGTTGGAGGTCGAAAACTTGTAGAGATCGGTGTCCAGAATGCTGAGTATCATTTTCTTGCAGTTTTGTTTCGGGGTGCTAAAGTACAAAATCCCTGTGAAAGAAGCAAAATATTGCGTATCTTCGCGATATGAACGAAGAGTTGAACCTTGTCAGGGACCTGGCTGTCATACTCATCTCGGCAGGCATTTTCACCATTATCTGCCGGGCTCTCAAGCAGCCGTCCATCCTGGGCTACATCGTAGCTGGGTTCATCATCAGTCCGAATCTCGGGCTCTTCGGCATCTCCAGCATGGAAACCGTGCACCAGTGGTCCGAAATCGGCATAATCTTCCTGATGTTCGGTCTTGGCCTGGAGTTCAGCTTCAAAAAGCTGCTCTCGGTGGGCAGCAGCGCAATTACCATTGCGGGAAGCAAGTTCGCGGGCGTATTCATAGTCGGGTTCACTTTAGGCAAAGCCCTTGGCTGGACCGGCATGGAGGCGCTGTTTCTGGCCGGACTGCTGTCGATGTCGTCAACCGCTGTTATCATCAAGTCCTATAACGAGATGGGGCTGAAGAATACCCCGTACGCCCCTATGGTGTTCGGCGACCTTATTATCGAGGACATGTTCGCCATCCTCCTGATGGTGCTGCTCTCCACGATGGCGGTGTCGCACCGTTTCGCCGGGGGAGAGATGCTCTTCAACCTCACCAAGCTTGCCTTCTTCCTGATACTCTGGTTCGTCATAGGCATCTGGCTGATTCCCAGCGTGCTCAAAAGGGCGCGGGACTATATCAACGACGAGATTCTGCTCATCGTGAGCATCGGCCTCTGCTTCGGCATGGTCACGCTCGCAAACCTCGCGGGCTTCTCCTCGGCGCTCGGCGCCTTCGTCATAGGATCAATCCTCGCGGAGACCGTCGAGAGCGAGCATATCGAGCGCCTCGTGATACCCATCAAGGACCTTTTCGGGGCGATTTTCTTCATCTCGGTGGGTATGATGATATCCCCTTCGGTGATAGCCTCCCACTGGCTGCTGATACTGCTGATATGCATAGTGGTGCTGGTATGCGACACATTCTTCGTGGGCGTAGGCGTGCTGCTGTCCGGAGGCGGTCTGGACAATGCAGTTCACGCTGGCCTGAGCCTCGCGATGCTGGGAGAATTCGGCTTTATCATAGCAGGCGTAGGTACCAGCCTCGGGGTGATGCGGGACTTCATATATCCTGTCATCATCGCGGTTTCCGTACTCACGATCATGGTGTCGCCGTATATGCTGCGGCTGACCTCGCCGCTGCTCGGCTTCCTTCGTAAGAAACTGCCTCCCAAACTGCTGGAGCGCGTGGACAAGCCTGTCCGCAAGACCAAAAGCACCGACGAGGAACGCGGCGAATGGAGGATTCTGCTACGTACCTATATCACGAGGGTACTGCTTTACACTGTCATTATTATCGCCATAGTCATCTGCTGCAAGAACTTCGTTTCGCCCTTCCTCGGCAGTATTGCCCCCGGAATGAGCGAAGGGTGGCACAACTGGACAATGGTAATCTTTACTCTGCTGGTGCTGACACCTTTCCTGTACGGTCTGGCGCTGCCTTCGTCGACGGTAAAAAACGCAATCAACAGCATCCTCGCGAGGAAACCAGCCAACGTTTTCCCCATCTGGGCGCTGATTCTCCTGAGGCTCTTCCTCGCGATGGGATTCATCCTCATAGTGGTGGAGAGCTATATAGCCCTGCGGGGCTGGTCGCTCGTGGCTATGCTTGTGGCGACAATCGCGTTCATAGTGCTCTCCAAGAGCGTTCTGGACAAATACGGGCTCTTCGAGCGCAAGTTCATCGAGAACCTTAACGAGAAGGAGCGGATGCGCCATAAGAAGGCCCGCGAAAGCATGGAGCCGGAAATGCGCAGCATGGTTCTGGAGGCATCCTCGCCGTATGTGGGCAAGTGCCTCAAGGACCTGAATCTGCGAAAGGAGGGGCTGCTTGTCGTGAGCGTGCTGCGCGGCGAAGAATTCATCACCAACCCCGAGCCAGGCTTTGTCTTTGCCGAGGGGGATAGAATCTGGCTGGCCCAGGGCAGGAAGTCTTAGGGCTCGCTAATCACTTTATCCATAAGGAGATCGTGGGCGTCCATGGGGATGTCCTCACGCAGCAATGCCTTGAAGCAAAGGCAGATGCGCTTCGCGCCGATGGGAGAAAGGAAGCGGTCGTAATATCCGGCCCCGTGGCCCAGGCGCCTGCCGTCGGAGCTGGCGGCAACGCAGGGGACGATGGCAAGGTCAATATCCTCCGGGGCCACTTCCGGAAGGCCCTCGGACGGCTCGGGAATGCCGTAGGCGCCCGGACGGAGATCATCGAGGGAGGAGATGCGGACCGCCTTCATAATGCCTTTTCCTATGCATTTGGGCACGCACAGCACCTTTCCCGACGCGATGGCATCGGCCAGAATGGCCCGGGTATCGGGCTCGCCCGCGGTGGCTGCATAGCAGAAAACGGTGCCTGCCGCCCTGTAGGCAGGGTCGGAGAGCAGGATACCGGCTATGGCGGCACTTGCGGATGCCGCGTTTATGGCATCCGGCGCATTCAGCTTAGCAGCTTTTCTTATTTCCGCCTTGGTTTCAGCAATCATCGCAGGACAAAAATAACGCTTTTCTGCAATTATTAGAAAAAATAGACTACCTTTGCCAGCGCAATCGAAAACTTAAAGTTATGAAAAAACAACTTCTAACCGTTGCGGCAACGGTCCTTATGGGCTACTCCGCATTTGCAGGCGGGTATCTCGCCAACACCAATCAGAACGCAGCATTTTTACGCAATCCCGCCCAGGGAGCAACTATTTCCGTGCAGGGTGCATATTCCAACCCCGCGGGCGTCGGTTTCCTCGACCATGGCTGGTATCTGGGCCTCAATATACAGAACGCACGCCAGACGCGCGAAATCGAATCCACCTACGCGCCCTTTGCCCTCGGAATCAAGAACGAAGGCAGCGACAAAGTGAAATATGTGGGCAAGACCTACGCTCCCGTAATCCCTTCCTTCGACCTCGCATACGTGCATAACGAGCACTTCTTCGGCTCGTTCCACTTCGGCATCACCAGCGGCGGCGGAAAGGCCGTTTTCGACAACGGACTCGGTTCCTTCGAGAGCCAGATAGCAATTATCGCGGCGACTCTCAACGGCATGGCTAACGCCAACGCATTCAAATACGACGCCGATATCGACATGACCGGCGAGCAGTACAACTACTCCGGACAGCTGAACCTCGGTTACCGTCTGAACGACAACCTGAGTTTCTCCGCCGGACTGCGCGTGAGCTACCTGAGCAATCATTTCGATGCCAATATCAAGAATGTTCAGCTGAAGTATCTGGATCAGCCTGCCGCTCCTGCGGCCGAAGTGATACTCGCTGCTTTCGCCAACAGCGGCATGAACTTTAACGACCAGCAGAAGGCTGCGGTGCGCGGCATGTTCGCAGACCGTCAGCTCGACTGCAGCCAGAGTGCCGTCGCTTTCGCCCCTGTGCTCGGTGTCGACTATAAGACGGGGCCCCTGAATGTGGCAGCCCGCTATGAATTCAATACAAGCGTGCGCCTGAAGAACAAGACTGCCGAGGGCAAGGACGCCGGCCTGGCACAGTACAAGGACGGCCGCGACGACATAGCTAACGATATCCCTGCAATGCTGGTGGTCGCCGCTCAGTATTCTGTTCTCGAGAATCTCCGCGTGAGCGCCCAGTTCAACCATTATTTCGAGAAGCAGAGCAAGGTTTACAACCCTATATCCGACAAGAACGACAGAACCAAGCTCATCACAAGCAACAGCTCCGAGGTTCTCGGCGGCATCGAGTGGGACCCCGTCGAGAAGCTGACCGTGAGCTGCGGTGCGCAGTATTTCTTCTGGAAGGGTGACGACGAAGAATTCCAGAACGACCAGTGCATCAACCCCGACGTGCTTTCTGTCGGCGGCGGTTTCCGCTACAAATTCAACGAGAAGCTCAGCGTCGACCTCTCAGTGTTCAATTCGTTCTACACTCATGCGACCAAGGAGATGGCAGACTATAACGGGGTAGGCATGAACACGGCTACTAAACTCAGGGCGCTCGGCCTTCCCAATGCCGCTGTCCCCAGTGACAAGATGCTCCTGCCCGGCACCGACCGCTACCATCGCACCAGCTTTGTGCTCGGCCTGGGAATCAATTACAATTTCTAGACGAATTTTTAGTATCTTTACGGTCGTTCGGGATTCCGGACGACCGTTTTTCTTTAAAATACCGCATCATGAGCTTTGAACTGATCCAATTACCCTACGCTCCCGACGCCCTGGAGCCTGTACTTAGTGCCGAAACCATCGGCCTGCACCATGGAAAGCATCTGCAGACCTACGTAAACAATCTTAACAGGCTTCTGCCCGACAGCGGCTTCGAGGATCTCGAACTCGAGGACATCGTGGAGACATCCACGGGAGCCATATTCAACAACGCAGGACAGATTCTGAACCACAACCTTTATTTCCTGCAGCTCAAGTCTCCGGCGGAGAACAATCTCCCCGTAGGTAAGCTGGCGGAAGCCATAGATGCCCAGTTCGGCTCTTTCGAGGCCTTCAAGGAGCAGTTCACCGGCAATGCCGCGGCTTTATTCGGCTCCGGCTGGTGCTGGCTGGCATGCGACACGGACGGTAAACTCAGCATCATCAAGGAGAGCAACGCGGGCAACCCCGTTACAAAGAAGCTGAAACCGCTGCTCACCATCGATGTGTGGGAGCATGCTTACTATGTCGATTACCGTAATCGCCGTCCGGAGTACATTGCGGCCTTCTGGAAGATTATCGACTGGAACGTAATTGAAGAACGATTTCTTCACTGATTTTCTTTAGCGCGGAACCGTCACGAATGAGGGCCCTCAGGGCCTCCAGGCGGGCGGCATTGGGGGATTCCGGTATCCAGAGGCGAAGGTAGCCGTCGTCGCCGTATTTCTCGCGCAGATGGGCGATGCAGCGCTGTTTGTGAGCCTCGATGTCGTAATCGGGGTAATGCGAGAGGCTGTACTGCACCGTGCGGCGGATAACGGTCCCGGGGTCTATCAGCCTGTCGGCCTCCGCAACAATACGCCCGTAGATGCTGCGCGGTTCGCTGCCGGACGATGCGCGGTGGTCCTCGGCGGCCTGCGCGATTATTTCTATCTGCTCCGGGCTGAACCAGCGGGGGAGTTCGGCATCGGTGCGGATAATCTCGCCGGACACCAGATGATGCCTCTCACGGCCGTCCCTGAGGCCGGTATCGTGAAAAGCCGCGGCGGCATAAACCATATTCGGATTCACGTCGTAATAACGGCAGAAATCCAGCGCCTGGGCAATCACGCTTTGTGCATGGTCGCGCCGGTGTCCAGCGTCGAAGCCATCGTAGATGGGGATGATTTTCCCCTCCACATACAGCTTTAGCTGAGGATTGATATTTAAACTGCTTCGCACCTTGCTAATTTACGAAAAATTTTACGAAATTTGCAGGAAACGTAAAGACGATGACCAATTACCTTAAACCTCTTGCCACGGTCAAATTCTGGAAGGAACTTCTGATAATGACCCTTGGCATGTCTTTCGGTGCGGCGGCAGTGTACTATTTCCTGATGCCCAGCAAACTTATTATCGGCAGCATGTCCGGTCTTTCCATCGTGCTGGCCGAAGTGCTCGGCGGATGGGGCATAAGCGTCAAGGTATCCACGTTGATTCTCATTATTAACGCATTCCTGCTGGTGCTGGCCTGGGTGCTAATCGGCTCCGAATTCGGGGCCAAGACGGTCTACACCGCCCTTATCCTGGGTCCGCTGGTGGACATGTGGGCAAAGATTCTCCCGGTGGAGAAGGTGCTGGACGGCGGAGTGTCGGTAATGAACGACCCCTGGCTGGACCTTGTCTGCTTCGTGCTCATGCTGAGCATCTCCCAGGCAATCCTCTTCAGGATCAACGCATCCACCGGTGGGCTGGACATCGTCGCCAAGATCATCAACAAATACGTGCACATCGACATAGGCACTTCCGTCACGGTGGCGGGCGCCCTCATCTGCTGCACGGCCTTCGCCATCAACCCCTTCAGGATGGTTGTAATCGGCCTTATAGGCACCTGGATCAACGGCATGGCGGTGGATTACTTCTCCGATACACTCAACAAGCGCAAGCGCGTCTGCATAATCAGCGAAGACCACGAACAGATCCGCAAGTTCATAGTTGAGAAGCTGGAACGCGGCTGCAGCATATATCATCTGGAGGGCGGCTACTCCGGCAAACCCCATGTGGAAGTGGTGTCGCTGCTTACCCAGCAGGAATATGCCGCGCTGTTCGATTTTATGAAGTCCGCGGGTATCGACGGCTTTATGACCGCCGGTAACGTGAGCGAAATCTACGGCAGCTGGCATACCAAAACCCATCATCATTCAGAAAAAGAATAACGACTATGCCCGATAAAAAGACAGTATTGGAACTCCCCGAATTCCAGCGCATGCTGGGACTCAAGGGCTTCATCGGCAGATGGATAGCCAAGGGGATTTTCAAGATGCTGGAAATAGAAAAGATCAATGCCCTGCAGGCGAAGTATCCCGACATTACGGGCCCCGAGCTTGCCGGCATCATCCTCGAAGAGGTGGGGATCAAGTGCGAGGTGCCTCAGGAGCAGCTCGCGCTCATCCCGAAGGAAGGCGGCTTCGTAACCGTTTCCAACCATCCAATAGGCAGCCTGGACGGCATTATGCTCCTGAACGTGGTGGGCGGCCAGCGTCCGGACTTCAAGATCCTCACGACCTTCCTGCTGGCGCTGATTCCCGGCCTCAAGGACAGCTTCATACCGGTCGACAACCTCTCCAAAGGCGATCCGCGCAGTGTTTCCGGCATACGTGCGGCGTTCAGCCACATGAACGAGCAGCATCCGCTCGGACTTTTCCCGTCGGGCGAAGTGTCCACCTACCAGCCGCGCAGGAACCGCACAGCCCCCGGGGATGCCAAAATAGTCGAAGACATCCCCTGGAAAGCCAATATCATCAAGGTTATCCGCAATTCCGGCCTGCCGGTAGTGCCCATTTACTTCGAGGGCGAGAACTCCAGGTTCTTCCATTTCCTGGGCAAGATTCACCCGCGCCTCCGCACCGTGCGGCTCATCCACGAGATGTTCAACAAGAAGGGGCATACGCTCAAGATGCGCATCGGCAAGCCTATCCAGCCTTCGGAACTCGCAGCCCTGGACGTGCCCTCGATGGGCAGATACATCCGCGCGCGCTGCTATGCACTCGCAGCGCAGTGCCTGCCGCCCAAGGTTGTGGGCGAACACCACTGGGATGTTGAAATCGCACCTCACGTGCCCGCGGAACAGCTTCGCGCGGAAATTGCCGGTCTGGGCGACAAGGCTCTCTTCGAAGCCGCCGGGTACAGGCTCTACCTGCTCACTTCGCAGGAGGCTCCCTGCGTAGCCAGGGAAATCGGCGTGCTGCGCGAGGAAGCGTTCCGCCGCATAGGCGAGGGAACCGGTCTCGCGACCGATACCGACGATTACGACAACTGGTACAAGCACCTTGTACTCTGGCATATAGACAACGGCGAGATTGCAGGCGCCTACCGTATAGGCTTCGGCCCCGAAATAGTGCCCCAGCGCGGTATAGAAGGGCTCTACACATCTTCGCTGGTTGGCTACAAGGCCAATGCGGAGAAGTATCTGGGCAAATGCATGGAACTCGGCCGCTCTTTTGTGGCGGCGGGCTACCAGAGGGAAATCCATCCGCTGCGCCTGCTGTTTGCGGGACTTATCGCGGCTTCGCTTCAGTGCCCCGAGGGAGAGTTCTACCTGGGCTCCGTAAGCATCAGCAACGACTACCCCGAGTTCTACAAGAGCCTCTTCGTGCATTATATGCTTTACACGACTCCGCTGGAGTTCGGCGACGAGCTGGTGGAGCCTTCGCACCCTTACGTGCCCGACTTCATGGCAGTCAACCCCGACGACCTGATGCTTACCACCGCCTGCGACATAGACCGCTTCAACAGGCTCGTGGGCACGATTTCGGAAGGAGCTTACAAAGTTCCCGTACTCATCCGCAAATACATCAACTGCGGCGCAAAGACGGCCTGCTTCAACGTAGATCCGGACTTCTGCTTCAGCCTGGACGGCATCATTTTCGTGCGCCTGAGGGATTTCCCGCGCGAAACCCTGGATTCGTTCATCCACGGGCTTCCCGAGGAGCTCTGCGAGCGCATTCACAAACATTTTTACGGAGAGTAGGGTATGGACAGTCCGGTATGGGTTTATCTGATAGGTTTGCTCGGAATGGCGCTTTACGGCAGCCGTATCCTCGTGCAGTGGTACCTGTCCGAAAAAGCCAACAGGATTGTCAATCCGCCCAGCTACTGGGTCATGAGCAGCGTGGGAGCCATCGTGCTCTACATCTACGGATGGCTGCGTAAGGACTTCTCCATTATCTTCGGCGAGAGCGTCAGCTACTACATCTACATGTGGAATATCTCCATCATGGGCATGTACAAGAAGCTGCCGCGCATAGTATTCTGGCTCCAGGCGCTCTTCCCGGCCGCCATAGTGGCCGGAATGATGATGGACTGGGATGCATTCTCGGTATCGTTCTTCCACAACGAGGATATGCCTCTGATGCTGCTCTCCTTCGGTATCCTGGCGCAGTTTACCTACGAAATCCGATCGGTCTACCAGCTGGTCTACAGCTACAGGCACAACGAATCAGCCTTGCCGCTAGGCCACTGGGTGCTGGCGGTCATAGGCTCGCTGATGATTATAATCTACGGAATACTCCGTCATGACTGGGTGCTCGTCATAGGGCAGTTCGCAATCGTGTTCTCGATAAGGAATATCATGCTGTACTTCAAATGGAAGCACAGCCTTCGCAAGGGAAGCAATTAAACTCGTATGAAAAAATATATCCTCCTCTTTGTCTTCTGCGCATTCACGTCCATGATGGCGGCGCAGAATCTGCCCAAGTCGTATAGCGGCATCTATCCCACCCTGAGTTCCAGCAACCTCGAAGGAGAATGCGGAACGGGCGCCGTAGTGCCCTGGGCAGGCCGTCTCTGGCTAATCACCTACGGCCCCCACAGGGCTTTCGGTTCCACCGACAAGCTTTACGAGATAAACGAGTCGCTGGAGATGACGGTGCGCCCCGAGAGCATCGGCGGGACTCCGGCCAACCGCATGATTCATAAGGAAAGCAACCAGCTTTTCATTGGCCCGTATGTGATTGATGCAGAGGGGAATGTGAAGGTTATCCCCGTTTCCGACATGCCCGGCCGCCTTACCGGCATTGCCCGCAGCGTAAAGAATCCGGCCGGAGAAGTTGTAATTGCTACCATGGAGGAGGGCTTTTACGGCGTAGATGTCAATACTCTTAAGGTTGACACCTGGTTCGAGGACGGCAACGTAATGAAGCAGAAAGGGCTTCAGACCTCCTACGAGAGCGACCTGCTTGAAGGCGTGCACGGCAAGGGCTTCTATTCCGGACAGGGCGTCTATGTGTTCACGAACAACGGAGAAGGCACCGACGAAGCCAAGCGCAATCCCAAGGTGACGGCGGGCGTGCTTGCCGAATACGACGGAAAGGCCTGGAAGCAGGTGCGCCGCAACCAGTTCACCGAGATTACCGGCCCGGGCGGCATCTACGGCAACCCGAACCCCGACAAAGACCCGCTGTGGGCCCTCGGATGGGATTACAAGTCGGTCATACTCGCCGTGCGCGAACCCAGGGACGGATGGCATTTCTTCCGCCTTCCCAAGGCGAGCAACAGCTACGACGGAGCCCACGGCTGGAACACCGAATGGCCCCGTATACGAAATGTAGGCACCGAAGAGGAGCCTTACTATCTTATGACCATGCACGGCATGTTCTGGCATTTCCCGCAGAACTTCACTTCGCGTAGCTGCGCCGGTCTGAGGCCGCTGTCGTCCTATCTCAAGGTGATAGGGGACTTCTGCAGCTGGAACGGGCGCCTGGTGTTCGGCTGCGACGATACGGCGCGCAACGAGTTCCTCAATAAACGCAAGGCAAAGGGCGGACTTCCCGGTCCGGGCCAGTCGCAGTCCAACCTCTGGTTCACTTCCTTCGACCAGCCTGCAAACACCGGCACGCTCGATGCGGTGGGCTCGGTGTGGCAGCAGGAAACCGTAAAGGCCGGCAGCGTGTCCGAACCTATGCTGATTGCCGGTTGGCAGCAGGCTACGCTCTGGCTGGGTAACGAAGGCAAGAAGCCAGTCAAACTGGCCGTAGAGGTAGATAAAAAGGGTAACGGCAGCTATGCCAAAGTCGCTACTGTCCAGCTTACTGCAGGCGCCGCAAAATCCATCGACCTGGCTAAAATCAAGGGGGAATGGGTGCGCGTCCGCACTTATCAGACTTCCGAGCTCAATGCCACCTTTGTGTTCAGCGACACCCGCGAGAGGTCCGGGGAGAACAGCCCCATCTTCGCAGGAATCAACAAATACGACGTAAAGAGCTTTAAGGGAGGCCTTCTGAACGACCTCGGCGACGAAAGGCTGAAGCTCGGAATAGCGGCCAACGAGTATTCTGAAGATGGCGTAAAGCCTCTCGGCTTCTACACTCTCGATGCGCAGATGAACCTTCTGAAGAGGGAAAGCGAAAGCGACGATTACTTCATCCGCAACAGGATTGCCATCCCCGAAATGGCGGTTAAGCCCGAAAAGGGTTCGTATCTTGTAATTGACGATTCCGGCCGCAGATGGCGCCTGCCTCTCGGACTGCCCGAATACGATGCCATGATGCAGAAGAAATGCACCAGGATGTGCCGTGAGGTGGCTACGGAGCGCGACCTTTTCAACTGCGCCGGCACCTTCTACGAGCTCCCGGCCGAGAATGCCGACGGTTTTGCGAAGATACGTCCGGTCTGCACTCATAACCTGCTCGTAAACGACTATGCCTCATTCCGCGGTCTTATGGTCATGACGGGCATCGACGACAATGCCGTTAACGACGAACATATAATTACTTCCGACGACGGAAAATGCCGCGTGTGGGCCGGTGCAATAGACGACCTCTGGAAACTCGGCAAACCCGTCGGACACGGCGGCCCCTGGCTCGACAGCGAGGTGGAGGCAGGGGAGACTTCCGACCCTTATCTTATCGGCTATTACGACAGGAAGACGCTTACCCTGAGCCACAAGGCTTCAGTCGCGGTCGAGTTCACAGTGGAGTTGGATCCCACAGGCGACGGCACCTGGATGAAATATGCTTCCTACAAAGTGCAGCCGGGCCAGTCCTTCACCACCGAACTGCCCCGTGGCATGTTCGCGCGCTGGATCCGCTTCAGCGCCAACGCTTCCACAACCGTATCGGCAGTATTGAATTACGAATAGAACCTAAATGAACAAAGAACAGATACTTATCCGCATAGCGGGGCAGGATCAGGTAGGTCTTACCGCATCCATAATGGAGATTCTCTCCCGCTTCGACGCACAGATCCTGGACATAGGCCAGGCAGATATACACAACACCCTTTCGCTCGGCATCCTCATCCGTATCGACGAGAATACCTCCGGCCAGGTAATGAAGGAACTGCTTTTCAAGGCTACCGAACTGGGAGTTACGATTGGTTTCTCCCCGGTCACGGACGACGATTACGAGGCCTGGGCAGGCCGCCAGGGCAGAAACCGCTTCATCCTAACGGTAATCGGCAGGAGCCTTTCTGCAAAGCAGATTCATGCAGCGGCGGAAGTGATTGCACGCCAGGGGCTCAATATCGACAGCATCAAGCGTCTTACCGGCCGCATGAGCATCAAGAATCCGGAAAAGAACGTTCGCGCCTGCATCGAATTCTCGATTCGCGGCACGCCGGTCGACAAGGAGTCGATGCAGCGAGAGCTGATGACGCTTTCAGCAGAATCCGGCATGGACTTCTCGCTCCAGAAGGACGACATGTACCGCCGTATGCGCCGCCTGATCTGCTTCGATATGGATTCTACGCTTATCCAGACCGAATGCATCGACGAACTGGCACGCCGCCACGGAGTATACGACAAGGTTTCCGCAATAACAGAAAGGGCAATGCGCGGCGAGATAGACTTCCGCGAGAGCTTTACCGAGCGCGTGGCCCTGCTCAAGGGCCTGGACGTAAGCGTGATGCGCGACATCGCCGAGAACCTGCCCATAACTGAAGGAACCGACCGCCTGATGTCGATTCTGAAGACCTGCGGGTACAAGATAGCCATCCTCAGCGGTGGTTTCACTTACTTCGGCGAGTACCTGCAGCGTCGCTACGGCATCGACTACGTCTATGCCAACGAACTGGAAATAGGGGAGGACGGCAAACTCACCGGACACTACGTCGGCGAAATCGTTGACGGCCGCCGCAAGGCCGACCTGCTCAAGCTCATCGCCCAGACGGAAAAAGTAAACCTGGCCCAGACCATTGCGGTCGGCGACGGCGCAAACGACCTGCCGATGCTGCTTGAGGCCGGCCTTGGCATCGCCTTTCACGCAAAACCGCGTGTCAAGGAGAGCGCCCGCCAGTCACTCAGTACAATCGGCCTGGACGGCGTCCTCTACTTCCTCGGCTTCAAGGACAGCCACCTCGGCGAGCAGGGAAAACTCTGAATTCCCGAAATCGACCCCGATTCCCTCGCCGCACACCTCTCCTACGCCCACGGAGTTAAATAGGGCTATTTTCCGATGCTACCCAAACCAAAGTGAAACACATTCCTAACATAGTAACTTCCCTCAGATTCCTTGGAGCCACGTGTCTATTGTTCTTAAATCCGATAGGTGTGGCTTTCTGGGGCATCTATGGATTATGTGGCATCAGCGATATGCTGGATGGTTATCTGGCCCGGAAACTACACGCCGAGAGTAAGACCGGTGCCGTGTTGGACAGTGTGGCGGACTTCTTCTTTGTCGCCTGCTGCGCAATACGGCTGATTCCTGTCGTACAGATTCCGACGTGGTTATGGATTTTGACAGGGGTAATAGTCGCCGTCAAGATTGTGAATCAGGTTTCTGCACTGATTGTTTGCAAACGCTTCTGCTTCCCCCATACAAAAGCAAACAAGTTGACCGGTCTTTTGCTTTTCCTTTCTGTTCCTACTGTGTTCTGGTCCGTTGCCCCATTGGCATTTGTTGCCGGTATTGCATCATTCGCCGCCATTCAGGAAGGACACTTTATCCGGGCGCGTCGCAATCGATTTTCCTGAATTTCAGGAAGGTTTTCTGATATTATTTCCTAAAATTTGGGAAAGTTGTTATCTTTGCAAAAAACAGACGCCATGACGATAAAAGAAACTATCAAATCCCTCATAGCCCTCAAACAGCAGGAGATACCTGTTCCGTACAATCTTCGCGAGGTTGAATTGCCCCTTAATGCTAAGAAGATAATAACTGTCGTGGGTGTCCGTCGCTGCGGTAAATCCACGCTAATGGAACTCTGCATCGAACGCATCCTCAAAGCCGGCGTCAGCCCTCGTCAAATCGCTTGGATTGGCTTTGACGATGAGCGTTTCGACCAGATGCAGACCTCGGACTTCAACTCCATCCTTGAGGCTTATATGGAAATGTATCCAGACATTCC
>JAFZWD010000033.1 GCA_017617495.1 Bacteroidales bacterium
CGCTGTTTATTCTTACCCATATCACTACTTTTATGAAACGCTTTCCATAAAAGTAGCTGCAATTATCAATATATCAAGTCGTTAGATGTGGTTTTACCAACTGAAAATGTCCATTATACCAGCATTTACAGGGGGAGGGTGAGATTAAAAACAAAAAAGCAGTCATTGCTGACTGCTTTTTTGCGGTGCGGAAGGGACTCGAACCCTCGACCTCCGGCGTGACAGGCCGGCATTCTAACCAGCTGAACTACCGCACCAGACTGGTTCCCGTTGTGTTTCGGGATTGCAAAGGTAGAAATAATTTTGATTACTGCAAATTTTTTCTGCAAGAAGTTTGCTAAATTTGTATGATTTGGACGGTTCAATTGTCATAAAGGGAGCGAGGGTAAACAACCTCAAGAATATTTCGCTGGAAATACCCCGCGGGAAGTTCGTGGTTGTGACCGGAATCAGCGGCAGCGGCAAGAGTTCGCTGGCCTTCGATACCCTGTATGCGGAGGGCCAGAGGCGCTTTGCGGAGAGCATTTCGTCCTACGCCCGCCAGTTCCTCGGCCGTATGAGCAAGCCCGATGTGGACCTCATCGACGGCATCCCGCCAGCAATCGCCATCGAGCAGAAGGTTTCGGTTAAGAATCCGCGCTCGACCGTTGCCACCACCACCGAAATTTACGATTTTCTGCGCCTCGTTTTCGCCCGCATCGGACGTACTTATTCGCCAGTAAGCGGCCGCGAGGTGCACGCAGACAGCGCCGCCGACGTTATGCGCTGGCTGGAGGAGAACACCCCTGGCACGCTGTACATCCTCGCCAACCTTAACTGGGATGCGCGCGACGACAAGGTGGAGTTGATGCTCGGCCTCAAGGAGGACGGATATTCCCGTCTCTGGGCCGACGGCTCCGTGCTTGATATCGACGATGTCCTGCGCCGCGACGGCGATTATCCCGACGGCGCCCTGCTGCTCATCGACCGTCTGAAGGTTTCCGATCCGGCCTCCTACACCACTGACAAGGACCTGCGCACCCGACTGCTCAGCTCAATATCCGACGCCTTCTCCAGAGGGAACGGAGATATCCGTCTTGTCGCGAGCGGCTTCCCTGCAGGAACCCCCTCTGAAACCGCCTCACTGCCGTTCGGCCCCACCTCTCCGCTTTGCTGCGAGGTCCCCCCTCTTATGATGCCGAGGGTGGCACAGGTTTCAGAGGGGGACCCTTCCGGAAAGCCGTATTCTAAAGATTTCTGCAACCGATTCGAGCTGGACGGAATCGAGTTCAGGCGGCCGGACGAATATCTGTTCAGCTTCAATAGCCCGCTGGGCGCGTGCCCGGAGTGCGGGGGACTTGGGAAGATAATCGGCATCAGCGAGGATTTGGTGATTCCGGACAAGACCAAGAGCATCTACGACGGGGCGATTGCGTGCTGGAGAGGGGACAAGATGAGCTGGTTCAAGGACCATCTGGTGCTTGTGGCGGAAAGGTACGGGATAAGGCCGTTCGAGCCGTACTGCAATTTGACGGAGCAGGAGAAGGACATTATCTGGAACGGCCACAGCGTGGACGGTGACGATGGGAGCATCGTGGGAATCAACGAGTTCTTCGACTGGGTACATACGCAGAGGTACAAGATACAGTTCAAGTTCATGGAGAACCGCTTCAGCGGGCGCACGGTGTGCCATGCCTGCGGCGGGTCGAGGCTCCGCAAGGAGGCCCTGTATGTGCGCGTGGCGGGAAAAACCATCCACGACATACTGTCGATGAACGTTGATGCAGCGCTTGAGTTCTTCCGCACTATCGGACTGACTGACAACGAAAAAGCAATAATCGCTGAGCCGCTGGAGGAGATAATCTCCCGCCTCGAATGCATCCAGCATGTGGGACTCGGTTACCTGACGCTGAGTCGGACGATGAACACCCTGTCCGGCGGCGAAAGCCAGCGGGTGAACCTTGTGACGGCTATCGGCAGTTCGCTGGTGGGTTCGCTCTATATTCTGGACGAGCCGTCAATAGGCCTGCATCCGCGCGACACCCAGCGCCTGATTGAGGTGCTGTACAGGCTGCGCGACCTGGGCAACACCGTGCTGGTGGTGGAACACGACGAGGAGATAATCCGCGCGGCGGATTACCTTATAGATATGGGCCCTCTTGCAGGCAGCGGCGGGGGAGAGATTATCTTCGCAGGCAAGGTTCCGGCGAAGTTACAAAACGAAAAATCGCTTACACTGCAGTACCTTGCAGGCAAGCCAAGATATATGCGCGAGAAGCGTCCCTGGCTCTATTCCATTACAGTGGAAGGTGCTATGGAACACAATCTTAAGGATATTAATGTAAAGTTCCCCTTGAGGGTGTTGACAGTTGTAACCGGGGTGAGCGGATCGGGTAAATCGTCGCTTGTTGGCGACATCCTTTATCCGGCGCTTTACAGGATGCTGAACGATTCCGGCGACCTGCCGGGAACCCACCGCGGACTTGCCGGCAACCTGGACAGGATACGCCGCGTGGAGTATGTGGACCAGAACCCCATCGGGCACAGCAGCAGGAGCAATCCGGTTACCTACCTCAAGGTTTACGACGAAATCCGAAAGCTTCTTTCGGAGCAGCAGTACGCCAAGATAAACGGCTACGGCCCGTCGTTCTTCAGTTTCAACCAGGAAGGCGGCCGCTGCCCCGAGTGCCAGGGCGAGGGCGTCGTGACCATCCCCATGCAGTTTATGGCGGACGTCACAATGGTGTGCGAGGAATGCGGCGGCAAGCGATTCAAGCCGGATATCCTGGAGGTGCGCTACCGCGGCAAGAACATCGACGACATTCTGGGGATGAGCATCGCCGAGGCGATAGAGTTCTTCGCCGAAGGCAAGGAGGAGGCCGCAAAGAGCATCGCCACGAAGTTGCAACCGCTTGTGGATGTGGGACTTGACTACCTTAAGCTGGGGCAGAGCTCCAGCACCCTCAGCGGGGGAGAGAGCCAGCGGATCAAGCTTGCTTACTTCCTTGCGATGGGACGCGAGAACCGCAAGAAGGAGAGCATCCTCTTCATCTTCGACGAGCCCACCACCGGCCTGCATTTCTACGACGTGGAGAAGCTGCTCAAGGCCTTCGACATGCTGCTGGACGCCGGCCACAGCCTGATTGTGGTGGAGCATAACCTGGACGTGATCCGCTCGGCCGACTGGATAATAGACCTCGGGCCGGATGCGGGCGATGCCGGCGGCGAGATAGTTTTCGAGGGAACACCCGAGGAAATGAGAGAAAAAAGTGATACCTTTACGGCAAGATGGATGCGGTTATAACATACGTCGACAACCTGGATCCGCAGTGGCAGCGGGAATATGCCCAGTACGCAGGCGAGGCGCAGCTGAGCAAGCGTTTCCGCGACTGGGGCACACTCCGGTATCTGCTTCGCGGCATAGAGGTCAACATGCCCTTTATCCATAACGTCTACCTGGTGGTTTCTTCCGAAAGCCAGGTACCGGCGTGGGTGAAGACGCCGGCGGTGAGGGTAGTCCTGCACAAGGACATCATTCCGCAGGAATTCCTGCCCATCTTCAACAGCTGCTCGATAGAGATGTTCCTGCACCGCATTCCCGGGCTGGCGGAGGAGTTCCTCTATTTTAACGACGACATGTTCCCGGTTGCGCCCTGCAGGCGGGAGGACTTCTTCGTGGACGGCAAGTCCGCCATAAACTTCGCGAAGCATGTGCTGCCCTTCGGCATGTACAAGAGTCAGTGCAAGATGGCGTCCAACCTCGCCAGGAAGGCGCTGGGGATGGGCCCCTGCGCGGTTTTCGTGCGCCCTCAGCATACCTGCTCGCCCATGCTCAAAAGCTTCAGTGCAAAGGCATATGAGGCGGTGGAGGAGGACATCCTCGCCAGCGTCACCCGCCTCCGCGTGAAGAATCAGCCCAACCAGTATCTGTTCCTGGACTACCTCTATTGGGGTGGACAGACCGTTAAGGGAGAAATTTCCAACAAGCATCTGTCGCAGGCGGTTTACAGCGGCGAGCAGATTGCAAAGTATATTATGGAGCCCCAGACTAAACTTGCATGCATAAACGACGTCCAAATGCCGGATGAAAAGTATGAAAAAATGCGTGCCCAGATTCTGGCGGGCTTCGAGGCGGCCTTCCCTGATAAGTCTCGATTCGAAAAAGATGGACATTGATGCTGTCATAACCTGGATTGACGGCAATGACCCCGTGCTGGCGGCCAAGCGTGGCTTGTATGGCGGCCCCGTCAAGCTCAAGGAAGACGATGTGGCCGGTGCCACGCGCTTTGCGTCGGTGGGGGAGATTTACTGGTGCGTTGCGTCCATCCGCAAATACGCGCCTTTTATCCGCAAGATATTCATAGTTACCGACGGGCAGGATCCGCACATTACGGACGGCCCCGTGCCGGTGGAAATAATAGACCATAAGCAGATTTTCGAGGGCTACGAGTGCTTCCTGCCGGTGTTTAACTCCATTGCGATAGAGACCATGACCTGGCGCATCCCGGGCCTGTCGGAGCATTATGTGGAGTTTAACGACGACTTCCTGCTATGCGCTCCGGTGAGTCCGGAAGATTTTTTTACCCCGGAGGGAAAGCCGGTATGCTACTGCTCAAGGCTGTCGATACCCTGGACGAAATTTACCCGTGCAATCAAGCGCAGCGAGAACGGCCACCGCAAGGTGACTTTCAAGGGTACCCAGATGAACGGAGCGGTGCTGGCGGGCGCCAGATGGACTTTCTATAAGCTGGACCATACCCCGAGGCCCCTGCTGCGTTCGTTCTTCGAGACCTGGTTCCGCCGGCATCCGGAGTTTATGGAGAGCAATATTTCCTACAGGTTCCGCAGCCCGGGACAGTACTCCAGCCAGGAAGCCCATTACGTGCGCCTGGACATGAACGGCATGGTGGAGTTCCGCCCGGTCAGGGGGAATCTGTTTTATATGGAGCCCAAGAAAAAGAAGGCTTACGTGAAGCGCAAGATGGCTAAGCTGCGCGCCGGAAACTATCGGTTTGTCTGCTTCAATTCGCTGGACCAGGCGAGTGCGGAAGACTTCGAACTTGTGAATTCCTGGATTAAAGAAATACTTTAGAAAATCAATATGAATAAGTTGTCCCATAAAGAGATACAGCAGCGGCTGCTCGATATACTTTTGGATGTCGACGCCTTCTGCCGTGCGGAGGGAATCCGTTATTCGCTGGCCTATGGCACCCTGCTCGGAGCAGTGCGCCACAAGGGCTTCATCCCCTGGGACGACGACATCGACCTGCTGATGCCGCGCCCGGATTTCGAGCGCTTCGTCGCCGCTTACGGCAAGACCGGCGGCAGCTTCGAATGCCTCTACGGCACGCGGAACGCCGGCGCGGACTTCGTCAACTTCTTCGCGAAGGTGCACGACCCTTCCACTCTCTCCAGAGAAGGGGGCAAATACTATCGCTTCGGGCTGAACATCGACATTTTCCCGGTGGACGGAAAGCCCGCCTATACCGGGGAGCAGGCGCGTTGGGAGAAGTTCCTCTGCAAGGAGACTCACCGCATGCGCCTCCGCTACAAGCCTCTGTTCTCGGCTCCGCCGCTTGCGGTGCTCTCGGCACACATGCACAGCCACGAATGGTGGTTCAAGCACTGCGAGGAGCTGCTCAAGACCTATCCTTTCGAGCGCAGCGAGTACTGCGGAGCAGTATCGGTGGTGTACAACGGCACGGTGGAGGTTTTCCCCCGCAAATTATTCGAGAAGTATATCGAACTGCCTTTCGAGGGGCATTCCTTTATGGCTTTTGCCGATTGGGACAGGTTCCTGCGGCAGCAGTTCGGCGATTATATGCAGCTCCCTCCGGAGAATAAGCGCAGGACCCACAATTTAGACGCGTACAGCCTATGAAACGACTGACACTTGCCGACATGCACGCCCTGAGCGTGGAGATGATAAAGGACATTCACGCCTTCTGCAAGCAGAACGGCATCCGCTATTTCGCCTTCTACGGCACTCTGCTGGGGGCGGTTCGCCACAAGGGCATTATTCCCTGGGACGACGACGTGGACCTGGTGATGCCCCGGGAGGATTACGAGCGCTTCCGCAGGACCTACAAGTCGGACAAGTTCGAATTCCTGTGCAAGGAGGACAATCCCGAGCTCTATATCGCCTTCGGGCGCGTTACCGAGCGCAAGCGTACGGTGTTCCGCATGACGGAGCCCTGGCATTCGCCCAAACTGGAAACGGGCCTGTTCATCGACATTTTCCCGCTCGACCGGGTGCCGGACGACATAGAGGAGTATCACCTTCTGTACGATACGATGCGCTGCCTGCGTACGCTCAGCCTCAAGAGCCGCCTTTACAGGGCGGTGCCCAGCCCGGAAATGAGCCTGCACGACCGGTTCAAGGTGTGGAAGCGCCTGCATTTCCATCCGCGCCGACGCAAAGTGAATCCCGCAGACATCGTGGACTATATGCAGTATGTGCTGCGCAAGGGAACGAACCCGGAATACAGGCATGCGGCTCAGCTGGCCTGCCCGGTGTTCCGCGAGGCGTGGCTGGAATGGGCGGATTTCGACGAACTGGTGGAAGTGCCCTTCGAGGATACCGTGATAATGATTCCCGCCGCCTACGACAAGATTCTTACGTCCATTTACGGCGATTACATGACGCCCCCGCCTCCGGAAAAGCGCAAGCCTTACCTGGACGCGTTCGGTGCCCTTGTGTGGCGTGATTAAGCCTTTACGATGATGCTGTAGAGGGCCTGTGCGGCCTCTTTATCGATAGCAAGAGGATTGTTTTTGAGACGTACCGGATTAACGGACGAGCTCAGAATTTCCAACTCGTCAGCCCTGTCGCTTCCCGCGGCGGGGTTTTGCATTTCCATAGCGGACATCATTTCGCGGAAGATGGCGATGGCGCCCTTTACACCCGGGGCGCCCATAGCGTGCGAGATCTGCGCGAAGATGCCGTCCAGCCAGGCGCGGCCCCTCGGGTCGGAGCAGTCGGCGGGGTGGGTGAGCATCCAGTCCCAGATTTCCGGCAGGCAGACTGCCACGGCGTGCCCGTGGGGGAGCTTGTAGAGCGATGTAATCTTGTAGCTCATCGCGTGCGCTGCGGTAGTCTGGGCGAGGTTGATGGCGCGTCCGCCGTAGTTGGCGGCCAGCATTATCTGCGCGGCCGCATCTGAGTCATTATCAAATATATACTTGCGCCAGTTCGCCATCACGAGCTCCACCGCTTTGCGGGAATACTCCCGGCTTTCTTCGGTGGAGTTTACGCTCCACCACGACTCGATTCCCTGGCAGAGCGCGTCCATCATGGTGCATTTTTTCTGGTAGAGGGGGAGAGTCTTGAGCACGGATGGCTCGAGCAGGGCGCAGTCGGGCAGGATGCCGTCGTTGGTGACCGTCTGCTTGGCGCCCTCGTAGTACATGACGGCGTTGTGGGTGGATTCGCTGCCGGTGCCGGCTGTGGTTGGTATAGCTATGAAGGGAATGCTGGCACCGTCGATGGGCAGTCGCTGCGATACCAGCGGGGGGATAATCGCGGCGTTGCCTTCCTCCGCGAGCACCGCGAGCTTGATGCACTTTGCGACATCCATCGCGCTGCCTCCGCCTACGGCCAGAATACTGTCGCACTCCGATGCCTTGAAGAGCTCAATACCCTTGCAGACCTGTTCGTAGAGGGGGTTGGGAGTGAAGTCGGAGAACATCGCCTGCCTGCCCGGCAGAGCCTCGATGGCGTCCTTAATGTTCAGAAAAGGGTAGGAGGAGTCCACCACCAGGAAAAGCCTTTTGCAACCGAGCTGCTTAAGGATTCCGGGGAGATTCCCTATGCCGTTGATTATCTGCTGCATAGCCTAGTCTTTGAGGAATACCATAAGGGCTTCCTTGTTCTGGATGGGCGTGGTAGTTGGGCGCCCGAGGTCCGCACGGTTGCCTTTCTTGACTTTGATTTCCACAAGCACCGGCCCGTGCATGGCCTTGGCTTTGGCGAGCACTGCGGGGAGCTCTTCCGCCGAAGCGGCGCTGAAGGCATCTGCATAGCCTACGGCCTTTGCGATTGCGCAGAGGTCGATGTCCAGGCCTACCGTAGGCTGGCCGCCCACGCTGTCGTGCGCGCCGTTGTTGAACACTACGTGGATGTAGTTGGCCGGGGCCTTGCTTGCAACTATCGCAAGGCCGCCCATGTGCATAATGGTGGCGCCGTCGCCGTCGAAGCACCAGACGCGCCTGGCGGGTTTCTCGAGGGCGATGCCCAGGGCTATCTGCGAAGCGTGGCCCATAGAACCGACCGTGAGGAAATCCCTCTCGTGGCCCTGGCCCATCGCGGTGCGGTATTCGAAGAGCTCGCGGCTGATCATGCCGGTGGTGGAAACTATCACGTCCTTTGCGTCCAGCGCGGCAGCAACGGTCTGGATGGCCTGTTCGCGGGAAAGCGGCAGACCGCTGTCGACCTTATTCTGCAGGGCGTAAGGCTCGAAGGTATCTTTCTCAATTACAAGCGCATAGACCTCGCCGGTGGCTTTGATGCGGGCGCAGGCTTCCGCTATCTGCTTGGCGGCAACCGCTTCTTCCTTGTCCAGCACGGCGTATTTGATGCCCATGGTGTCCAGCAGGCTGCAGGTAATCTTGCCCTGCTTTACGTGCTGGGGCTCGTCGTGCACGCCCGGACGTCCGCGCCAGCCTATGATGAGCAGCGCGGGGATGTTGTAAACGTCGGGGTCGGTGAGCGAGGCGAGGGGATTGACCGCGTTGCCTTCGCCGGAATTCTGCATGTAAACGCAGCCGGGTTTGCCCGTGGCGAGATAGTGTCCTGCCGCGAGAGCCACTGCTCCGCCTTCGTTGGCGGCGATAATGTTGTGCTCCGCATCCAGATGGTCGGAGATGTATGCGCAGATGTTCTTGAGCAGGCTGTCCGGCACGCCGGCAAAGAAATCGATGCCTTCCGCGGCCAGAGCGTCGATGAAGAATTTAGCTCCGAGCATGGCTATTCCTCCGGAATAAGGGTTATAATGTCTTTGATGGACATGCACTTGTCGTCGCATTCCTTGGCGCGGTGATGCTCCAGGATGGTGCGGGCGGCGTCCTGCATGGCGGGGAAGCCGGTGCGGGTGAGCTGGTTCGCGTAGATTACGATGTTAACCCCGCGGGCCTTGAATTCGTCTTCGGTAACGGTGTTGAACGAGGTGGGAACCACTACGATAGGGGTGACCTTGTCCTGCTCGCGGAACTTCTGCACGAACTCGAAGATCTCTGCAGGATCCTTCTTGCGGGAATGGATCATTATTGCATCGGCTCCGGCTCCCACAAATGCGAAAGCGCGGGTGAGGGCGTCATCCATGCCGCGCTCGAGAATCAGGCTCTCGATGCGGGCGCAAATCATGAAGTCGTGCGTCTTCTGGGCCTTCTTGCCTGCGGCGATCTTAGCGCAGAAGTTCTCTATGCTGTCCTGGGTCTGCTCCACCTCGGTGCCGAAGAGCGAGTTCTTCTTGAGGCCTGTCTTGTCCTCGATAATCACCATCGAAACGCCCATACGCTCGAGCGAGCGCACGGTGTAGATGAAGTGTTCGGTGAGTCCGCCGGTGTCGCCGTCGAAGATAATCGGCTTGGTGGTCACCTCCATTATGTCGTCGATGGTGCGGAAGCGGCTGGTCATGTCCACCAGTTCGATGTCGGGCTTGCCTTTGGCCGTGGAATCGCAAAGCGAGGAAATCCACATGGCGTCGAACTGGTAGGTTTTGCCGTCCTGAAGCACTGTGGTCTTTTCGGCAATGAGGCCGGTGATGCCGCTGTGCGCTTCGATGGCAGTTACCAATCCCTTCATATTCAGGAGTTTACGTAGGCGTCCGCGGCGAAGGTCGGGCATTGCCAGCTCGGCGCGGTGCATCTTGTCCAGCTCCTTGTACTTGGGGTCGGAGGAGTAGGGATACTCCACAAGCTGGCCGCCGTATTCGGCCAGCACGGCAATCACTTCTTCGCGGATGGGCTTCTGGAAGCCATTCACCCAGTCGTCGCCGTGCACCACGAAGTCGGGCTTGAGCGCGCGGAGGTTATCTGCATAGCTCAGAGTCTTCTGCTCGACAACATTCGCTACCCCCGCTATGTTGGCCACGAGGGCCTTGCGCTCTTCGAAAGGCATCAGGGGGAAGCGCTTGAAACTTGCTACCGCCTCGTCCGAAAGCACGCCGATGGTGAGCCTCCCAAGGCGCTTCGCCTTCTTTATAATAGCAATATGCCCGGAATGGATGTATTCGGTGGAGAAGCACATGTAGACATTGCGGGAGGATACCTGCGCCAGCCTCGCGGACACTGTTTCCAGGTCCTGCGGGGTGTCGATTTCCGAGCAGAGCATATCCTGCACGTCCACCGGCCTGATGATGCATTTGCCGGACACCTCGTTGAAGGCGTTCTCGGCATAGCACTGGCGGGTGCCGGCGTCGCAGAAGCGGCCGATGTTATCCAGCCAGACCAGCCAGTCGGCCTTGAGAAGCTTGTAGAGGGGCTGCGCGGCCATTGCGCTGTCGAAGAACTCGATGCCTACCTTCTCGATGCGGCCGTCCTTGATTACCGCCTTGAAGTCCTTTTCGGGAAGGGGGAGAGTGCTGCTCACGGCCATGCAGCTGCTTTCGCTGCCCAGCACAGCGTCGAGCACCCTGTTCTCGAACACCAGATCGCCGTGCATCAGAAGGATGTCGTCGTCCCTCAGATACTCCTGGGCGCACCAGATGCTGTAAATGTAGTTGGTCTTGTCGTAAAGCGGATTGTTTACGAAGGTGAACTTGAGCGGCAGGTGCAGGAAATTGCAGTAGTCCACAAGCACCTTGTCGTAGTAGCCCGTGGTCATTACCACTTCGCTGATGCCATAGTCGGCGCACTGTTTGAGCTGGCGGCTGAGGATGGTATCCGCAGGGGACACCTCCGTCATGCACTTGGGATGCTCGCTCGTGAGCACGCCCATGCGGTGGCCGAGGCCGGAGTTGAGTATCAGGGCTTTCATTTCCAGTAAAATCTAAGATATCTGCGGGATTTGTTTTTGCGTTTTTTGACCGGAGGCAGCTCCATATAGTCGCCGAACCAGTCTACCAGCACCTTTTCGTAATTGGCGGGAGCCATAAAGGCGCTGTCTTCGAAGGGCAGGTCGATGTATTTGCCGAAGTCCTTGACGTCGAACCACTCCACAATCTTGGGATCGGGGCAGACGTACTGCGAGAGATGCTTCGTAGGATTTTTTGTGGACTCCCGGACCACAGTCTCAAGCCAGTCCAGCGCCTGTTCAGGCCCCTGTACATGCAGATGGGCGTGCTCGCGCCTGCGATGCCCGATCTTCTTGAGCATGAACTTGAGGGGAGTGTGCGGAAGTATCTTTATAACCGTCTTGCGGACGATGCTGGAGAACTCGTAGAGTGCGCGGCATGCCTTGTAGAGCTTGAAGTTGACGGCTTCGTCGTCGGGAGCGTAGTCCAGCGGGAAGATGTCGATCCACACGCCGGGGTCCTGCCTGCTTGTAATCCAGGGGGCGTAGGAGCGCGATTCCGTGCGCTTGAAATCCGTCACGCGCGCGAAGGCTATGAGGCAGTCGGGGGTGTTTCCGCTGTGGATGAGCTCGTATTTATCCGACTTCCAGAGGGCGCAGAACTTCTCGTAGTTCTCGCGCGTCATTACCAGGTCGATGTCGTCGTCCCAGGGGATGAATCCCTTGTGGCGGATGGCGCCCAGGAGCGTGCCGTAGGCCATTGCATACTTGATGTCGTTGGCGCGGCAGAATGCGTCCACATCCTTGAGTATCTCCAGGCAGAATGCCTGTAATTCCTTGAGAGTCAGTTCTTTCATTATCCTTCGAATTCTTTGATGCGTGCCGCCAGCAGCGCGAGCTCCTCTTCGGTCTGCTCGCCCATATGGGAAATGCGGTAGAAGCCAGGTATGCCGCCCGGCATGATGAAAGTGTTGTATTTTTCTATCAGCCCGCGGAAGATCTTTCGCTCAGCGGTGTCTTTGGTCTGGATGGCGGTGATGGCGAAGGTCTTGGACTCCGTGGGCATCGGCCAGCCGTATTTCTCGCATTCGCTGCGGAAGAATTCCGCCCTGTGGTGCACGCGCGCTATGTTGGCGGCCTCTCCTCCCTCCGCTTCAAGTTCCTTGAGCCTTGCGTGAAGCTGCAGGAAGATGATGGTGGCGGGACTGAAGGGCGTCTGCCCGCGGGTGAGGTTCCTGAGGTTGTCCTCGAAGTCCCAGTAGTAGCCGCGGTGCAGGAACTTGAAGCCTTCGAGTTTCTTGGAAAGGAAGATTACGGAGAGCCCCGGAGGCACGTTCAGGCCCTTTTGGGTGCTGGTGACGCAGATGTCCGCGCCCACTTCGTCCATGTCGAATTCCTCGGCCAGGAAGCTGCTGATGACGTCCAGAACGAACGAGACGCCGTGCCTGCGGCAGATGGCGCCGATCTTCTTGACATTGAAGAGAACTCCGGAGGAGGTTTCGTCGTGCTGGCAGAGCAGTACGCCCGGCTTTTCCTTTGCCACGGTCTGCTCCAGCAGTTCGTAGTCGATATCCTTGGCGAAGGGCACCTGGAAGTGAACGTAAGGCAGGCCGTAGTAGCCGCAGAGCTCGGCCCAGCGGTGTCCGAAGGAGCCGCCGTCGATTACCAGCGCCTTTTTGAAGGTGCCGCAGTAGTTCTCGACGATTGCGCTCATTGCGCCGGTGCCGGACCCCGTGTAGATAATGGTGCGGCCGCCCCTGCAGTGGATAAGGTCCAGCAGGATGCGTTCGGATTCGAGGTTGATTTCCGAGAATTCGGCTGTGCGCATATATGGAATCGGCTCGGAACCGATCCGGGCTATGCTTTCCGACAGGTCGCCGGGGAAAGCGTAAGAATGCAGGGGAAGACTCATTTCAGTATGGTCAGATTTTCTTTCTTGTTGAATGCTTCCTGAATCTTTGTCATTGCAATTATCTCTTTTTCAGGAAGTTTGGAGTAGAAGTAGCCGTCGGACATGGTGGCCGAGGCGAATTCCTTTATCTCGTAGCGCAGGCCCTCGCCCGCGAAGGGGTAGAAGTATTTCTTGTTCTGGTTCTGGTCTTCGTAGCGAAGCTCGAAGTATTCGGTCTTCCACCAGGGGGCGGGCACATAGGCATATCCCTTGGTGCCGGAAACCACGAGGCTGCCTTCGGTTTTGGCTCCCAGACCAACCTCGAAGTTGGCGCAGGCGTTGTCGAAGAGCATCAGGCCCTTGGTGTAGATGTCCACGCCGTCCTTCATCTTGGAAACGAAGTGGACCTTCTTCACGTCCGTTCCGAAGAGCCTCAGGATGGGCAGAAGCGGGAAGCAGGCGTTCTCGTTCATGCTGCCGCCGAAGCGGGCGGAGTCCATCTTCTCCGACTTCATGTCGGTAATGGTGGTGGTGGCCGCGTTGAAGTCCACTATCTCGCCGATGGCGCCGGACTGCAGCAGCGATACCAGATGCCCGAAGGCGGGGCAGTAGGCCGTCTTGTGAGCCATCATCAGCACCTTGCCCTGCTTCTTCGCAAGCGCGAAGAGCTCTTCCGCCTGGGCGCTCTCGAGCACCAGGGGAGTCTCGCAGAGAACGTGTTTGCCGGCCTCGAGGGCGGCTTTCACATAATCGTAGTGGGTGTAGTGAGGGGATGCAACGTAAACCGAGTCGCAGCCGGCGAGCAGTTCGTCCAGGCTGTCGGTGGCGAGGGAAACTTCTTTATCCTTGCAGAAGGCCTCGGCTTTGGCTTTGTCGGGGTTGAACGCCGCCGCTACGCTGATGCTGTTGACGAACTTGGATTCATCTACAAAGCGGCGGGCGATGCTTCCGGTACCTATGATGCCGAGCTGCAGCACGGCCTGTTCCTGTCGCAGCATAGTGCTGGAAATGCCCTCGGTGCGGGGGAGATATACCACCTTGCAGAACTCCTTGAGGTAGTCGAAGTAGCCTTCCCAGTCGGATCCGATGGCGAAAATGTCCACTCCGTATTTGTGGATGTCGTCGATTTTCTGGCCGCGGTATTCCTCGATTATAATCTCGTCGGCAAGGCCCGTGGCGCGGACCGCGTCGATACGTTTCATTACGTTGTCGCAAGTGTTGAGCTTGCCCCTTTCCAGATCGAAATTGTCGGTGGTGACGCCGACAATCAGCCAGTCTCCGAGCGCCTTGGCGCGTTTCAGAAGATTGATATGCCCCTGATGGAGAAGGTCGAAGGTTCCGTAGGTGATTACCTTAGTCATTTGCCTGCATTAGTGTATATCAAGCAAATGTAGTCAATTTTCCGATTTTTTGCAATAAATCAGGGAGTTGTCGTCTGCGACGACACGTACGGGCGTAATGCTTCCGCGATGCAGGGCCGGAAGCTCCGTGCAGAAGCCAAGAGTCAGGCTGTCCGCCTGAGCCTCCAGAATGAGTTCGGTACGGGGAGTTCCTATGGTAGGAAAGGGCGAGTCGTTGGGGTAGCAACAGAGCGTGATGCCGGGTTCGCAGCGGTTGTATCCTATATCTTCGTGCAGGTATGCAAGAAAGAGCTCCGGGGAGCGCATCCCGACTGGAGATTCAACTGTCTGTGAGGGGCGGAATCCGTCCTGCCGAAGCACCTGGGCAGATGCGTTTGCGTAGCGGAAATTAAACCGCGGGTGCTTGAGTAATGGCCTGTTTTCCAATAGGTTATCCACAGAGGTGATTTGAATGGCGCAAAGCAGGGGAGTCAGCGTTATGCCGACCGTATCCGCGCCCTTCGACTGGGCCATTCCGCTCATCAATGGCGCTTCTGACAGTTCGCTTGAATAGCTCATTGTCAGAGACTCCATCGCGTCGAAACTGCCAAGCGTCCCGGCATCTATCTCACCCGGAGCGTTTGCGATGGCTACAAGTATGAAATCGGTTCCTGGATCAGGTATCCTGAGCTTATTTGAGTGATATATAAGGCGGCGAATTCCGCGGTCTTCGTATAAGAAAATATCCAGTTTTGTAATCTCCACCGGCCAGCTGGGGTGGACTGCTATCGTGATGCTGTCTGTCTGCTTATGCGGCGCTTCCGGCGCCGTGGATTGTTTGCTACAGGCAAGGGCAGATACCGCAATAACAAAAAGTAAGCAATGAATAGATACGGATACCAGGTTGTGGGACAGACTGCCCCGGGGCGGACGCCCCTGAAGACAAGATTTGCGGTATCTGCTCCTCTGTAGCATGACACCGCAAATCTAATCGCGAAATATATATAAAACAGATAATTAAACTTTAATGCGAAACTTTTTATGTTTTCGTATGTGTTTAATTTTATTTTATACTAACCGAAGTTGTCGTACAGGATACTCTCCGGCGGCACTCCGAGGCTGTCGAGCAGGCCGTTCACGGCGCCCACCATCATGGGAGGACCGCACATGAAGTACTTGATGTCCTCGGGAGTCTCGTGAGTCTTGAGGTAGGTCTCGTACATGACGTTGTGCACGAAGCCCGGCGTGTAAGGCACTCCTGCTGCATCCGCTGCGGGATCCGGACGGTCGAGGGCGAGGTGGAACTTGAAGTTCGGGAACTCTTTCTCGATCTCCGCGAAGTCCTCGAGGTAGAAGGCCTCCACAAGGCTGCGCGCTCCGTAGAAGAAGTGCACCTTGCGGTCGGTCTTGAGCGTCTTGAACAGATGCATGATGTGGCTGCGCAGAGGAGCCATACCGGCACCGCCTCCAACGAAGATGTACTCCATGTCCTTGGGATCGTTCTCCGGAAGCAGGAACTCGCCGAAGGGGCCGCTGATCGTAACCTTGTCGCCCGGCTTGCGGGTGAATACGTACGAGGACGAGATGCCCGGAGGAACCGGCAGCATCTTGAAGACGCCCTTGGGCTGGCTGCGGTCGAAGGGGGGAGTCGCAATACGCACGTTGAGCTTGATGATGTCCTTCTCGGCAGGATAGGAAGCCATCGAGTATGCGCGCACTGTGGGCACGGTGTTCTTGTACTTGATGCCGAAGAATCCGTATTTCTCCCAGTCGCCGCGGTAGATGGGATCCACGTCGATGTCCGCGAAGTCGATATCGTACTCGGGAATGTCGATCTGGATGTATTCGCCGCTCTTGAAGTCGAGATGCTCGCCTTCCGGCAGACGCACGGTGAACTCCTTGATGAAGGTCGCGACGTTCTTGTTGGAGATAACCTCGCACTCGAGTTTCTTGACGCTGAGCGTGCTCTCGGGCACCGCTATCTTCAGGTTTTCCTTGACCTTCACCTGGCACCCCAGGCGCATGCCTTCCTTTATCTGCTTGCGGTTGAAGAATCCCACCTCGGTGGGGAGAATCTCGCCGCCGCCCTCGAGCACCTGCACCTTGCACTGGCCGCAGTTGGCCTTGCCGCCGCAGGCGGAGGGGAGGAATATCTTCTGGTCGGCCAGAGTGTGCATCAGGTCGCTTCCCTGAGGGACGTCCAGCGACACTTTGCCGTCGTTGATGTCGATTTTCACAGTCCCCTTAGGGGTGATACGGTCCTTGACCCAGAGGAGAAGGGCTACCAGCACCAGGGTGACGAGGGTGATAACCGCTATAGCTGCAATTATTGTCTTAACCATACTCCCGTCCTCCTAAAGCGATATACCCATGAAAATCATAAACGCGATGCCCATCAGGCCCACCGTGATGAAGGTGATGCCGATTCCCTTGAGCGGGGCGGGCACGTTGCTGTAGGCCATTTTCTCGCGGATGGCGGCGAGCGCCACTATGGCGAGATACCAGCCGATGCCGCTTCCGAGCGCATACACGGCGCTCTCACCGACATTCGAGAATTCCTTCTGCTGCATGAAGAGGCTGCCTCCGAGGATGGCGCAGTTCACCGCGATGAGGGGCAGATAAATGCCGAGCGACGAATAGAGCGAGGGGAGGAAGCGCTCCACAATCATCTCGACCAGCTGCGTGAAGGCAGCGATGACCGCGATGAAGATGATGAAGCTGAGGAAGCTGAGGTCTACCTCCGCAAAGCCTTCGCCAAGCCAGGCGAGTGCGCCGGGAAGCAGCACGTAGCGATTCAGGAGATAGTTGAGCGGGAGAGTGCAAAGAAGCACGAAAATCACCGCCAGACCCAGTCCGTTCGCGGTTTTTACGTTCTTGCTTACTGCCAGGTATGAGCACATGCCCAGGAAGTAGGCAAAAATCATATTGTCCACGAAGATGGATTTTACGAACAATGATACATATTCCATACTTCCGTCCTCCTATTTTTCCTGAAGTTCTTTGTCAAACGCCCTGTGGGCCCAGATGATGCATCCCAGAAGGATGAGCGCGAAAGGCGGCAGTATCACCAGGTTGTTGGGCACGTAACCTGCGGGAAGTACATGCAGGCCGAAGAGGGTGCCGCTTCCGAGAAGTTCGCGGAAGAAGGCCACCACAATGATGATGAGTCCGTAGCCGAGACCGTTCGCGAAGCCGTCCACCAGCGAAGGCCAGGGCTTGTTGCCGAGGGCGAACGCCTCGATGCGGCCCATGACTATGCAGTTGGTGATGATGAGGCCGATGTACACCGAGAGCTGTTTGTCGATGGTGTATGCGAAGGCCTTGAGCACCTGGTCCACAAGGATTACCATCATTGCCACCACCACGAGCTGGATAATGATTCGCACGCGGTTGGGGATGGTCTTGCGGAGCAGGGAGCAGATGAGGCTGGACACTCCCGTGACGATAATCACGGAGAGAGCCATCACGCAGGCGCCCTTGAGCTCTACCGTAACGGCGAGCGAAGAGCAGATACCGAGCACAAGGACGGTAATCGGGTTGCCCTTGAGAATCGGATTAAGGAATGTTTCTTTCAGATTCGCCATAACTATTCCTCCACCTGTTGATTAAGAAAACCTGCATATGCGCGCAGCCAGACGTTGATGGCCTCGTCGAGGCCCTTGCTTGTCATGGTCGCGCCCGAAATGGCATCCACGGCGTTGGCTTTGCCCTCGGGGGCTCCGCCCTTCACGATTCCGAGAATGTAGGCCGCGTCAGCGTAATCGACGCTCTTGCCTGCAAACTGGCCGCGGAATGCGGGATCGTCCTTGATCTTGCCGCCGAGGCCGGGAGTTTCGGAAGCATGGTCGAAGTATGCTCCGACTATCTCCGAACCCTGGGGCGCCAGCGCGATATATCCCCAGACCGGTCCCCAGAGGCCTGCCCCGTAGATGGGAACGACCTTGACTCCGTTCTTGAAGAAATATATCGGAATTGCGTAATCCGCCCCGTTCTTGATGTTGGCGTTCTGCGCCTTCAGCTCTGAAAGTCCTACTATTTCGGCCTCTTCGGTGTTGAGTTCGCCGACCGTTTCTCCGCCCGCGTCCAGAAGCATCGCGAACGAGATGTTCTCCTTGTAAAATGCGAGGATGGCGTCGTTGGACGATGCGTCGAATTCGAACTGTGCGGCGTTGAGAATCTGGCTGATCGTCTCCGCCTTCTCGTTAGCGTCCTGCAGCGGCTTCAGCCTCTGGGAGGCGAAAGCCAGGACGGCGGCCACCGCGATAACTATTATCGCAGTGTAGACTACTGTATAGATGTTGCCGTTCGTGTTCATAGTGCAAGCGCTTTTTTGTTCTTACGGTTGATATGCACACTCACAACGCAGTGGTCGATGACCGGTGCGAAGGTGTTGCCAAGCAGAATCGCCAACATCATGCCCTCGGCATAGCCGGGGTTGAAGAGGCGCACGGTGATGCAGAGGGCTCCGATGAGGATGCCGTAGATCCACTTGCCGGTCTCGGTCTGTGCGGACGTTACGGGGTCGGTCGCCATGAAGACGGTACCGAATGCGAAGCCGCCCAGCAGAAGCTGCTCCCAGCAGGGGATGCCAACTCCGAAGAGATTTGCAAGGCCGCCCACGAAGAGCGCTCCGAGCACGGAACCAGTCATTATCTTCCAGCTTGCCACGCCCGTCCAGATGAGAATGAAAGCGCCGAGCAGGATTGCAATCACCGAAGTTTCGCCCACCGATCCGGGAATCGTGCCGATGATGTAGCTCCAGACGCTGGTGCTGTAGTGCGCGGCGCTGTCGCCAAGGGCGAGGGGAGTGGCTCCCGTGAAGCCGTCCACCAGGGTTTCACCCTCTTTGAGGTGGATCCAGCAATCGGAGCCGGACATCTCGGTAGGATAGGAGAAGAAGAGGAATGCGCGGGTAAGGAGTGCGGGGTTCCAGATGTTCATGCCGGTGCCGCCGAAGACCTCTTTGCCGAAGATGACGGCGAATGCCACCGCCACCGCGAGCATCCAGAGGGGAACGTCCACCGGGACAATCATCGGGATGAGCATGCCGCTCATCAGGTAACCCTCGTTGACTTCTTCGTTACGCAGACCTGCGGAGAAGAATTCTATGGCGAGTCCGACGGCGTATGCCACTACGTAGAGGGGCAGCACCTGCAGGAATCCCTGCCAGAAGTTGGCCAGGATCTGCAGACGGCCGTCGCCGAGTGCCAGGTTGTGCTGATAGCCGACGTTCCACATGCCGAAGAGGGCTGCGGGACCGACAGCTATCACAGCGATAATCATGATGCGCTTAAGGTCAATCGCATCGCGAAGGTGCGCTCCCTTGAGAGCCACCGTTCCGGGAACCTTCAGAAATGTCTGGAAGGCGTCCACTGTTGCGTGCCAAAACTTTTTCATACTCTTAAGCCATTTCCTTGAGCATCAGGTCGATACCCTTTGCTATGATTTCCTGAATGTAGTTCTTGCTCGGGTCGATGTATTCGCAGAGCGCCAGATCCTCGGGCAGAACCTCGTAAATGCCGAACTTCTCCATCTTCTCGATGTCTCCCGCAAGGCAGGCCTTGAGCAGGTATATCGGGTAGATGTCCATAGGCAGCACCTTTGCGTAGTAGGCGTCGTTCATGACGAATGCACGCGGGCCTCCATGGAGGTTGGTATCCATGTCGTATTTGCGCCAGGGGGTGAGCCACGAGAAGTATCCGTGGTCGGTGCTGAACTGGCCCCAGCGGATGGGTTTTGCCCAGCCGAAGAGCTCGGGTTCGGTGCCTTCCTTGATTATCGACACAGTGTCGTGAGCGGTTCCGAGATAGCCTTCCGCGCCGGCGGTTACTCCCGACAGCAGGTCTCCGCTCACAATGCGGAGCCCCTCGGCGTTACCGCCGTAGAAGGCTGCCAGGGCGCTGAGCGGAGTGCCCGGAAGCATCTCCACATACGCGGGCTCTATCGCAGCAGGCCCTGCCACCGCCACTTTGCGGCGCACGTCATATTCTCCCTTGAGGAAGGATTTGCCTATCGCGGCCAGCGCGAAGAGAGGGAGCGTCCACACGGTGTCGCCCTTGAGGATGGGGCTGACCGCCGCTATCTGCACTCCCACGTTGCCGGCGGGGTGCTTGCCCTTGAAGATGTGCTTTTCTGCATTCTGCAGTTTGGCGAAGGCCGATTCGTCGCTCTTGAGCCCGATGTGCACGGGGGCTATCTTCGCCAGGGCGTCGATGCCTGCCTGGATGTCTCCGCAGCGGTCGCCGAGGGTGAACTCGGTGTCTGCCGCCAGGGGAGCGGAGCTGAAGGTGGAAACGAAAACGGCCTTGGGCGTAACGGCGGGATCCGCCAGAATGCCGTAGGGCCGCTGCACGATGAAGGGCCAGAGGCCGCTTGCAAGAATGTGCTCTTTAACCTGCGCTGCGTCGAGCTCTGCGGGCTTCTGCGCCCCGGGACCCTTCGCCTGCTCGCGTTTGCCGTCCGCCTGGACAAGCACCGCCAGCAGTTTGCGCTTTTCTCCGCGGACAATCTCCTTTACCGTGCCGCTCACCGGCGAAACCACCAGGATTGCGGGATTGGCCTTGTCTGCCAGCACGGGCGAGCCGCAGAGCACCCGGTCGCCTTCCTTCACGAGAAGGCGCGGGCTGAAGCCCTTGAAGCCGCCTGGCTGCACAGCCACTATGTCGGGGGAGACTGTCTTGGAAAGCCGGAGCTCGGCAGCCCCTGCTACGGGAATGTCGAGTCCTTTTTTCAAAACGATTGTCTTGGACATATAATTACACTAATAGAATTCGTATGCTAAATGCGCTGCGAATTTACTAAAAAAGGGGCAAAAATACAATAGTATTTTTTAGTCGATGCAGTACTCGGCGACGTTGTTGGAGGTTTCCTCGACGCGGACTTTGTAGCAGTGGGGGACCTGGCCGGCAATCCAGCGGGCGAGGTTTTCGGTGGTGGGGTTGAAGGGGAGGACCTCATTAAGGTTTTTGTGGTCCAGGGCGTTCTTGACCTTGTCCTTGATGATGCGGAAGTCGACCACCATGCCGTCCTCGTTCAGCTGCGCGGAGCGGCAGAAAACAGTGACTTTCCAGTTGTGGCCGTGAAGCGGCTCGCTGAAGTGCTCGTCGGCTGTTTTGACGCAATGCGCGGCCGAAATCTCTATGGTCTTGGAAATGTAGTACATCACTTGATGAGGTTTAGGAATTCGTTGCGGGTGCGATGGTCCTTGAGGAATGCACCGGAGAAGGCGGAAGTGGTCGTGAGGGCGCCGCTCTTGCAGGCTCCGCGCATAGTCATACAGCTGTGCGATGCTTCCACCACCACGGCTACGCCGAGAGGATGCAGCGCCTCTTCCATACAGTCGCGAATCTGTACCGTGAGGCGTTCCTGCACCTGAAGCCTGCGGGCGAAGCAGTCCACCATGCGGGCGATTTTGCTTAGGCCGGTGATCTTTTTGTCCGGGATGTAGGCGACGTGGGCCTTGCCGGAGAAGGGGAGAAGATGATGTTCGCAGAGCGAGTGGAGCTCGATGTCCTTGACCAGCACCACCTCGTTGTCGGGCGCGTCGAAAAGCGCCGACTGGATAATTGCGACGCCGTCCTGCTCATACCCCTGGGTGAGGAACTGCATGGCCCTGGATACCCTCTCGGGGGTTTTCAGCAGGCCTTCGCGGTCCACATCTTCGCCAAGAAGCCGGAGTATCGCTTCTACGTGCTGCTCGAGCTCGGCGCTGACCCTGGGGTCGTAGGTTTCAGTAAGTTTGTATGCCATTGCGGTACAAAAATAATCATTTCTTCTCGTGGCGCATCTTTGCGTACTTCAAAAGAAGCAGTTTGCGCCCGTAATCGTCGAAGTCGATGGTCGCCTTGAGCTCCGGCACCACTCCGGTGATTTCCACCACCAGGCCAGCTCCGAAGCGGTTATGCTCGATTCTCTCGCCGGCCTTGAAAGCCGTCATCGGCTCGGGTACGAAGTTGGCGTCGATTACCGGAGGCTTGACCGTAGGGATCGGTCCACGCCTTGCCCCCGCGTTGGGCAAAGGGCCGGCCAGAGTCCCACGAGGGGAGCTCTTGTCCGTCATTGCCCTCCCGTAAGGCCCATGCTGCGCCGGCGCTTCGGAGGCCTTCCGGCGGAAATACTCTATCTTCGAGGATTGACCGTATTTAGACCCCGGATCAGGTCCGGGGTGACGGGAGAAATAACCTCCGAAGCCGCACTTTTTGGAGCTGCTGCCGGTAATTCGGGTGGAATACCCGCCACCGTTGCCGCCGAAACCGAAGCGGCGGAACATCGCGGAGTCTTGGTCATAGCCGAAGGAATCTTCGCCCAGGGGGTTCTCTACGTATTTCTCATCAATTTCCCGGACGAATCGGCTCGGCGGATTGCTCTCGTGCTGGCCGTTTCGCATCCGCGTCTGCGCGAAGGACACCTTCACCGCCTTCTTGGCGCGTGTCAGCGCCACATAGAACAGTCGCCTTTCTTCCTCGATATCGGCGGGTGACGCGAGCGAGGTGCCGGACGGGAAGAGATTCTCCTCGGCCCCGGCGATATACACGTAGGGGAATTCCAGACCTTTGGCAGAATGCACTGTCATCAGTCCGACTTTGTTGTTGGTGTCCTCGCCTTCGCTGGCATCTATGTTGGTGAGCAGGGCGGTATTCTCCAGGAAGTCCGCCATCGTGACGACGGGCAGATTGCTTTCGTCGAAGGACTCGTCGCCCTCCATATCGGCAATTATGTCGTCCTGTCGCTCTTCTACGAAGGATGCCACCGAGTTCAGCAGCTCCTCGACGTTGGCGGTGCGGGCCATCCCCTCGATGGAAGTATCTTCCTTGAAATGCACCAGCATGCCGCTTTCCGTTGCGATGCGCACAGCGATTTCGTGCGCATCCCCGCTGACCGCCGCCAGGGCGAAGCCTTCAATCATCTTGCAGAAGGCGCGAATCTTCTCCGCCGCAGGCGTTGTGAGGCCGTAGACCTCATAATCGGGCAACCAGGCTGCCTTGAACAGGGGGCAGCCGTGAGCCCTTGCAAGCTCGTTCAGCGTCGAGAGCGAGGTCGGGCCGATGCCCCTTGCAGGCAGGTTGACCACCCGCTTGAAGGACTCGTCGTCGGACAGGTTGACGCAAAGTTTGAAGTAGGCCATCATGTCCTTGATTTCCGCCCTCTCGAAGAAGGAATTACCGGAATATATTATATAAGGTATATTCTTGCGGCGAAGCTGCTCTTCCAGCGCGCGGCTCTGGGCGTTGGTTCGGTAGAGAATCGCGAAGTCCTCGTACTGGGCGCGGTCGCTGCGCATACGTTCCTGGATGTCGGACACGATGAGCATCGCCTCTTCCTGCTCGGTGTAGGCCTTGATGAATTCTATCTTTTCGCCCTTTTCGCCGTCGCTGTAGCAGGTTTTGGGAATGCGCCCTTCGTTGTGCGCTATTACCGAATTGGCGGCGTCCACTATGTTGCGGGTGCTGCGGTAGTTGCGCTCCAGACGGATAAGGACGCTGTTCGGGTAATCCTTGCGGAAATTGAGGATGTTCTGGATCTGCGCTCCGCGGAAGGCGTAGATGCTCTGGCTGTCGTCGCCCACCACGCAGATGTTGCTGTGAGGCGCTGCCAACTTCTTGAGTATCAGGTACTGGGCATAATTGGTGTCCTGGTACTCGTCCACCATTATGTAGCTGAAGCGCGAGGCGATTTCCTGCAGCGCAGCGGCATTCTCCTTGAGGAGGACGTTCATGTTGACAAGGATGTCGTCGAAGTCCATTACCCCGGACTGCTTGAGCTTCTGTTGATACAGTGCGTATATATCTGCAATCTGGGGCTTCTTCGCGCGGGCGTCCGCCTGGGTAAACTCCCTGTTGTTCCGGTAAGATGCAGGAAGATAGAGGGCGTTCTTCGCAAAGGAAATGCGTGCCAGCACATCGCGCGGTTTGTAGGTTTTGTCGTCCAGGCCGAGTTCCTTCACGCAGGCCTTGACTGCGCTTTCCGAATCGGACTTATCGTAGATGGTGAATTCCTTGGGATAGCCGATGCTGTCGGCATATTCGCGCAGAAAGCGAACGAAGATGGAGTGGAAGGTGCCCATCACCACGTGGTGTGCCTTCCGCTCGCCAACCATCCGGGCAATGCGCTCCTTCATCTCCCCGGCCGCCTTCTTGGTGAATGTCAAAGCCAGAATACGCCACGGCTCACATCCCTGGGCAATCACAAATGCCACGCGGCTGGTCAGCACCCGGGTCTTCCCGGATCCCGCCCCCGCAATAATCAGCACCGGCCCGTCCACAGTCTGCACGGCCCTGCTCTGCTCCGGATTCAAACCCTCCAGAATGGCATTTTTCTTCTCCTCGTTCATACTTACAAATATAAGCAGAATTTCCTTCGGAAAAGGATTATTTGATATTGTAAATTAAGATGTTTTTGGCTATATAGAACAATAATCGTCGTGGCAGCTAACCATCAGCATTTCAGTACTTTACACAATCCTTCTACCCCGAATTCCGGACAGAAGAAATCCGTAAAATACTATTATACAGCACTTTAGCTGCCACGGTATCGGTGAGAGATTGCCGATCAGGCCGGCAATGACGGTGTGCCGCGGCTGGGAGGCAGCGGCTGCGAGCGACCTTGAGCGAAAAGGTTCCCGGTGGGGCGCCAGCAAAATGGCCGTCTCGCGGTCCGCAGTTTGTCCGACGACGGTTAGGCCCGAAGGGACTAAGACGGAGGAGTTTGCGGCGAGGCCATTTTGCCAGCCCCACCCTTTTTGCGAAGTCGGGAGCGAGTGGACGCCTGCTCCCCGCCGCGGGTGTCGTCCACCTCGCAAAAAATTGGAGGTGGACAGCAAAAACGGCTTAAAATGCTGTCGACCTCGAAAATATATGGAGGTTGGCAGCACCCAAAGGTAAAAACAGGATAAGGTGTCGCTGCCGGTCATTGTCGAAACCGGCAGCTCGGCTCACCGCTGCGGGGAGCCCGCACCTCGAATAGTGCGGGCTCGGTATCTTTGCGAATGAGGGGCGTTCCCCTCAATCTCCCCTCGTCGGCTACGCCTCCTAGATCCCCCCTCCGCTCTCCTCGCGGTGGCCGCCACCTGTTGACGCTGAGATTTGCTCCTTGCAGTCGCATAGCTCGCAAAGCTCGGTTCTTCGTCGCCCTTCGGACTCCTCAGGATGACGGTTTTTGGGCGAGGTCTGTTATTTAGGCCGACACCTCGCCCACTCAATGTGGCTCAGAAGTATCTATAGTGGCATTTCACTGGGCGAGGTCCCAGGCAATTCAGCAGACCTCGCCCAAAAGATTGCCAATCGGAGTTGGTAATGGCGGTGTGCCGTGGCGGGGATGCAGCGGCTGCGAGCGACCTTGAGCGAAAAGGTCCCCGGTGGGGCGCCAGCAAAATGGCCGTCTCGCGGTCCGCAGTTTGTCTGACGACGGTTAGGCCCGAAGGGACTAAGACGGAGGAGTTTGCGGCGAGGC
>JAFZWD010000034.1 GCA_017617495.1 Bacteroidales bacterium
CATAAAATTCAACGTCATACCCGCCCTCAACAGGCGCTTCCGTCCCCATTGCATCGAGCTTCAGGCCATCGACCTGCGCCTCGGGGTAAACACCTCCAAAATGAGCGAAGCCGACAGCGAGCGCAAGGTACTGAGCGTCTGTACCTCCTGCATCGACAGCGCAAGGCCCTTCTTTATCGGCCTGCTGGGCGCACGCTATGGCTGGATTCCCCCGGAAGAACGCTGGCGCGAGTTCATCGCGAAGCTGCCCGAGGGCGAACGCGAAATGCTTCGCGACACTCTTGGCTGCAGCGTTACGGAGATGGAGATAGTCTATGGCGCGCTCAATCAGGAAAGCTTCGACAATTCGCACGTGCTTTTCTACACTCGCGACGCCGATTCGTATAAAAATCTGCCGCAGGAAATGCTCCCGGCCTATTGCGATGCCGACCCTGCCAGTCAGGAGAAGCTCTCGCGGCTCAAGGCCAGGGTGGAAGAACTGTTCAGCAGCCGTGCTGGCGCCGACGACCGCTGCACGTCCTACCATATCGACTGGAATCCGCAGAAAGGGAGCTTCGAGGGCAGCGATTTCGAGCAGACAGTCACCCGTCAGCTGGCGGAGCAGATAGAACAGGAGGTGCAGAAGGAGGAAAACGAGGCCCTGCCCTGGTGGAAAGAAGAAAAGGCCCGGCACGAGGCGGCGCTTCTGCGCAAACTCCAGGGTGCGATAGACCGCGACAAGGCATTCGACAAGACCAACGAGCCGGACACAGTGGTGCCGCACTATCCCGGATGGGGGGCCACCACCCTGATGGCCCAGCGCTACCAGGTCTATAACGACGGCGAAGACATCTGCCTGCTCGTGCTTTTCGGACTCACAGAGAAGAGTACTTCGATGCGCCCGGTGCTTGCACGGTGGATTGCCGAAATGGAGGAAATCCTCGACAAAGAGGTGGCCGACGACCCCGACGTCATAATCGAAAAATGGAATGACGCACGCATATACGACAGGTTCAAGGCTCTTGCCGCGGAGGCATCCGAACGCGATATCGAAGTCTATGTGTTTATGGACGACATCGCCACCCTGGAAACCACTTCGCCCAAGGACCTCTATATGGGCTGGATCTGCGACGACGTGAGCATATTCGGCAACTGCGAGCCGGGAGAGGCGTTGAACAAGTTTGCGGAGAACAACCCGCAGATAGGCGGGGCCGAACTCACCCTCATCCGGACCAAAAAGGAAGCGCAGGCGTTCATCGAAGCATACGAAAAAGAGTACTACCTCGAACTACCGGAAGAGATTCGAAAAGACATAGTGGAGGAAGCTACGCAGCGCGAAGGAATCCTGCCCGCTAAACTGCGGGCGGCATTCCGCATTTTCGAGAGCCTGACGGTGAGTGATTTCGCCGTAATCCGCGCCTCCGGAGGAAACCAGATAGACGCCATAAACAATTATCTTACAGATATCTGGCAAGGGATTCCCGACACAGAAGAGGATCTTGCGCATTACGTGGCCGGGCGGGTTGCCGCCAATCTTGGCCTCGGCACCGGATGGAGCAACGTGATGGAGCTTATCTTCTGCGCCCGGGGCGGACTCCGCCAGGACGACATCAAGGCCCTGATGGGATTCACCGACGGTGTACAGTGGAGCGAAACCGACTTCTACCGCTACGCGGACTTCCTCTCGGACTTTATCTACGAAGACACACAGACCCATCTGTGGAAGAGCGCGTACCGAATGATATCCGACCGCTCCTCTGCCGACGAAGACGAGCTCGAACTTGAAAATGCGATGTACGGTGTGCTTGCCAGTTACTGCGGCTCTCTGCCCGAGGGCGACTGGCTGCGGGAGCACTTCGGCCTCTATTATCTGCTCAAGCACGGCGACAGCAGCATCTATGCGAACATGCGCCCTTCCGAAGACTACGTCACGCGCACCCTCGACTGGTACCGCGCGAACATTGGCCCACAGATGCGCCTGCTGATGCAGGAATGTGTAATAACCGACGGCCGCCTGGAGGCATTCCTGCAGGGATTGGAAAACGACGCGCGCATCGAACTGGTTTATACCCTTGTATGCGGTATCTCAGAAAGCACCCATACAGATCACGAAGTGCGGGTGAAGATGGCCTCCCTGGTAAAGGACATCGACCCCTCCGGACTGCATTATATGGACGCCTTTGCGCTCGGCACCATCTTTATGAACGTACAGTTTGCAGTCAGCGCCGAAAACCCCTCCGACCGCAGCGAGGAAATCACCTACCGCGAACTTGCCCTGGCGGCTGTCAAGGCCAGTCGCGAGAATTACGGCGGCAACTACAACAGGGCGGACCTGGTGATCTTCACCATCGCGGGCAGCCTGCTTTCGCTTTATACGCAGGCCGGGCTGAAGGATAAGGCCGCTGCCCTGGAGAAAGAACTTCCCGCGCTCAAGGCCCGGATGGAAGAAGCCTGCAAGAAGATGGGCGAAGCCCCCGCGGACGACCCCGAAGCCGCCGAGAAAAACGCCTTTGCGGAGGGTCAGACAAGGATAATGGCACATATGGGCGTTGCGGCCAAAGCCAAGCAGATGCTTGCTTCCGGCGACACAGAGGGCGCAGCTGCCGCCGTGAACGACTCGCTTTCCGCGATCCGCGCAATCCTGGACGACTACACTCTGGGCAACTACACCTACCGCCTCTGGCTCTTCTACATCCAGTTCGCCTGCACGGGTTCCGGAATACTGGGGACCTGCGGACGCCATCGCGAATCGGTGGAAACAATCTGCGATGCCCTGCGCCTCGCACAGCAGACCTTCTAC
>JAFZWD010000035.1 GCA_017617495.1 Bacteroidales bacterium
CGGGGAGGCAGCGGCTGCGAGCGACCTTGAGCGAAAAGGTCCCCGGTGGGGCGCCAGCAAAATGGCCGTCTCGCGGTCCGCAGTATGTCCGACGACGGTTAGGCCCGAAGGGACTAAGACGGAGGAGTTTGCGGCGAGGCCATTTTGCCAACCCAACCCTTTTTGCGAAGTCGGGAGCGAGTGGACGCCTGCTCCCCGCCGTGGCAGGGACAGGGACCGAGTGGCAAATATCTGGTAATTAGTACTTTAAGGTTTGGTCTGTGTTCTAAATCGGACAGAGACCCCAGATGGAGATGGGGCAACCTGTGCAAAAAAGGAACAAGTTCCTATGCCTTCAGGGCGCGGGAGGCGTTGAGGACGGCGAGGACCATGACGCCGACGTCGGCGAAGACGGCGAGCATCATCGAGGCGAGGCCGAGGGAGGCGAGGAGAAGCACCGCGAGTTTGATGCCGATGGCGAAGACGGCGTTCTGGCGGGCGATGCGGACGGTGCGGCGGCAGATGCGGATGGCGAGGGCGATCTTGGAGGGCTTGTCGTCCATCAGCACCACGTCGGCAGCCTCGATGGCTGCGTCGCTGCCGAGGGCCCCCATGGCGATGCCGATGTCGGCGCGGGCCAGGACCGGGGCGTCGTTGATGCCGTCGCCGACGAAGGCGACCGTGCCGCGGCCAGAGGATTGCCGATTGGGTCGGCAATGACGGGAAGAAGAGCCGGCAATGACGGCCTCGTGCGTACCAAGCAAGGCCTCAACCTTAGCCACTTTATCCGCAGGCATCAGGCCTGCATAGTATTCCGAAATCCCCACTTCGCCGGCCACTTCGGCGGCGACGGCGGGAGAGTCGCCTGTGAGCATGACCGTGCGGCCGACACCGACAGCCCCAAGTGCCGCAACAGCGGAGGCGGCATCCTCCTTGACGCGGTCGGAAATGACGATGTGCCCCATATACTCGCCGTCCATGGCAACATGCACGACAGTGCCGGCCTTATGGCATTCGTGCCAGGCGGCGCCCACCGAATCCATCAGCTTGCCGTTACCCACGCAAACCTCGCGTCCGTTGACCAGGGCCTTGGCCCCAAGCCCGGCAAGTTCCTTTATATCAGTAATCTTGCAGTCGTCAGCCTCGTCGGGATAGGCGTTGCGCAGCGACTGGGCGATGGGGTGGGTGGAAGCCCTCTCCACATGCGCGGCTATATGCAGCAGTTCGCGTTCGCTCACCACCTCGGGGTGCACTGCGGTCACCTCGAACACGCCCTGGGTAAGGGTGCCGGTCTTGTCGAAAACCACGGTGCCGGCGCGCGACAGCGCCTCCATCCAATTCGAACCCTTAATCAATATTCCCTTACGCGAAGCCCCGCCGATGCCGGCGAAGAAGGTAAGCGGTATGCTGATGACCAGCGCGCAGGGGCAGGACACCACCAGGAAGGTGAGCGCGCGGTAAATCCAGGTGCCCCAGAACGCCTCGAAGCCGAAGACCATCCCCAGCACCGGCGGCAGCACCGCCAGGGCGACAGCAAGCGCTACCACAACCGGAGTATACACCTTGGCGAAGCGGGTGATGAAGTTCTCGCTGCGGCCCTTGCTCTCTGCAGCATCTTCCACGAGCCGAAGAATCCGCGCAGCGGTAGACTCGCCGAACGCGCGCGTCACTTTAATCCTTAATACGGCCGAAAGGTTGATGCACCCCGACACCGCCTCATCCTCGGGCCCTATGCTCCGCGGCAGGCTCTCGCCGGTAAGGGCAGAAGTATCCAGCGAAGACTCGCCCTCCAGCACAACGCCATCCATAGGAATGCGGGCGCCCGGGAGAACCACTATTACTTCGCCGGGAGCGACGTCCGCGGAAGCCACTTCCACAACGCCTCCGTCACGCTCCACCAGGGTTTTGTCCGGCCGGATATCCATCAGCTGACCGATACTGCGCCGGCTGCGGTCCTCCGCCGCATCCTCGAAGGCCTCGCCTATCTGGAAAAACAGCATCACGGCCACAGCTTCCGGGAACTGCGCCTCGGCTCCGGGCAGGAACCCGATCGCCAGGGCACCCAGGGTGGCAACCCCCATCAGGAAGTCCTCGTTGAGGCCCTCCCCGTGCATGGCGGCCTCGGCGCCTTCTTCAAGCGTCTCCCAACCTACAATGAGGTAAGGTATAAGGTAAATGAGCAGCAGCTGCCAGGTGGCAAGGCCGCAGAACTTTTCGATTGCAAACGCCGCGGCGAGCAGAACTGCCGAGACGATAATCTTGACGATGCGAACTTTATCTTCTTCCATAACTGCTGCAAAGATAAGCGGCACCCTCCAAACGGAAGATGCCGCTCACAATAAATGATGATTACGCTTACTCGCTCTTCTTGGCAGCAGCCTTCTTGGCGGGAGCCTTCTTAGCAGCGGGCTTCTTCTCCGCGGGAGCCTTCTCGGCCTTGGGAGCAGCAGCCTTCTTTGCGGGAGCCTTCTTTGCAGCGGGCTTCTTCTCCTCGGCGGGAGCGGCCTCTTCCTTCTTTGCAGGAGCAGCCTTCTTTGCGGGAGCCTTCTTGGCGGCCGGCTTCTTCTCCTCTGCGGGAGCTTCGGCGGCACCCTTGCTCACCACTGCGCTGAGTTCGGTGTAGAGGGCGTCGGTCTTCTCGAGCACCTCCTTGCGGAGAGCGTTGAAATAGGCCTTCTTGCTGCCTTCTGCCTTGACATTGACCTTGTCGCGAAGTTCGTTGTAAAGGTCGATGGCCTTCTCCATAAGTGCGGAAACGGCGGCGTCGTTGGTCTTGGGATTCACTGCAACACAGACTGTGCAGTCCTCGATGAATGCGCTGAGCACGTAATCGATATCCTTCTTGATGTCTCTGAGGTTCATAATATCGTTTTGTTTATTGTTTTCCTGCTTTAAGCGGCCGCAAATATACTAATTTTTAGCTATTTCGCAAAATAAGAGGGCGATTCGGCGATGAGTGAGGGAGCGAAGCCGTCGGAGCCTTCGCCGATGTGCCCGAGAATGCGGCGGACGGCGAGGATGTTGCGCCCGTAATAGTCGGGCGCGGCGGGGTCCAGCGAGTTGATGCGGACGACCTGCGAAGCGTGAATGATGCGCCCGGGGCCTATGCAGAGGGCGACGTGCGAGACGCGGCTGTCGCCGAAGAAGACGAGATCCCCGGCCTGCATGTCCTCTACAGGTACTTCCGCGCCGCATTTAACCTGTTGCGACGCGTCGCGCGGCAGCAGTATCCCGTTCATGAAATAGCAGAATCCCGTGAGCCCGCTGCAGTCGAAGTGCCCCACGCTCATTCCGCCCCACATGTAGGGCATGCCAAGAAAGCGCTTTGCCAGCGTGATGATGCCTTCGGCGACGGCTTCCCCGCTGTCGCGGCGGGCATCCGCCCAGGCTGCGAAGGGCTCCAGGCTTCCGCACTTTACGAAGCCCGCGCGCCCGTCCGGCAGGCACACTGCAGTCCAGCCTTTCGGCGCGGTGCGTTTATCCGCGCCCAGGATATCGCTCATCAGCAGGTCGCCCAGCCGCTCCGAGTCTTCCGACGGGCGGCTGAAGACCGTGGCATTCTCCGCGATGCAGATATATCGGTCCGAAGCCAGCCACTGCGCCGCTTCGGCATCCCCGAAGGGCTTCAGCTTGGGGCTGTACTCCTTCATCTCCGCCTGCTTTGCGGCGGGAAGGGGCTCGCACGGGGCAAGCGCAAGCTCGTTCACCCAGCCTTCGTAGGGCTCGGGGGTGCGCACCTTCGCCCAGTAGCCCTGGCGCTCCAGCACCTGCACCAGCGTGCCCATCCGGCTCTGGCTCACGCACTCGCTGCCGTATCGGGCCTCGGCCCTCAGGAACACGTTGCTGGCATTTACGATTGCCCATTTGGAACCGGTGTTTTGGACGGTGGTCACGCGACCCTTTCCGGTGCATGCTACCGTACAAAAAAGTAGGGAGAAAAACAGGAGTAATATCTTTTTCAAAGCGTTTTAAACGCCCATTTTTAGGGGCGATTACGCAAAGTTACTGTTTTTTGTTAACTTTGCAAGTTATGAATATTCGCATTACAAGATATCTGGCGCCGCTCCTGCTGGCCGCCGCGCTGAGTTCCTGCAACATGGTCTCGTCGCTCAAGCACGACGACAAGGTTGTGGCCAAGGCGGGCAGGCAGAAGCTCTATCTTTCCGAACTCAACAAGTATATTCCCGACGGGGTGTCCGCCGAAGATTCGCTGAACCTCGCCTACCGCTATATCAACTCCTGGGCGACCGAAATCCTCTACACCAAAACGGCCGAAAACGAGCTCTCCAAGAGCCAGAAGGACGTGACCAAGGAACTGGAGGAGTATCGCCGCACCCTGCTCAAGTACCGCTTCGAGCAGCGCTACATCAACCAGAGGCTGGACACGCTCATTACCCGCCAGCAACTGCAGAAGTACTACGACGACCATAAGTCCGGCTACGTGCTGCAGAGGCCCATCCTCAAGGTAAGATACGTGGACATTATGAAGGATTCGCCCAACAAGGGCGAGATCCTGGGCCTGCTTTCGTGCACCAAGGGCGAGGAACTGCTGGTGCTGGACAGCCTGGCCTACGTGTCGGCCCTGCGCTACTTCGACAAGACCGGCGAGTGGATGGACGCGGGCGTGCTGGCGCGCGAGTTCGGCATCGACTATGCCACGATGATGTCCCAGATGCACAACGGGCTCATCCAGCAGAGCTCCGATGCCAGCGGCGACATCAAGGCGATGTTCGTGTTCGACGTGCAGACGGACGGCATAGCCCCCATCGAATACTGCGCCGCGAGCATCCGCGAGAACATACTCAGCGAGCGTAAACGCGACCTTCTTGCAAAATTGGAACAGGACTTGCTTACGAATGCCCTGGACCATAAAGAATTTGTGATTTATTGATGAAAACGAGAATCCTCCTTGCGGCTGTTCTCGCGTTTGTATGCGCGGGCGCGTCCGCACAGAAATATTCCGGCGGCGTAATCGACCGTACGGCGGCAGTGGTGGGCGGCGAGCTCATCACCGTTTCGGATATCGAGGCGGAAATCAAGGTGCAGCGTGCACAGGGCCTCAATTCGGCCTACAACGCCCGCTGCGACCTGCTCGAAAACATGATGGAGGCCAAGCTTTTCCTGATGCAGGCGCGCGTGGACTCCCTCACCGTCAGCCAGGATATGGTGGAAGCGGAGCTCAAGAACCGCATGGCGCAGGTGCGCACCGCCCTCGGCGGCGATGCCGAAGCGGAAGCCTACTTCGGCAAGTCGCTCTACGACCTCCGCAAGGAATGGCGCACCCAGATGGAGGAGAACAGCCTCATCCAGCAGGAGCAGCAGAAGGTCGCCGGCGATATCCCCCAGCTCACCCCCTACGACGTCCGGCAGTATCTGGACACCGCGCATCAGGCCAACCTGCCCGTCATCCCCATCAAGTATAAGATGAGCCAGATCTGCGTCTATCCCGACCGCAAGGCCGCGGCCCTCGAGGTCAAGGCAAAGCTTCTGGCGCTGCGCGAGCGCATCATCAACGGCGAGAAGTTCTCCACCCTCGCCCGCCTCTATTCGGAGGATCCCGGCAGTGCCCGCAAGGGCGGCGAGCTCGGCATGGCTTCCAAGGACATCTTCTGGCCAGCCTTCTCCGATGCCGCAATGGCCCTCAGGCCCGGCATCATCTCCCAGATAGTGGAGACTCCCGACGGCTTCCACATCATCGAGGTCATCGAGAAGAAAGGGGACATGTTCAACGCGAGGCACATCCTCCTCAAGCCCAAGTATACTTCGGAGGACCGCGAGAAGGCCTTCCATCGGCTGGACAGCCTCAAGACTCTCATTACCGACGGCAAGATGAGCTTCGAACTGGCGGCGCGCTTCTTCTCGGAGGACCCCGCTTCGCGCACCAACGGAGGCCAGATGGCCGACCCCAATACCGGCAGCGCCTATTTCGAGATCGACCAGCTGAAGCCGGAGGATTATGCGGCCGTCAAGGGGCTTGAGCCCGGGCAGATTTCCGAGCCCATCGAGTCGCGCGACAACGAAGGGCGCGACGGCAACCTCGTCTACAAGATAGTGCGGCTGGACAAGATTATCCCCGCGCACAGCGCCACCTTCGAAACGGACTATACCGTGCTGCTGGACGAGGTCAGGCGCGGCAAGCAGATGGAGGCCATCGACAAGTTTATCGAAAAGAAAATCGACCAGACCTATATTATCATCGATCCGATGTTCAAGGATTGCGGTTTCTCCCGGGAAGGATGGGCAAAGAAATTAAGGAAATAGTTTTTGCGCTTTGCCTGCTTGTGCCTCTGGCGCTCGGTGCCCAGAACGGCGAGCGGAAGGATTCGCTGGTGCGCCTCATCAGCGCCGAGTCGCTGCAGCTCATCGAGAAGGGCGACAACCACTACCGCAAGGCCATCGACGCCACCTTCCTGCATAACGGCACCTACCTAATCTGCGATACCGCGCAGTGGTATGTGGAGGCCAGGAAGATCCGCGCCGAGGGCCACGTGAAGGTGATTCAGGAGGGCACTATCCTCACCGGCGACAATCTGGATTACCTGATCGACGAGAACCTCGTGCAGTTCCGCGGCAGCGTGGTGCAGCTCGAGGACGAGAACCACAATACGCTCCGTACCAAGTTCCTGGATTACAATACCCGCGACTCCGTGGCCTACTTCCAGAAGGGCGGCTCGATGAAGGACAAGAACGGGCAGATTATCGAGAGTATCGACGGTTCCTACGATTCCAAGACCGGGGTGTTCAACTTCCGCAACAAGGTGAACATGTTCACGGATTCCATTTTCGTGAAGACCGAGGAACTGGACTACGAGAGCGAGCCGTCGCTGGCTATTTTCAAGAAAGACATCGATTTCTGGAAGGACGGCGACATGCTGTCGGCCGCCGGGGGATGGTATTCGCGTCCGCGCGAGACCTTCTTCTTCACCGGCCACGTGCATTCGATGTCCAAGGACCAGGAGGCCTGGAGCGATTCGCTCTACTACTACCGCAATACCAAGAACCTGCATCTGCTGGGCAATGCCCAGGTGCAGGATACCACCCGCAGCGTTTTCGCGCTAGCCGGCAGCATCTTCTACGAGGATTCCCTCAAGCAGGTGACGCTTACGCGCGATGCAGCCGTTGCGCTGGACACTCAGCGCGATGTGCGCGAGCTGCAGCCGGTGGCCGATTCCACCGCCGAGAGCGGCTTCCGCTACGATACCCTCCGTACCTCCCGCGCCGACACCATGTACTTTGGCGCGGACAAGATAGTCTACCGCAGCATCCGCAAGTTCGAGGTCCATCCTGATGAATTGAAGGATGCCGACAAGCGCATGGAGGAGATCCATGTGGATGCCGTTGCGGAGTACCGTCGCAAGGCCGCCGAAGCTGCTGCCGCCGCCGAAGCCGCCAAGCGTGAGGAGTTTGCCGGCCAGAATGAGGAGGAGGCGAAGAAGGCAGCTGCCGCCAAGGCAGCCAAGGGTGAAGGGAGCGGAGAGGGTGTCCCTCCCGCTACCGATCCTGGGGCCCCCGGAAATTCTCCGATTTCTGGGGTAAATCCGCGGGTGATACGTCCCTCCGGGGACACCCTCTCCGCCCCTGTCAAGGCGCCGGCGGACACTCTCGCCAAGGCTGACTCTGTCGCCAAGGCAGTGCCCGATTCAACCAAATATGGCTTCCTCGACGCGACCGGCCACGTGAAGATCTTCCGCTACGACCTGCAGGTCCGCTGTGACTCGCTGCGCTACAACGACCTCGACTCCATCGCCCGCTTCTATATCGACCCGGTCGTATGGAACGACGGCAACCGGCAGTACACCGCCGACAGCCTCTTCGTCCTTATCCGCGACCGCAAGGCGGAGCGCGCCAGCCTCATGTCGAACGCTTTCATCATCACGCAGGAAACGCCTGACCTCTACGACCAGATCCGCGCTACGGAGGTTATGGCCTACTTCGACTCCACTTCCGCGCTGCGGCGCTTCGACGCCCTGGGCGGCACCAACGCCGTCTTCTTCCTCAAGGAAAAGGAGGAACACGCCACCGCCAACAAGGTCGACTGCAAGATGCTCTCCGCCACCTTCGCCGAGGGCGACCTGCGGCAGATTTACTACTACGACCAGCCGAAGAACGACGCCTATCCCATCCCGCAGCTGCCGGTTTCCGAGCGCAGCCTCAAGGGCTTCAAGTGGCGCCCGGACGAGCAGCCCAAGGGCAAGGAGGACATCACTTCGCTGAGCGTGCGGCCCTCCGAACGCCTCGCCTTCGAGGCGCATCCCCGCGCAACCTTCGTGCAGACCAATATTTACTTCCCGGGCTACATGAAGAAGGTTTACGGCGAGATCAAGACCCGCCAGGAGCGCAAGGATGCAGCACCTAAGTCGCAGAAAACCAGTGAGAAACGGAATGTCCTTTCCGCTGATGACGGGAAAGGACAATCCGGTGATTCGCTCAAAATCAATAAGATAGGTGCTGTTCCCGCGCCGGGCGACAGCGTTGCCGCGGTGATGACCGTAAGCGATTCTACCGCCGTGGCCGATTCGCTCGCGCAGAAGGCCGCCGAGCCTCAGCTCAGCAAGGCTGAGCAGCGCCGCGCCGCCCGCGAAGCCCGTTGGGCCGAACTCGACAAGCGCGATGCCGCCAGGGCCCAGGCCAAGCTCGAGAAGAAGCAGGCCAGGCAGGCCGCCCGCGAGAAGAAAGCCCGCGAGAAGCAGCGCATCCAGGACGAGAAGGACCGCCAGAAGCTCGAGAAGTATATCGCCCGCTATCGTAAGAAATTTGAGAAACGAAATAAAAAACATGGAAAAACTACAGGACAGGTTTCTGAGGTACGTCAAGGTGGACACTCAGAGCAACGAGGAGAGCCAGACTCAACCCTCGACGGAAAAACAGCTGAACCTTCTGCGGCTCCTAAAGAGTGAGCTGGAGGCGATGGGCGTGCAGGCCGAGCTCGATGAGTTCGGCTACGTTATGGCATCCATTCCGTCGAACTGTGGCAAGGCGGTGCCGGCCATCGGCTTCATCGCCCATGTGGACACTGCGCCAGATGCATCCGGCGAGAACGTCAAGCCCCAGATCATCGAGGCGTACGATGGCTCCGACATCCCTCTGAAGGGTGTTCCCGGCCTCGCTTTGAAGCCTGCTGAATTCCCTGAACTGCTCGACCATAAGGGCGAAACGCTCATCACCACCGACGGCACAACCCTTCTGGGCGCCGACGACAAGGCCGGCGTTGCCGAGATTATGGACGCGGTGCAGTACATCGTTTCGCATCCCGAATTCAAGCACGGTGAGGTCAAGATCGGCTTCACTCCCGACGAGGAGATTGGCCGCGGCGTCGTTAAGTTCGACGTGGCCCGCTTCGGAGCGGACTACGCCTACACTATGGACGGCGGCGAGGTCGGCGAACTCGAGTTCGAGAACTTCAACGCCGCATCCGCCAAGATCCATATCCAGGGCTGCAACGTGCATCCGGGCTACGCCAAGGGCAAGATGCGCAACGCCATCCTCATCGCAGCGGAGCTGAACTCGCTTCTGCCCGCCGACCAGCGCCCCGAGTGCACCGAGGGCTACGAGGGCTTCTTCCATATCGTCGCCTTCAACGGCAGCGTCGAGAGTGCGGACATCGCCTACATCATCCGCGACCACGACCGTGACAAGTTCGAGGCCAAGAAGGCCAAGATGGCGTCAGTTGCCGAGGCCATCAACGCAAAGTATGGCCCCGGCACCGTCACCGCGGTCATCAAGGACCAGTACTACAACATGCGCGGCCAGGTCGAACCCCACTACCACATCATCGAGAAGGCAGTTGCCGCAATGGAGATGGCCGGCGTCAAACCCCGCATCCAGCCCATCCGCGGCGGCACCGACGGCGCCAACCTCAGCTTCAAGGGCCTCCCTTGCCCCAACATCTTCGCCGGCGGCCTCAACTTCCACGGCAAAATGGAATGGGTCTCCCTCCAGAACATGCAGAAAGCATCCGCCGTCATCCTCAATATCCTCCGCCTCTTCGCAGAGTAATCCCTCACTCCCGGGTCTCTGTCCTTTTTGGAACACAGACCATTGCTTAAAGTGCTGAGTATAAGCTACTTGGCTTTTGGTCTCTGTCCGTTTTAGGACACAGACCAACAATGAAAGTACTGATTACCAGCCCTTTACCTTCCGGCCTCTGTCCCCGTCGCGGCGCACCGTCATTGCCGACCCGATCGGCAATCTTTTGGGCGAGGTCTGCTAAAATGCCTGGGACCTCGCCCATCGGAATGGCACTACAGGTACTTCTGAGCCATATTGAGTGGGCGAGGTGTCGGCCTAAATATCAAACCTCGCCCAAAACTGTCATCCTGAGAAGCCCGCAGGGCGATGCGAAGGATCTATTTTTCATAACTGAGTTGCTCTATTCAAACCAATCCTCTATTTCCAGGCCGATGACCCGGGAAAAGTGCCGGGTGTTGTTGGTGACGAGGGTGAGGCCGTGGTCGAGTGCGGTTGAGGCGATGAGGAGGTCCATGTCGTCGAGACGGTTGCCGGCAGCCTCGAGGTGGGAGCGCAGTTTGCCGTATACCTCGGCGCAGTCGAAGGGAATGATGCCGAAGTTGTTGCGAACGAAGACGACCTGCCTGAGGGCATCCTTGCGCATGCTTTTATAGGCTCCGGCGTACAGCTCGGCCAGGGTTATCTCCGAGACGAAGCAGTTCTGCAGGCCGACCGCCACCATCTTTTCCTGAATTCCGTGCTGACCTTTGAACATGGCAATCAGCACGTTAGTGTCCAAAAGATACTGTTTTACCATACCACCCCCGTCTCCTTGTTCTTGCGACTCTTCCGAAGCGCATCAGCCACCACGGCGGCATCCACGTCACCGCCCCAGGTTTCGCTTGAGCGCACCAGCCTCGCAAACGGCCCGGTAAACGGCCCGGTGAACTCTTCTTCCTTGCGCACGACCAGCCTTTTGCCCTCCACGGTCAGTTCCAGCCGGTCCTTTTCGTCAATCTTCAGATCCTTGAGTACTGACGAAGGTATAATCAGCCCTTTGCTGTTACCTATTTTGATAATACTAGTCTTCATGTCTGCAAAGATAATATAAAGTTATAACATAATAAGTATATATAGTTATAACATAATAAAAAACGTGGCACTTAAGTTATTGATATGGACGACTATACCAAATTCTTCTGCCTCGAAAACGGGGTAGAAGATTTGCGCCACTTGTTGATAATCAGCGAGTTGAGTGCCACGCTGAGATTCCTTCGTTGCCCTTCTGGCTCCTCGGGATGACGGATGACAAGCGGCAAAACTGCGACAGCCTGTCGCAGTTTTATTTCAGCCAGATTTCCGGGTCGCGGGGGTTGCGGCCCTCCCAGAGTTCGAAGTGGAGCTGGGTCTCGCCGGAGATGGTGTCGACACGGCCGATGACGTCGCCGGTCTTGACTTTGTCGCCGGCCTTGACGTTGACCGAGGCGAGCTTGCAATAGAAGGTGAAGTAGCCGCCGTGCTGCACAAGCACGCACTGGTTGTAGCCGGCCATCACCATAATGTTCTTCACAGTTCCGTTGAAGACGGCCTTGGCCGCGGTGTTCTTTGCCACGGCGATATTGATTCCGTTGTTGAACGGCATCTTTACGTTGGTGTAGACGGGGTGGTAGTGCTCGCCGAAGCTGTCCACCACCGGGCCGTCGACCGGCCAGGGGAGCTTGCCGCAGTTGGCGGCGAACTCGGCGTCGAGCTTGGCATCGACCGCGGTCTTGGGCTTGCCGGCGGAGGACTGCACCATCTTCTCCATCTGCTTGCGGAGATTCTCCATCTCGCGCCGCTTGCCGGCTATCTGCTTCTGGTACTTGGCCTTGTCGTTGCGGAGCTGCTGCACCAGTCGGTCGCCCTCAGCCTCGTCCTTCTTAAGGCTCTCAAGCTCCTGCAGACGCTTCTCGCGGAGTCCCTCGGCCCTCGTGCGAAGCGCTTCCTTCTCGCTCTTCTCGCGGGTAACGGCGGCCTTGGTGTCACGCACCTTGCGCGCCTGCGCGTTCATCTGCGCGGAAATAGACTTAAGGTAGCCGAAGCGCCTCATCGCCTGCCCGAAATTGCCGCTGGCCAGGATGTACATATACCAGATGCGAGCGTCGCGGTTGCGGTAGGCCGTGTGCACCAGCTTGCGATAGTAGACCGTGAGCGTGTCCAGGTGCACCTGGAGGTCGTCGATGCGCCCGCTCTTGGCCTCGATTTCGGCGTCCAGCCGCTTGATTTCGGCATCACTCTCGGCCACCAGCTGCTTGCGGGAAGAAATCTTCTTGCGGGTAAGTTTGAGCGAGGTGAGCGCGTTGCCGGTCTTGGCGGAATTCTCCTTGAGCTGCTTGTCCAGGATGGCGATTTCTCTCTCGAGTTTGGCCTTCTTGTTCTTCTGCGCTGCGGTCTGGGCGGCCAGGGTAGGAGCAATCGCGCAAATGAGCGCCACTATGCAAAGAATCCTTCTCATTTCTTCTTGTTTTCGGCCAGCGAACGGTAGTATTTGGCGGTTTCCTTATCGCCCAGGGCATCCAGCACCTCGGCATAATGCTCCAGGACGACGGCGCTTTCCTTGCCCCCGTAGATCATCGCGCGCTTGAAGTGGGGCTTTGCCAGCTCGTCCTTCTTCTGCAGATGCAGAATCCAGCCGTAGGTGTCGAGGTAGGTGGCGTTGTCCGGCTCCTTCTGGATGGTCTTGAGGCTCATGGCGGCGGCCTTCTTGAGCTTTTTCTTCTCCAGCGAGAGGTAGTAGGCGTAGTTGTTGAGCACCGGAAGGTAGTCCGGGTTGATGCGCAGCGCGCTCTCGTAGGCCTGATAGGCCTTTTTGGAGGAGCCGATGCTGTGGTAGCAGTCGCCCAGCGCGGAGTAGGCCTGAAGCACCCGCGGGTTGTTCTTGCCGCCGATGGCGATGATTGCGTTGCATTCGTCCACCACCTCCTTCATGCTGCCGTCCTCGAAGAGGAGCGAGAGATTGATGTAGTGGGCGCCCAGGTCCTTCGGATAAGCCTCGAGCAGACGCCCGAAGAGCGCGCGGGCCTGCGGCTTGCGCTCGGTGCCCCAGTACCATCCTCCGGCCATCTTGAGCACGGAGCTGTCCGTCGGATGGGAGTTGACGCATGCGTTCACCAGGCTGTCGAGTTGCACATTCCAGATACGGTAGAAGTTGCCGTCGATGCGATGCAGGATCTGATTGACGTAGTCCGCCTTGGCGGCGGGATTGAGGGTGCTGTCGCTCATTGCGAGCGTCACCTCGCGGAAGAAGGCGGGAGTGTTGCCGCGCATGCGGTAGACCTCGCTTTTTCCCAGCACCGCCGGAGCGTATCCCGGCGTGTGCATCAGAGCTTTCTCGTAGTTCTCGAGCGCCAGAGTGTCCTTATACTGAGAGAGATAGCGGTCGCCCAGGAGCGTGAGCGTGTAGGCGTTGGAGTAGCCGGCGGGGTCCTTTTCCAGAAGCTTGAGGTAGATGTCGGCGGCCTCCGAGTTGCGCCCCGCCCCGTAGTAGAAGCTGGCCAGCATGTCGCTGTACCAGATGTTGGAGGTGTCGATGGCTTCCGCCAGCCGGAAGTGCTTCTCGGCGGCGTCGTTTTCGCCGGCCGCCGTTTCGCAGATGCCGAGATAGTAGGAGATGGCGTCGTCCAGGGGCCAGCGGCGGTCGGCCGATTTGAGAAGGGCCTGCGCTCCGGCGATGTCGCCGAGCTCGATTTTCGCTACCGCGTTGATGAGGACGGTCTCCTTGGCCCTGTCCACGCGGGCCCTGGCGGTCTCCTGCGCGGCGGCCTGCGAGGGAGGAACCTGCTGCGACGGCATTCCCGCGGCGCCAACAGGCACCGTATGGAGCAGCATGGCTGCGAGTATCGCCGGCAACAATCCTTTCATCCTTGATGCGGGGCGGCTTGAATGCCCCGCGAAATAGCTTGAAATACAAAGATAATGCAAATTCTCCCGAAAATTTGGATAATTTTGCAAAGAGAAATAATTAAGGATGCAACTTTTCGGCAAGAAAAAGCATCTTAATACTCGGGAAAAGCAAGGTGATCCCGCCTTCCCTCCGGAGCTGCTACAGAAGTGCAGGGACGGTGACAGACGGGCCCAGAAGCAACTCTACGATGCTCTTTCCGCAAAAATGTTTGCCGTCTGCCTGCGATATATGGGCGGACGCGAAGCTGCGGAAGATGTGTTCCAGGAGGGCTTCGTGACGGTGTTCACCAGGCTGGACAGCTATTCGGGGGACGGATCCTTCGAGGGCTGGGCCCGCAAGATCTTTGTAAACACGGCATTGATGAGCCTGAGGAAAAAGGATATCCTGAGGCAGAGCGAAGAGGTGGATGTGGTCCGCAGCCTTGCGGCCGACAGTCCCACTCCCATACAGAACATGTCCTACCGCGAACTGAACGCGATGATAGCGGAACTTCCGCCCGGATTCAGGACGGTGTTCAATATGTATGTCGTAGAGGGCTATTCGCACAAGGAGATAGCGGAAGAGCTCGGCATTTCCGAGACCACTTCGCGCTCGCAGCTCCAAAGGGCCCGTACAATGCTGCAGAACAGGATTAAAAAGTATTAGGATGCAAAAAGCAAACAGCGAATTCGACCTTCAGGTCAAGGCGATGATGGAAGCGGCTGAGGTACCGGCACCTGCCGGGGCCTGGGACGC
>JAFZWD010000036.1 GCA_017617495.1 Bacteroidales bacterium
AGCTGCTGCAGGGCTACGACTTCCTCTATCTCTACGAGCACAGGGACGTGCAGCTCCAGCTCGGCGGGGCCGACCAGTGGGGCAATATCACCACCGGTACCGAACTCATCCGCCGCGTGCTCGGCAAGGAGGCCCACGGCCTTACCTGCCCGCTCATCACCAAGGCCGACGGAGGCAAGTTCGGCAAGACCGAGAAGGGCAACGTGTGGCTCGACCCGCAGCGCACCTCCCCTTACCAGTTCTACCAGTTCTGGCTCAATGTGAGCGACGAAGACGCACAACGCTATATCAAGATTTTCACGATGCTCGACCGCGAGGTCATCGAAGCCGCCATCGCAGAGCATCTCCAGGATCCCGGCCGCCGGGGCCTGCAAAAGCTTCTGGCAAAGGAAGTTACGGTGATGGTGCACGGCGAGGCCGAATACGAGAAAGCCGTGGCCGCCAGCCAGATGCTCTTCGGCAAGAGCACGGGAGAGGACCTTCGCAAGCTCGACGAACGCACCTTCCTCGACGTCTTCGACGGAGTGCCCACCTTCGAAATCAGCCGCGCCGACCTTCCCTGCGGCGCGCTCGACCTCCTCGCGGTGAAAACCGCCGTCTTCCCTTCCAAGGGAGAGGCCCGCAAGATGATTCAGGGCAACGGCTTCAGCATCAACAAGGACAAGTTCACCGACTGGGCCGGCGAGATTGGCGAGAAGGACATTATCGACGGCAAATACATCCTCGCCCAGAAGGGTAAGAAAGACTATTATATCATCATCGTAAAGTAATGGAAACCGCTTTCAGCACACGCCAGCTCAAGGTTGGACGCGAGATTCAGAAGGACCTCGCCGAGATTATCCGCAGCAAGGGGATGGCCGCTTTCGGCGGCGCGATGGTGACGGTTAGCGAAGTGCGCGTGAGTCCCGACCTCTCGCTTGCGAAGGTATATGTGAGCATCTTCCCGTCGGAGAAACAACACGACGTGATGGAACTGCTCGGCAAAAACGTACGCCTCTACCGCGGAGAGCTCGGCCACAAGGTCGGCAAACAGCTGCGCATAGTGCCTGAACTGGCATTCTATCTGGACACCTCCATCGACTACGCCGAACACATCGAAGAACTTCTCAAGAAGTGAGACTGCCCCTGTACATAGCCTTCCGCTATCTTTTCGCCCGTAAATCGCACAATGTCATAAACATCATCTCGGCGATAAGCGCGGTGGGCATGATGGTAGGCACGGCAGCGCTCATCCTCATTCTTTCGGTTTACAACGGCTTCGACGGCATAATCAAGGCCAACCTCAACGACGTCGACTCCGACCTGCGCATCGTTCCCGCGCAGGGCAAGCTCTTCGTCCCCGAAGGGCCCGCCTTCGACAAACTCTACGACGACGCCCGCATCGGCACCATCTCCAGCCTTCTGGAGGACGACGTCTTCATCAGCTACTACCAGATGCAGGGACTTGCCCGCGCCCGCGGCGTGGACGTCATCTACGAGGAAGAAAGCCGCATGCCCGCGCACGTGGCTAAGGGAGAATGGTTTCTGCATAAGGGAGACCTACGATATGCCGCCGTCGGTGTGGCGCTTGCCCAGAAGATGACCATCGACCCCCGCTGGAGCAAGCCCATCGAGCTCTGGTATCCCGAACGCGAAGGGCGCATCTCCCCGTCCAACCCCGGCGCTTCGCTGCGTAACGAGAGTGTACTGCCCTCCTGCCTGGTGGCGCTCAACGCGGAGATTGACGCTTCGCTGATGATTGTCCCGCTCGAGACCATGCGCTCGCTGCTGGGATGCACCGACGAAGTGTCGGCAGTCGACCTCTGGTTCGCCCCCGGCCTGTCCGCCCGCGCGCAGAAGCGCTTCACGCGCGAGCTCGGCCGCAACCTCGGGAAGGATTTCATCGTCCAGGACAAGTATCAGCAGCATATCGGCCTCTACAAGATGATGCGCTACGAGAAGGCCGCCATCTTCTTTATCCTGCTCTTCGTGGTGATAATTATCGCGCTCAACATCTTCGGCTCGCTGTCGATGCTGATTATAGAGAAGCAGGAAGATATCGCCACGCTGCAGGCCCTGGGCGCACCTGACACGCTGGTGCGCCGCATTTTCGTGCTCGAGGGATGGCTGATTTCGCTCCTCGGAATGGCGCTCGGGCTCGCCCTGGGCGTCGCCCTCACCCTGGCGCAGCAGCACTGGGGCATCGTCAAAATGCCCGGCAACTTCCTCGCCAACGCCTACCCCGTCGCGCTTCACGGCATCGACGTCGCCCTTACGGCCATAGGCGTCGCAATAATAGGATTAATCATCGCCGCCTTGCCCTCCGCGTCGGGCAAAGGGCGGCCCAGAGTCCCGCAAGGGGAGCTCTAGTCCGCATTGCACCGTCCCGAAAGGCTCGCGCACGGCGGCGATTGAATAACGTAAATTTGTATTATGAAACGTATAGCCATATTCCTTTTTGCAACAATTATGATTGCATCCTGCAAACAACAGCCAATCCAGTACCCCGAAACCCGCACGGACGGAACCGTGGACGAGTACTTCGGAGTCAAAGTCGAAGACCCTTACCGCTGGCTCGAAGATGACGCCAGCGAGGAGACCGCAGCCTGGGTGGAAGCCCAGAACAAAGTTACGGACGCATATTTCGAGAAGATTCCCTTCCGCGGCAAGCTTCTGAAGCGGCTTCAGCAGGTGAGCGACTACGAGAAGGTGGGTGTGCCCGTACGCAAGAAGAACGGCAAATGGTATTTCTACCGCAACAGCGGCCTGCAGAACCAGGCCGTGCTGTACGAGAGCGACTCCCCCGAGGGCGAGCCCCGCGTCTTCCTCGACCCCAACACCCTCAGCGAGGACGGCACGGTTGCGCTCAAGGGCGCCTATTTCTCCAGGGACTGCCGCTATCTGGCATATACCATCTCCCGGAGCGGAAGCGACTGGGAAGAAATCTACGTGATGGACGTGGAGAGCCGGCAGTTGCTTGAGGACCATATCGTCTGGGCCAAGTTCACCGGCGCCACCTGGCATGGCAATGGCTTCTATTATGCCGCCTACGACGCTCCCGACGAGTCGCACGCCTACAGCAATGTAAACGAGTTCCACAAAATCTATTATCACAGGATCGGCACGCCTCAGGACGAGGACAAGCTTTTCTATGTGAACAAGGACTGCCCCAAGCGTTTCTACGGAGTGGACACCGATGAAGACGAGGCGCTGATGTTTCTCTATGAGGATGGCGCAGGCGCAGGTAACAACCTCTATATTAAAGACTTGCGCAAATGCGCCGAGCCGGGTACAGGCGGTGGCGTCAAGGGATTCACCGCGATGACCTCCGACATGGACTATCAGTACAGGGTCCTCGACACCGACGGCTCGCTCATCTACATCTACACAAACTGGCAGGCTCCCAAATACCGCGTGATGGTGGCTGACGCAGCACGGCCGCAGATCGCCAACTGGAAGGAACTCATCCCCGAAGGGGAATTCGTGCTCGAGGGCGCGCAGCTCGCCGGCGACAGGATGATTCTCAGCTATAACCAGGATGCCAGCACCCACGCATATCTCTGCGGCAGGGACGGCTCCGGCCGCTGCGAAATCGCTCTCCCGTCCGTCGGCTCCGCGGGATTCGCCTCCAAGAAGGACGAGCCCTGGTGCTACTACAGCTTCAGCTCCTACACCGTGCCCGGCACCATCTACTCCCTCGACCTCCAGAGCGGCGCCTCCGAACTCTTCCGCGCCCCCTCGGTCGGCTTCGAGCTGAACGACTTCATCAGCGAGCAGGTCTTCTTCCCCAGCAAGGACGGCACCCGCATCCCCATGTTCCTCACCTATCGCAAGGGCCTCAAGCCCGACGGCAAGAATCCCGTCCTGCTCTATGGCTACGGCGGATTCAACGTCAGCATGGGCCCCTATTTCAGCGCTATCCGCATCCCCTTCCTCGAGAAGGGAGGCATCTATGCAGAAGTTATCCTGCGCGGTGGCGGCGAGTATGGCGAGGAGTGGCATCAGGCCGGCACCAAGCTCAACAAGCAGAACGTCTTCGACGACTTCATAGCAGCGGCCGAGTGGCTTGTCGCCCAGGGATGGACCTGCCCGGAGAAGCTCGCCATCAACGGCGGTTCCAACGGCGGCCTGCTGGTGGGCGCCTGCATGGCCCAGAGGCCCGACCTCTTCGCAGTTGCAGTGCCCCAGGTGGGTGTGATGGACATGCTGCGCTACCACAAGTTCACCATCGGCTGGAACTGGGCATCCGACTACGGCACCAGCGAGGATAGCCCCGAAATGTTCGAGTATCTGCGCGCCTACTCCCCTCTCCATAATCTGCATCCGGGTGTGCGCTACCCCGCCACCCTGGTGACCACCGCCGACCACGACGACCGTGTGGTTCCTGCCCACTCCTTCAAGTTCGCGGCCCGGCTCCAGGCCTGTGTGTCCGCCCCGGCTGCCTCTGACGGTGCTTCCGGTACTTCTGACGGCGCTTCCGCTGCTTCTGACGGCGCTGCGCGCGATTTCCGCCCGGCCCTGATCCGCATCGACACCAAGGCTGGCCACGGCGGCGGCAAGCCCCTCTCCAAAGTCCTCGAGGAGCGCTCCGAAATCTACTCTTTCATCATGTACAACCTCGGAATGAAGTGGTAGAGGCCTCGCCGTCATTGCCGACCTGATCGGCAATCTCCTGTCAGGATAGTCCTTTTGGGGCGAGGTCTGCTTTTGGGGCTGGTACCTCGCCCACTCATTATGCCCCTGAGCACCCTGTAGCGCCATTTGCCTGGGCGAGGTCCCCTGCATTCTAGCAGACCTCGCCCACCGCCAGTCCATTAGCATCATCCTGCTGGCGCCGCCTTTCCCCTCCGCGTCGGCACCCGTTTTTGCGTGGCACCCAAACTATTGACTACCAACCATTTACAAAAACCTTCTACCCCGAAATCAAGGTAGAAGGTTTTCATTATCGGATGATACTCAGCGAGTTAGCTGCCACGCTAACTGTGTTTAGATAATTCTTTTATTTCTTCAATCAACCCCTTTGTGCCACCATGTTTATCTATGAAGCAAAGGAGGCCAACAGAATCACTATTTGTTAATACGGCGGTTTGTGGATACTTTATATTCAAATACATGCAGGTATCGTTCAAGTTAATGTGAATACTATCCATATTCTTTCTCATTCGACTAGTAATCAGCGATTCACAGTTAGCACCTAAATCAATACCATATTCATTGCATTTATGATTTGTCCAGTTTCTAATTGTTTCTTCCCCTATTCCGCGTATTTTGAAGTATTTGAACGCTAAATCTTCAACATCTTGCCAACTAGAGCATCTATTAAGAAGCGGAAGTATCTTCTTTTCCACATCTAGAAATTCTTCAATGGCTTGTATGCTTCTATTTGTAATCCGTAACAACTTTTCCGTTGTAATCTCCTTTTGGCGCAACAGTCGCATACGCTGCTCAAATAGTTGTTTCCCTTGTCGAAGATAGTAATCAATCAGTTCTTCTGTCTTTTTCTTAATCATTCTGACCTCTTTTTGGTGTTAATTATCAATTAGTCTTAATCTTATTGTCACAAAATGATATCATGAATTACTCGGAAACAGGCCGAACGTTTCCACCTACGTAACGATCGTAGTTGCCCCGGTATACACCATCTATATTGAAGTATAAGTCCAATGCTTTTCTGGGGTCATCCGTACGGACGGATGAAGACCAATAATAGCCATAGGTCCCCTTATTCCTGACTGTACCAATTTTACAAAAGCCTGCCGCTGGCAGAAATATGCAATTGCCATTTGTTGCCCTGACAAATCTACCGTTGATCCCTGTGCCAATGTAGTTCGTCACCCATTCCCATGTGCAGTTGGTCCTCAATTCTGTCCATTCGTCATCTGTAGGAATACGCCATTTACCCTTGAGAATCTTCCTGGCAGCATCATCCTCATAATCGTAATCCTTGAACTCTGTTTTGTTGTCCACAATACCCCAAGAACTATCGTTATTATACCTGATCAATGTTGATTCCGAACCCTCACATAATTCATAAGATGGCCAATAATAAAGGGATTGAGATTGTATTTCTCCCCAAGCGTAAAAATCGCCACTCTGTTCGGAAGAACTCACTAGCCCCGTTTCACTGAGATTGCAAGTTGCCCAAAAAACACTCAACCCTAAATCAACCGATCCAATGGGGCAAGGTCGTGTGACAAAAACAGAACAAGAAGCGTATGTGCCACTTCCATCATTTGCAATAGCTATAATTGTAGTTTGCCCTATTGCCTTTGCAGTAACCACACCTCTCTGATCTACGGAAGCAATATTGTCATCCAACGAGGACCATGTGCACGATTTATCATTAGCATTTTCCGGCAAAATCGAAGTTACGGTTAATGCAGCGTTGTTTCCACATGCAAGCGGGAGTATAACCCTATCAAGAGAAATACTTGTGACATACTGTGCAACCGTAATTGCACATGTAGCCGTTTCACTCTGATCTTTTGCAGTTACTGAAATCGTTGCCTTTCCATTGCCGACTGCCGTAACTACTCCATGCTCATCTACTGTAGCGACACTGATTTTGTTGGAAGACCATTCCACACTCTTGTCTGTTGCGTTAATGGGGAGGACGGTGGCATTCAAAATCAATGTGTTACCAATGGTATGGAAGGTATGTTCACTCTTGTCTAAAGACACGCTATTTACATGATAAAAAATCGTGGAGAAAGTTTTTATAGCGCCACACTTTACTGCCATTCCCTTTTGGACATAGGCCCTGTAATAATATGTAGTATTTGGTAATAAGCCCGAAGCAGTAACCGTAAGCCTATTATTGCCGTCCAATTCAGTTGCAACCACCTTCACAGCATCTTCAAAAGTTTGTCCTTTGTCATACATAATACCCACTTCGGCATCTCCCAGTTCAAACGGAAGATTTACGTAGCCAGTAAGCCTAGCTGAAGAATCAGTTATATCAAAAGCATCGCCTGTGATTATAACTTCATCCTTATTATTCTGTTTCTCTCCGTTGTCGTTCTTGGCTTCTTGTTTCTCACAGGAAGCTAATAGAGGTACTATTAAAACAAAGAATATGGATGCAAACCTCTTGACTTGATTCATACTATTGATTTTCTTGGTTAGTGTAAGACTCGATTAGCGTCCAATTGTCGTTATTTGTATTATTGTAAACTCCCATTTCCCCTTCGACTTCACTCACGGCGTCCAGTATTCTTTTTCTTAATGACTTTTCAGCGCCATCGGACCGACAATAACCTTCTTTCGCCATATTAACGCCTATCCACTCGTCATAACACTTCGCTGCGCCCCGAAGGATTGCTTGATACAGTTCGTTGTCTGAGTGTTCGATATTGTTAGGTTCTGTGGGGATGTACCCTTGCTCTTTTAGGTACTGTGTTATTTCCTCCTTCAAATCAATAACCATTGGCATAACCATTCAAATAATGGGTAATGTGGACAAAAACAGTTGGTGACTCGGACAAAAGTAGTTGGTGACGACCGCAGCGAGGAGAGCCCCCCGGGGAGAGTTGCTCCCCGCAGCGGCGAGTCGTAGCCGCCGACTTCGACAATGGGAGGCGGCGTCACCTTGCAGCCTTCTTCTTTTCGTTGGCGAAGTACAAATACCACTTCACAAAGTTGTCTCGATGCTCGACAGAAAGCCCACGGTGCACGCGTAGGTTGTCTTTGAGGTGTCCGAAGAATGACTCGAGTCCATTTGTATTGTGCGGGACAAGAGGATTGTCAAGGAACTTGAACATGTCCGGCAATGCCCTGTGGATATGAATGTATGCCCTTCTGATATTATCGTGAGTATATGTCAACTCCCCGGTTTCCTTGTTGACGGACTTCTCCTTAATGAACTCTTCATATTCATCATACCACTTTGCCAGTTCTTTCATCCAGTATAACTTATCGTTCTTGGTCTCAATCTTACATATCATACACACTAGACGCCTCAGAGTGATGCCGGCAGCCGTACGAGGATGCTGAGTGAGCCACGCCAGGCACTCTCGTTCAATATGTACGACACATCGCTGCCTGGTGGTATGTGGATAAGCGTACTTTATAGCCCTGACAATAGGTTCTGCGCCGTCTGTGGTAAAGCTGGAAATGCTGAGTCGCAGCCTCTTGAATACCTGGAGATCCTTGATGATCTCATACTCATCCTCGCCTGCCGCAAAGCGATAATACAGCGTCGACTTGCTATCGTTGTCCCGATATACAATCAGGCAATGATCTCTGTCGAACCACGTCCCATCAATCAGCAGATGGACGCCCTTCCTGCGTTGCACTACCCACTCTGGCGCCTTGTCCAGGTACTCATCGTACCATCGCCTGAGCTGCCTCTCGCTGTAACCGCTCTCGCGCGATATGTCTGTTATTGTCTGCTTGCCTAGAACCCACTTGCGGAACCATACGAAGCGGTTTGTGGTGCTGACATCCCTTCTGCGTGGCGTATAGCTTGTTTTACAGTTGGTGCATATATAACGCTGATGGCCGCATTGTACACCCCACCTTATGACACTGATAGAGCCGCATTTGGGACAACGTTTTCGCTGTTTATTCTTACCCATATCACTACTTTTATGAAACGCTTTCCATAAAAGTAGCTGCAATTATCAATATATCAAGTCGTTAGATGTGGTTTTACCAACTGAAAATGTCCATTATACCAAATAATGCCTATGCTCCTGAGGCGGAAAGGTGTATAATAGAAAAGTGTGGAGCATTATAGCGTTCTATCTGGGAGAGGTTCTGGAAAACCCGTATCAAATAAAACAATACTCCACACCGTTATGGAGATGTGCCTGAGGCACAATACACCAAGGGACGGTGATGAATGCATTGCTTTCTCCCTGATACGTTTGAAATTTTCCAGATTTCTCCCAAGGATAAAAGCTTACACTTTCATCTTTTATGTCAACTGCCATCTTTGCAGGCAGTATCGCAAAGATAACAAATATTTTTTCGTTGAAAAGAAATGGGTTTGCTATATTTGCATTATTAAACGAACTGTATATGACTATACTTCAGGAGCCCATAAGCAGAAACGAGTTGAAGACTATATCTAAGGCCATATTTGGAGATATGGTCAAGTGCGTCGCAGATATAGAATTGGGGATTATTGCTTTAAATGCAGAGTTGCACGCCGATCTCGAAAAGGCCCTTTTGGATAGTGGATCAAATGGCGAAAACCTGTGGGGGTTCAACTTGTATCCGGACGAATCCGGTGATGACTTCATAGAATTCGATTCCCTCATCAACATACGTTCTTGGCAAGGAAATCCAACTCGCGACATATGCGACCCTGAAGTTAGGGAAGCAATCAAAGCTTTGGTTGAAAGATATTTCTTTGATTGATTATGATGCACGCATCGTTGGAAAACGGCAGGTGGGCGGAGATGAGTTTTCCGCAGCAGATGGCCAATATTGGGAGTGAGACATCCCGCGTCCTGAAGGCTTTGCAGAGCGGCAAGGACAGCAGGGCGGAGAGTGCGTTTGCAAGGGCCCAGGAGCTGATTGACCTAACCATCAAATATGGTAGGAGAGACAATAAAGAGATGCGGAGCGCAATGTTTTTGGAACTGTGCCGATTCCGGGAATTGTTCTGTTCGGCGGTGCTATTGAGGGATTTCTCTGCATTGATTTCGCTCAATAAATATCTGGACCAGTTCGCGATGGTCAAATAATCCGGGCATGTATCGCAGTGTCTGCGAATATTTTGCAGAAAAATTTGGAAAGAAAAAAGGAAAAAACTACCTTTGCACTCCCAAAACGGAAATTAAAAAAATCAAGATATGAAAAGGACATTTCAACCCTCGAACCGCAAGCGCGTGAACAAGCACGGATTCCGCGAGCGCATGAGCACTCCCAACGGACGCCGCGTTCTGGCAGCGCGTCGCGCACACGGACGTAAGAAACTTACCGTTTCGTCCGAAGACAGGTATTAGTCCGGGTTAAAAGACCAGGGCAAGGGAGCAACCGAAAGATCCCATACCATCATACCACGGGGTTGCAGCAAGGCTTTTACCGGCACGCTGCAACCCCAAGGTTTTTTTCTCCAGGGGAAGCAGCCACCAAGCAATCTCGGCAGACAGAACGCCGATACCGGCTCCAACCAGTACGTCGGTGCCCCAGTGGCGGTTGTGGCAGACTCTCAATGCGGCAGTGCCCGTGGCAACGGTGTAGGCGCCCAGACCCCACCATGGGCCGTATTCCAGGCGAATCAATTCGGCACCCATAAAGGACCTTGAGGCGTGGCCCGACGGCATCGACTTAAAGTTGCTGCCGTCCGGGCGCTCGCGGTGGACCACATATTTGGTTCCGGCCACCACCGCAGCCATTCCAACCCAGGATATACCCAGCACCATTGCGCGCTCGAGAGTGGAATGCTCGCCCATAGAGTTCACGAAGCCCAGCCCGAAATAGGTCGCCGCCGGCAGATACTGAATCCAGTCCTCTATCTCGTAATCCCCCGCCATACCCAGCTTGAGCGCGGACTTCTGCAGCCCCCGGTCGAAAGCGTTGCCGGGGTCCTGCGCCCGGGCGCTCAGCGTCAGGGCAGTCAGGCTGATGATTATGAGAAGGACGCGGCGCATCAGAGGGCTTGGGCGGAGATTTCTACGACGAACTTTTCGGCATAATAAGGGTCGTCCGGGAGCCATTCGGAGATGGGCCAGACGCGAATGTTTTCGGCCGGGACCTTGAAGCGCTTCTGCAGCGCGGCGATTTCGCTCGCCACGTCGCCGCCCTTGAGGCAGATGATGCTGCGGCGGAAACGGCCCTTCACCCATGGGTAGAGGTTTTCCAGCGATGTGACCGCGCGGCTGACCACCCAGTCCCACTGGCCGGGGAGTTCTTCGGCCCGCGCCTGCACGCATTTCACGTTCTTCAGCCCCAGGCCTTCCGCCACCGCCTGCGCCACGCGTACTTTTTTGCCGATGGAGTCGCAGAGGGTGAACTGCGCCTCCGGCATCACCATAGCCAGCGGTATTCCCGGGAAGCCGCCCCCGGTGCCCAAATCCAGAATCGCAGGGTGTTCCAAGTGTCCCGGTTTTTGGGACACCTGGAACGCTGTGTATCTTTGAAGGTATTCGTATATCGCCAGCGAGTGGAGGATATGGTGGGCGTAGATGTTGTCTTCGTCCTTGCGGGAGATGACGTTGATGCGGGCGTTCCACTCGCGCCAGAGGGCGATGGCCGGGTCGAAATCTGTCATCTCTTGGCCTCCTCCAGGAGGCAGCCGAGCTCTTCGATGTCCCGGCAGATGAGCGAGGGGGCGTGGGGCCAGGCTTTGGCCATCTCCAGGGTGGTCTCGCCGCTGAGCACCAGCACGCCGAAGGCGCCGGCGTTGTACGCCATCTCGATATCGGTATAGATGCGGTCGCCGACCATCGCTATCTGCGAGGGCTTCAGCCCGTAGCGGCTCTCGATGCCCGCCAGCATTGCAGGGTCGGGCTTGCCGATGGTTACGTCCGGCTGGCGGCCGGTGGCATACTCCAGGCACTTGCAGATGGATCCGCAGTCCACGAGGATTGTCGGCTGGTCGGTCGGGCAGACCTTGTCGGGATTGGTGGCGATGTAAGGCAGACCCTTGGACACCCACCAGGCCGCCCTGCAGAGGCGGGAATACTCCAGAGTCATGTCGAAGGCGGCCACTATGATGTCCGGCACGTCGTCCGGCGAATCGGCTGTGGAAATGAATCCCGCATCCTCGAACTGGCTAATCATCGACGGAGTCCCCAGAAGGAACAGCTTGCGCGCCGCAGAATAATGCCCGCGTATATAATCTATGGTGGCGGGCACTGTGCTGTACATCTGCTCGCGGGTGCAAGGGATGCCCATCTTCGCCAGCTTGCCCATATAATCCTCGAGCGAACGCGTCGGATTGTTGGTGAGGAAGGAATAGCTTATCCCCAGGCGGTCGAGCTTGCCGAGGAAGTCGATGGTGAAGGGGAAGATGGTGTTGCTCAGGTAGATGGTGCCGTCCATGTCGAGGGCGACATGGCGGATTGCCTGAAGTTTATCGCGTAGGTCCTTATTCATTGCACGTCGTCTTTCTTATATTGTTCGATGAGGCTCTTGGCCCTGCGGATGCGGGTGCGCACCGTATTGAGCTCCATGCCGAGTTCGTCCGAGATTTCCTTGTACTGAAGGCCCTCTATCAGGCGCAGATGCGCGACCTGCTTATAGATTTCCGGCAGCGACTCGATATAGCGCAGGGTGTTTGCCTGGTCCTCGTCCTTGATGATGGATTCGAGCGGGGTATCGGAATCGTCCCCGATGGCGTCGGCCTCTGCCGCCGCTGCGATGTCTTCGTTAAGGGAGACGAAGGCGGCACGCTGGGTCTTGTCGCGTTCCAGGGTATCCAGGGCGGTGTTCAGAGCTATCTTGTGCAGCCAGGTGGCGAACTGGCTGCGGGCGGGGTCGTAGCTGCTTATCTGGCGGAAGGCCTTCTCGAAGCTGCGCGAGCAGATGTCTTCGACATAGAAGTCGTCCAACTGCTTGATGCGCCCCTTGATGAAGGTGCGCAGGGCCACTATGTGCGTGTCCCAGAGGCGGGTGAATGCGTAGGCGTCGCCGATTATCGCGCGGCGAACGAGCTCGCTAGTGGGCGTCAATCCATGTTCTTCCATAATTGCATTCAACCGTTAAAGGAACCGACAGTTTAACCACTCCCTGCATGTCCCGCTCCACTATTGCCTTAACCTTATCTATTTCATCCTCAGGCACTTCCAGCAGAATTTCGTCGTGAATCTGGAGCACCATCTTCGCGCGGAGGCCCTCCTTCCGAAGGCTCTCGTCCACCTTTATCATCGCAAGTTTGATGATGTCGGCGGCCGTGCCCTGGATGGGGGCGTTCACCGCATTGCGTTCGGCCACCGAGCGCACGTTTCCGTTATTGGAATTGATGTCCGGGATATAGCGCCTGCGGCCGAAAAGCGTCTCGGTATAAAGGGTTTCGCGGGCCGCGGCCAGGGTGCTGTCGATGAACAGCCGGATGGCCGGGAAGCTCTCGAAATAGTCTTCTATCAACTGTTTAGCCTCGCTTCGGGAGCACTTCAGGCGCTGCGCCAGGCCGAAGGACGACATGCCGTACATTATGCCGAAGTTCACAGTCTTGGCCATCTTGCGCTCATCCCCGGTTACCTCCTCCACAGGCTTGCGGAATATCTTCGCCGCAGTGGCGGCATGCACGTCAACCCCCTGGCGGAAAGCCTCCAGCAGATGGGTATCGCAGCTCATATGCGCCATCACGCGGAGCTCGATCTGGGAGTAGTCGGAGGACATCATCACCCAGCCTTCGTTCTGCGGCACAAAGGCCTTGCGGATTTCGCGCCCCTCCTCGCTCCGAACGGGGATATTCTGCAGGTTGGGGTTGGAGGAAGAAAGCCGGCCGGTAGAGGTAAGTGCCTGATTGAAAGTAGTATGCACGCGCCCGTCTTTCGGGGAGATGTAGCCGGCGAGCGGCTCGATGTAGGTCGAAAGAAGCTTGCGCAGGCCGCGGTAGTCCAGCAGAAGGTTGATGACCGGATGCCTGTCGGCGAGGAAGCTGAGCGTCTCTTCGTCGGTAGGCCAGGCGCCGCGGGCGGATTTCTTCGCCTTGGGGTCGAGGGCCAGCTGCTCGAAGATGAGCTCTCCCATCTGCTTGGGCGACGCCACGTTGAGCTCGGGGTTGCCCGCTATCTCGCGGACGCGCGCTTCGCACGCAAGCATCTTCTCGCGCAGCGATTCTGCAAAATCCCGCAGCGAGCCCACGTCGATGCGAACTCCGGTGAGCTCCATCCGCGCCAGCACCTTCTGCAGAGGCTCCTCTATCTCGTCGTAGAGCTTCAGAAGCCCGGCTGCCGAGAGCTCCGCGTGAAGCGCATCGGAAAGCGGGAGCATCGCCTCCACCCTCGGGCCAAGGTCCACCGGGGCCGCCGCCTGCCCGTCGTCGCCGAAAAGGCTTCCGGTAGCAGCGGGCTCGTCCACCGCCAGATCCACTCCCAGATAGCTCTGGGTCAGGAATTCCAGCTTGTGGCTGCGCTCGGGGTTGAGCAGGTAGTGCATCAGCTCGATGTCCAACAGCCGCCCGTTCAGCGCGATGCCTTCGGCGTCCAGCGCCTTGATCTGCGCCTTCAGCGCGAAGCCCGCCTTGACGGTTTTCGCATCCTCCAGGATGGCTTTCGCCTCAGCGAAACTGTACTTTCGTACGCTCTTCCTGTCGGCAACCCACACTCCGTCGTCGACAACCTCAATTGCGATTGATGAAACCTTAGGAGATTCCCGGTCGGGGTCGGCAATGACGGCATTTACATTGCCGTCCGTGGGGACCTGCCCCTGAGGGACGTAACACCCGCGGTTCGATAGCGGGGGGACCGTCCCGAAGGGATGGTGGGGTGAGTCCGCAGGACGAACTCCCGAAGGGGCAGGTGCCCCCGGACGCCCTACGGACAAATACCGCTTCAGCGACGTAAACTCGTAATAATTAAACAGCTCCGCCAGCGAGGGGTCCGGAGCGCGGAGTGCCATGTCGTCGGCAGTGATGTCGAGGGGAATGTCGGTCTTGATGGTAACCAGCTGCTTGCTGAGTGCAATATGGTCGCGGGCCGCTTCGAAGAGTTCCTTCTGATGCGGCGTCAACTCATCGATGTGGGCATAGATGTTCTCCACGCTGCCGTATTTTCCGAGCAACTTGCCGGCCCCGACCTCTCCAACGCCCTTGACTCCGGGCACATTGTCGGAAGCGTCGCCGCAGATGGTCAGGATGTCGATAACCTGCTCCGGGCGCTCGATGCCGTACTTGGCGCAGACGCCGGCAACGTCGATTACCTCGCTGTCTCCCCCGCCCTTGCCGGGCTTGTACTGGAAGATATGCTCGCCGATGAGCTGGCCGTAGTCCTTGTCGGGCGTGACCATATACACGTCGAAACCCTCTCCGGCGAAGCGCTTGGCCGCAGAGCCGATTACGTCGTCCGCCTCGAATCCGCGGATCATCAGAACGGGGATATTGAGCGCCTTCACGATGCCGGTAAGGGGCTCCAGCGCATCCCTCACGAGCTGCGGAGTTTCCGCGCGGTTGGCCTTGTAGGCGGGATACATCTCGTTTCGGAAAGTGCCGCCAGGAGGGTCGAAACTCACCGCGATATGGGTGGGCTGCTCCTTCGCCATCAGCTCCAGAAGATACTTCGTGAAGCCGAACAGAATGGAGGTATCAACCCCCTTGGTATTGATCATCGGCCTGCCCAGAAAGGCATAGTACATCTTGAAGATGAGCGCGTGGCCGTCGATTAGAAAGAGTTTCATAATAAGATTACAAAAATGAAACTTTTTTCGGAAGTTTCAAAGGATTATGCTTACTTTTGCCAATATGGAGCTAGACGAAAAATATATGCGCGAGGCGCTGCGTGAGGCGCAGGCGGCCGGGGCCGAGGAAGAGATTCCCATCGGCGCGGTGATTGTGAGCGGAGGCCGCATCATCGGCAAAGGGCACAATATGGTGGAGCGCCTGGGCGACCCCACGGCCCATGCCGAGATGATTGCGATAACCGCAGCTACCGAAGCCGTCGGCGGCAAGTACCTCACCGGCTGCACTCTCTATGTGACCGTGGAACCCTGCCCGATGTGCGCCGCCGCCCTCGGCTGGAGCCAGATCAGCCGCATCGTCTACGGTGCCCCCGACCCCAAGCGCGGCTACAGCCTCTTCTCCCCTTCCCTCCTCCATCCCAAAACCGAAGTCACCGCCGGCGTCCTCGCCGACGAATGCTCCACCCTTGTCTCGGACTACTTTAAAAAACTGCGGTGAAGCTATTTTTGCTATCTTTGCACATTATGTTGATTGTTTTGGAAGGCCTTGACGGCGCAGGAAAATCCACGCAGGTGCGCAAACTCCGCAAGTATCTTGAGGAGAAGTGCCCCAGGTTCGATTATATTCATTTTCCGAGGTACGAAGCCCCCGTGTACGGCGGGCTGATCTCGCGCTTTCTGCGCGGAGAATTCGGCGACATAGAGGCGGTGCACCCCCAGCTGGTGGCGTTGCTGTTTGCCGAGGACCGTCACGGCGCGGCGCCGGAGATCCGCAAAACGCTCGATGAGGGCGGGACTGTTCTTCTGGACCGCTATGTCTATTCCAATATCGCCTACCAATGCGCCAAGCTTCCCGATGCACAGCAGGCCGAGGCGCTCCGCCGGTGGATAATTGACACCGAGTTCGGCGATTTCGGCGAGCCGCGCCCGGACATCAACATCTTCCTGGACGTGCCAATAGGGTTTGTGCAGAAGAGCCTCACAAGCAATCGTCAGGGCGACGACCGCAGCTATCTGCAGGAGAACAAGGACATCCACGAGGCGGATATCGAGTTCCAGAAGAAGGTGCGTGCTATGTACCGTGCCCAGGCGGCCGAGGATCCTTCTCTGATAGTGCTGGATTGTTCAGATGAATTCGGGGAGATGCTACCTCCCGACGATATATTCGCAAAAGTCAAAGCCGTAGTAGATGAACGCCTTTAACAGGATATGCGCCAGCATAGTAGGGCTGGTGCTGTTCGTTGCAGGAGTGCTCAAACTTGCCGACCCTGTAGGGGCCGGCCTGATGGTTCAGGACTATCTGAGCTTCCTGCATCTGGGCTTCCTGCGCTTCGCCGCCGGCTTCCTTGCAGTGGTCTTCGCCCTGGCGGAATGCGGCATCGGCGCAGCCCTCATCACCGGGCTCTGGCGCAGGATCGTGGCACTCGCCGCGGCCGGGCTCATCGGCTTCTTCACACTTCTGACGCTGATAATCCTTATCGCCAACCCCGCGATGGACTGCGGCTGCTTCGGGCAGGTCATCAAGCTCTCGCACTGGGCGAGTTTCCTTAAGAACGTGGTGATGCTCGGGCTGCTGGCGCTGGCCTACTGGCCTCTGCGCGACTACGGCGAGCCCCAGCGGGTGAAGTATGCCAGTTTCGGCATTGTGTCGGTTTCGGTACTGCTCTTCACGTTGTACAACTGCCTGTCGATTCCGACGGTGGACTTTGCCTCCTACAAGCCGGGCACCGAGCTGGACGTCTGCGAGCCGGAGGTTTTCAGCTTCTTCGACGCCGGCGGCAATTATGTCGAGGAAGATGCCTTCAGGGGTCCTGTAATGCTGATTTCGGTGTACGACCCCGGCAAGATATCGCGCCGCGGCGTCGAGAAGATTTCGGCCTTCGCCCGCAAGGCTTCGGCCCTCGGCTTCAAACCTTTCCTGCTGGTGGCATCGGCCCCCGGTGAGATCGAGGGCGCGCTGAGTGCCCCCGGTCTTTTCGGCATCACCTACTTCGCCGACAGGCGTATGCTCCTTACGCTTAACCGTTCCAACGGAGGCGTCACCTTCGTTTCCAACGCGCAGGTCGTGCGCAAATGGTCCGCCGGCACGCGCCCGGACGACGACACCCTTCAGTCGCTTCTTGCCGAAGACCCCCTCGAGGCCGTGGTGCATTCCCGCAATCGCGGCAACCTCAGCCTTCAGGCATTCCTGCTCTACACCTCGGCGGTGTTGCTGCTGCTGTAATTCAGCACTTTAAGGTGCGGTCTGTGTCCTAAAAACGTGCCCTTTGGAAGTTCGGTGAACCGGAGGAGGTGTCGCGGGAAGAGCCGCGGCCGGAGGCGGAGGCATCGGCGGCCGATGAGCCGGAGGTGCTGTCGGAGGTGGATTTGGCGCGGCCGGGCTGTGCGTAGAACGGCCAGAACAGACCGAGCTTGAAGCTGCGCTGGGTGCTGATGTAGCGGTGCGCCGAGAAGTAGTCCGGACGCTCCTGAGGCCAGCCGAGGCCGACATTCTCGAACTTCACGAAGATGCATGCGCGTTTCCACTGCACGTTGATGAAGGCATCGATGACGGGGCCGTTCTCGTAGCGGTACTCCCGCTGGTTATGGAACACGCCGACTGCCGGATTCCAGGCCGGAGCGTACCAAGGCGTATTGTAGAAGGCGTTGGCGCCCAGCTGCATCTTCATCACATTGTAGACCTTGTCCTCGTCGCGCTGCACCACGAACTCGAGGTACCAGCGCAGATTGAGGGCGACCTGCGGCACCGGCACCACCTCGTCGTTGGAGGTTGCCTGAAAGAGCACCCGGTTGTCGAAATGCAGGAAATCCCACAGGGCGATGTCCTTGCGCAGCGACGCGCTGAGGATGCTCACCGGCGAGGCGCTCTGGCGGCACACGCCGAGGGTGTCGTAATAGATGCCGTTCTTGAGCAGGGTGTAATTCACGTCGGCATAGAGCTTCCAGCGAGGGATGCTCAGCCAGCCCTGCAGGCGGTTGTCCGATATCTTGCCGAAATTGTTGTTCCACTGGAAGTGGTTGGTGCGCAGCGCCTGCTGGTAGCGCGTTGGCTCCGTGAGGTTGGCCTCGAAGTGGGCCCCGAGAGTTACCGGGCTGGTGCGTGCGCGGCGGAAGGGGAAGATGTTGAAGTTGATATTTCCCTCGATATTGAAATCGCCGAAATTATAGCCCTGCAGATAATACCGGGCCTTGGCGTTCCAGCCTATATACTGCTTGAGCTTACCCTCCGCTCCGGCATAGGTATAGAAGGAATTCTGCCGGTACTTACCGCTGGATACGGTGCTGTCGACATAATTCTTTACGATGTCGCCCAGGCCAACGTCGAGCTTGCTCACTACACCCTCGCTGGACCACGGCTGCAGCCGGATGAAGACCTTGTTGTCCCACTGCCGCGAGCGCAGCATGTCGTTGCTCTTGCCCGGGTCGTAGTTGTAGTCGCGGAAGAACGCCTTGGACAGGGCGTCGTTGTCGTCTATTTCGTCCACGTAGCCCCTCTCGAACATCGAGAACTCGCTGCTGTGGCCGATAAATGCGCTGGTGATATCCTTCTGCAGCAGGGAATCGCTCACCGCAAAGGTGCTGTCGCGCTTCGCCCTCCATTTATTAATAAAGGTAAAGGGAATGCGGTACTGCTGATTCAGGAAGTAGGTATTGCGCCTGACGCGGGACTTGGCCTTGGCCCTTTCCAGAACCACGGGGAATTCGCGCGCGTCAAGCGTGGTATCGCGGATCCACTTGTTGTCCACCACGCCGCCGTTCTCTTCGCGGATAACCTTGTTGTGGATATATCCGGCGTGCATCAGGTAGCGCTTGCCCAAATAGTTGGTGTTGGCGACGAAGTTCTTGTTGCGGGTATCCTCGCGGGCCATCATGCCGCCGCCACCCCAGCGCTCGTACATGAGCGTGAAGTTAAGTTCGGGGGTGATGTTCTGGGTGGTGAGGATATGCAGGTTGTCGGAAGCCTTCTCGTCGGTTGCGAGCAGCGTGCCCCAGTAGGCCAGCTCGGTATACGGCACCTTGGTGTTGAACATCGGCACCGTGGACGAGGAATAGGTCCAGGGCTCGACCGAGCCGTAAAAATCCTCGCCGCTCCAGCTCTTGCGCTGGGTGTAATTGTAAAGCTGGATCGGGGAACCCGGCACGCCCAGCCAGGTGGCGTTCACGTCCTTGCGCCTCCAGGCGAAGTCGTAGTACCACTTGTTGTACGAAGTATCCGGCACCTCCGGCGCTATGCGGTGGAAATCCTGGTCGACCGTCCACGAAATTATGCGCTTGTACTGCATCTCCTCAGGGATTGCAAAGGTGCTCAGCACTCGCGGAGTATGCTCTCTGACGCTGTCGCGGTATGCCACCCGTTCGTCGCGCGCCTTCTGCAGGGAGTCCATCTCGTGCAGCTTGCGGGCGAGCTTCTGCTCGAAGTCGTATTTCTTGCGTTCGCTCTTGCTGAGCGAGTTGTACCAGGCCTCGAAGGCCGCCTTTGCCCTGGCGACGGAGTCCTTGGTCCAGATGGAGTCGAGCTTGTGGCGGTCGGCCGAGTCTATCTGCCAGCCGAGGGTATCGCCCTTGCGGCGGAAATCCATCTCTTCCTGGCGCAGCGAGTCGCTCACCCAGCGGTGGATGAGGGAGTCGATGAGCGCGACGTAGTACTTGTATCGGAAGGGGTCGATTTCGCGCAGCGAATCGGGAGGGAAGATGGTGTCGCGGGCGGTGATGAGCGGCAGGGTGTCCAGTTCGCCGAACTTGACATCTATGCCGAGGGCGCGCAGAACGCTGTCCGGAATGGTTTCGGCCGAGAAATTCCCGCGCCTGCCTATCTTGTAGCCGTCCTTGGGGTAAAGAACCGTATCGGGTGCCGCCTCAGCGATGAAGACGGGCGCCTCGGAATTGAATTCCGCCCGGTGCGGAGCTTCCACACCGAGGCTGGCGGCGACGGCAACGGCCGCCACTGCAGCAGGGAATCCTATTCCGGAAAACAGCTTCATTCCTTATTTATCCCAGTTGTCCGTGCGGAAAGGTCCCACGGGAATGCCCATACCGTTGAACACGGAAGCCTCCGCCACATTGTGGAAGGCATAGCGCACCGCCACGGGAGCGGGCACCTCGTCGCAGACCACTTCGATGGCCCTGTTGGGGCGCACCACCCTGGCGGAAGTCGCCTTGTGGAACACCTTGTCCTCGCCTGCCACCTCGAAGCCGTCAAGCTCCACTGTGTTGGGGGTAAGAGGGCTGCCGAAAACATGGAAATTGAGGGTGACCTTGTTGCTGTCGATCTTCATGTCCTTGAACTCGGGAGCGCGCGAGCAGATGCCCTTGAAGCCGTAGTCGTTCTCCAGTGCGAGCGCCGCGAGACGCTGCGCCACGGGGAGTTTCTTCGCGGGATGGATGCAGTCGGGGTCGCCCACGTCCAGCGTGGTTGCGAGGCCGGAGTGCTTTATCTGCTGGGCAGCCTTGAGCTGGGCCTCTTCAAGCAGCGGGCTCTGGACGCCCTCGGGATTGCCCTTGACGCCCTTGCCGTACTTGTAAGAAGCGATCTGCACTGCGTAGAAAGGCAGCTCGGGGTTGTCCCAGAGCGAGCGCATCATCTCCACATAGAGCTTGCTGAGGCGCACGTACTGGTCGGGGCGGGCGCGGTTGCTTTCGCCCTGATACCAGATTATCCCCTTGAAGGTGAAGGGGATGAGGGGGGCTACCATGGCGTTGTACGCGAGTGCCCCTGCGTGATTCTGGTTCTTGGCGGGAAGCTCACCCTTCTCGAGGTGGCCGAGCTTGATGGGGTCGTTGTAGCCCTTCTCCTGCCACTCTTTATTACCCTTCTCCAGCCATTCGCGGGAGATCCAGGTCTCGATGGTGCTGCCTCCCCAGTTGCAGGAGATCACTCCTACGGGCACGCCCAGGATCTTCTGCAGCTGCACGGCGAAGAAATAGCTCACCGCGCTGTGCGACGCGACCGCGTCGGGGGTATTCTCCTTCCACTGGAGGGGATTCTCTTCCTCTTCCCTGAGGGATGCCCTTATCTTGCTGGTGCAGAGGCGGATGGGAGTGGCAGGGCTGGCGTTCATAATCGCGTCGAACGCGCCTTCCACCCTCTGGCCGCCGAAGCCCTTGACAGGCATCTGCATATTGCTCTGGCCGCCGCAGAACCACACCTCGCCGATGAGGACGTTCCTGACGGTAAGCTTCTCGCCGTCGTTGAACACTATCTCGTAGGGACCGCCGGCCGCCGGAGTGGCGACTTTTGCGGACCATTTGCCGTCCTGGCCGACCGTGAGGGTGGTCTTGGACTTGGTCCACGAAGGGGCGATAGTGAGCTTTGCGCCCGCCTTCGCCTTGCCCCAGAGGGCTACGGAGGTTTCCCGCTGAAGCACCATATTGTCCCCGATGATGTTGGGGAGTTCTACTTTGGCGAAAGCGCTGGCCGCAATCAGGGCCGCTGCCGCGCAGAGGAAGAATCTTTTCATACCTTTTTGTAAAATATTTAACTTACAAAGTTATCAACTTTTGGACATTATCGCAAAAGAAATTATCTTCGCACTATGAAGTGGTACAAGAATCTGTGGAACAAGGACAAGGACGGTGCCAGACAGGAACTCCGCTCCTTCGTGCGCTATGCCATCATCATAACCGCGTTCTTCGTCGCCTTCCTCTTCGTCAAGAAGGACAGCCTCCTGCGCTGGATACAGGCGGGCTTCACCATCGGGCGCCAGCACAGGCAGATGGAGTATTACCAGAAGGAAATCAAGGCCCTCGACAAGCAGATAGGCATTCTCTCCAACGACCGCGACACCCTGGAAACCCTCGCCCGCGAGCAGTATAATTTTGCGGAAGAGGGCGATGACGTATACATTTTTTAACTAATTTTGCATACACTGATTTTTAACCTAGATATGAAACCTACACTCTTAGTACTTGCTGCGGGAATGGGCAGCCGTTACGGCGGGCTCAAGCAGATGGACGGCCTCGGGCCCTCCGGCGAAACCATTATCGACTATTCCATTTACGATGCGGTCAAGGCCGGCTTCGGCAAGGTCGTCTACATCGTGAGGGAATATTTCCTCGAAGACATGAAGGCACTCGTGGCCAAGAAATACGCCCACGTGAAATGCCTCGACGGCACTCCTCTGGAGTTCGTTTTCGTTACCCAGGAACTTAACAAGATTCCCGCCGGATTCACCCTCAACCCGGCCCGCGAGAAGCCCTGGGGCACCGCGCATGCAGTTCTTATGGCAAAGGACGTGATTCACGAACCCTTCGCGGTAATCAACGGCGACGACTATTACGGAAAGGAATCCTTCGCCATCCTCGGCGACTGGCTCCGCGCACATGAGAACACCAAGGGACAGTACTCCGTGGTAGGATTCGAGCTCGACCACACTCTCTCCGACAGCGGAAGCGTATCGCGCGGCATCTGCTACTACGACGAAAAGCATATCCTCTCCGGTGTCGCAGAGCACCTCAACATCGCGAAGGAAGCCGACGGCAAGGTTTACGGCGACAATTCGGTCAACGGCGACAAGCACATCGTGCTCGACGGCGCAGCCCTCTGCTCCATGAATATGTGGGGCTTCACCCCCGACTACTTCGAGAAGAGCGAGAAGATCTTCGCCGACTTCCTCAAGGTCAACATCGACGAGCCCAAGAAGGAATTCTACATTCCTTTCGCCATCGACTGCATGATCAAGGATCACAGCGCCACCACCGAGGTGCTTTCCACTCCTTCGCACTGGTTCGGCGTAACCTACAAGGAAGACCGTCCTGGCGTGGTTGAGAAGTTCGCAAACCTCGTAAAGCAGGGCGTTTATCCTTCGCCTCTCTACTAGTATGGCACGCGCAAAACGCGGTAATTTCAATGTGTTCGGCCACCATACCCGCTGTGTTCCGGGGGTGGCCGACCTCTTTATACTGGTGGCCCTGTTCCTGCTGGGCGCACTGGCAGGCAACGTCGTTTCGCTGGTGTTCGTTGCCATCCTCGGCCAGTCGGCCGGAATGGAATACGGCATGATAGTGTCCTACCCGCTGATGTTCATCTTCCCGATGATGTGGGCGGCCGGACGCAGCCGCCGCAACGCCATGACGGGCTACGGCACGCAGCTGGACAACGACCACTTCGCTCCGCTCGGCGGGCTCAAGGCAGCGCTTGTGGTGATGCTCGGCACCCTTGCGGCAGGTTTCTGCTGCGACGCGGTGAATTCGCTTCTGCCCGCAATGCCCAAATGGCTGGAAGACATCCTCAAGGGGATGACCTCCGGCAAATTCTGGATCAACTTCATCTGCGTAAGCCTTTTCGCCCCGTTCTTCGAGGAGTGGCTGTGCAGGGGAATGGTGCTCCGCGGGCTGCTCGGGCACGGGGTTCGTCCCTGGCTTGCAATAGTGGTGTCGGCCCTCTTCTTCGCCGTCATCCACATGAACCCCTGGCAGGCCATTCCGGCGTTTGTGCTGGGACTGCTCTTCGGCTACGTCTACTACAGGACCGGCTCGCTCAAGCTTACGATGCTGATGCACTTCACCAACAACACCATCGCGCTGGTGCTAGGGCACATCGATTCGCTTAAGGACGCGCAGTCCTGGATGGACGTGATGGGACAGTGGTACTGGCCCGGATTCGCCGCCAGCGCCCTGATTCTGATACTGGCGGTGCGCGCCTTCCTGCGTGTGGAAACCCCCGCCAAGGGCAATTTCGACGTCGTTCCTCCGATGTTCGCCGAATAATGCAGGGACCTTACGGAGAAGTCAGGATTCTGGGGATAGTAAATCTGTCCCCAAATTCTTTTTATGCGGACAGCATAGCGCATGGCGCGGATGATGCGCTTGCGCGAATAGCCGACTGGTTTGCCCGCGGTGCCTGGATGGTAGACCTCGGGCCGGCGTCTACCAGGCCCGGAGCGCCGGATGTGCCGCCGCAGGAACAGTGGCGGCGGCTGGAGCCCGTGCTGAAGCACCTTCCTTCCGGCCTGTATTCGATCGATACCACCAGTTCAGAGGTGGTCCGGCGGGCCTATGACCTGATCGGCCCGTTTACGGTGAATGATATCTCCGCCGGCGAAGACGACCCGGCCATGCTGCCCCTGGTGGCGGAGCTGGGGTTACCTTTCATAGCGATGCACAAGCGAGGCAATCCGCGCAGCATGGATTCGCTCTGCGACTACCCTCAGGGCGTAGTTGCAGCGGTGGAAGAGTACTTCGAGGATTTTGCCGCCCGTGCTGCCGCTCTGGGCATCCGCGACTGGATTCTGGACCCGGGCTTCGGCTTTGCAAAGACCGGGGAGCAGAACTGGGAGCTCCTGCGCTCGCTCGCCCGCTTCCGCCGCTTCGGCCGCCCGGTGCTTGCCGGCGTCGCCGACAAACGCTTCACCCACGGCGACACCCCCGCCGCCGAAGCCCTGGCCGTCGCTAACGGCGCCGATATTTTACGTTGTCATTAATTACCTCAATCCGTCGAGCTCGGCGATAAAGACGGGAGCGTAGGCGGAGACGGAGGCGACGAAGGCATTGCGACCCTTGCCGGCGATTCTCTTGGACGAAGCTTTTACGACTCCGTAGACCGAGATGCGCGGATAGACGGTGCGCTTGGTCTTGACGACATCGCGCACCTTGAGTTCCAGAATGCCCTCGTTCTCACCTTCGGGAATCACCACCGCCTCGGCCTTGACGAAGCCCTCGCTGCACTTCATCATCAGCGTGACGGGCGAATTGAAGCCCGGATCACGCTCAAGGACGACCTTGACAGGGAAGGTGCCGCCGCGCTCGAGATGCAGCGGACCGCGGCCCTCGCGCACCACCTTTATGCGGAACGGGGTCTTCTCCCCTACCTCGACGCGGAATTCCTCCATCGGCATAAGGTGGGTATAGTAGAAGGCCTGCATCATGGATTCGGCAGGCACGGCGTCGCGGGTGACGGAAGTGCCGTTCATCTCGGCAGAGCCGGAAACGCGCGGCATCAGGGTGCCCTTGGCCGCCCCTTCGGGTGCGGTAATCGAAACGAGTGTCTTTTTCTTGTACTGTTCGATGCGGTTGCCGGCGACCTTGAAGCCGTGCGGCAGGCCCGCTATGTCGATGTCGATCGCCCCGCGGAAGTTCTGCTTGGGGTGCATCTGCACGGTAAACACCGCCGAGCCCTGTTCCGGCAGCGAAATGGTGGCGGGTTCGATGAACAGCGAAAAGTCGGGTTGCGCCGGAGCCCAGCTGAAGCGGTAGGCGTAGTCCTGCCCGCCGTGGGCCTGGGCCTCAACGAGGCGCACGTAATACCGGCCCGGCTGCAGTTTCATGGTGAGCTCGGGGTCGGCGAAATGAGTCATCATGCACTCGTCGGGATCCTCGGTATCGTCCACGTCCTTAACCTTGTTCATGTAGCTGTCGAACAGGCTCATCTGCACGTCGGTGGGCGCGCCCAGGCGACGGGCCATCACCTCCAGGTGAACGGGCTTTTTATTCGGGACGTCGATCACGTACCAGTGCTGTTCCAGAGGCTTGGAGAAGACGGTCTCGCACACCTCGCCCGAAGCGAGCTCCCAGGCGGAGCCCATATCGGTATTGGGCGCGAGCTTTTTGGTGCTGAGCTGGTCGCGCGGGTCGGAATAGAACCACATCCGGTTGGAATGCAGGCCTCCCGGACCCTGGGCCACAACGGCAAGGCGTCCTTCTTTGGAGCACTTGAGCTTGAGTTTTTCGGATTTCAGATTATAGCCCGTAAGCTTGAGCTCATTCTTTTTGCCCGCAGGGCCTCCGAGGGGCGAAACCGATGTGATGAACGGCAGCTCGCCCACATCGATGCGGTACACGAAGTCCTCGCGTCCGCGATAGAGCGCGTCGTTGATTTCCACCTCGTAGTCGCCGCTTTCCGGCACCTTGAAGAAGAGCACCGGATCCACATTCCAGCGGTAGTCGTCGTTATAGGCGATTTCCCTGCCGTCGGGGCCGTAGAGACGGATAATCGGCTGGAACCAGCCGGGAACGGCATCTGCCATATAGGGCACGAAGACGCGTCCCTTTACCTGCAGCACCAGCTGACGGCCCTTCACCGCCCGGAAGCGGAAACGGTCCACGTCGCTGCGCATTATCTGCCCGTTGAAAGTTACGGGAAGGCTCGCCGATGCGCCCGAAAGCTTTGCTTTGGCATCTTCGAGCACGTCGGGCAGCTCGCCCACCTCGAAGTAGAGGCGGTTGCTCATGCCGTTGGGCAGCACCAGGCGCAGGTCCCTCATGCCGAGGGCGGCATCCTTGCTGACGGTGAGGCGGAATTTCACCCTGTCGGCCAGCTGGAGGTTGTCCTCCTCGCCGATATCCTTCTTTCTGCGGCCCTTGCGCTTGGGCTGTTCGGAAGCCGCCAGAATCTCCCCGCTCACGCCCTTGCCGCTGATGACCACGGCCCTGGCCTTGGAGATATTCTGCCCGCCGACTGTTATCTCGACGGTGGTGCCGCGCTGGGCGCCGGTAGGATATATATAACCTATATTGCCCTTCTGGGCCGATGCGGCGAGGCATATCGCCAGGGCCGCAAGAACTGTAAGCATCCTTTTCATCACAGGCCCTCCATAATTTCGGTAAGCATTCCGTTGCTCTGGCCCTCCCTGCCGTAGGACGGCAGCATGGGGATTTCGCCCAGCACGGGGTGCGTCACGGTACCGAGCGGGTCGATGCCCATCAGCTTGTATACGCTGGCCCAGAGGTCCGCGGGATAAATCTTGCGGTCGATGACCTTCTCGCCCTTGGCGTCGGTGGCTCCCACTACAACTCCCCCCTTGAAGCCGCCGCCGGCGACTATGTAGGAGAAAGCGGCCCCGTAGTGGCCCCTGCCGCCGTTCCATGGCGGGCCGAAGCCGATTACCGGCGTCCTGCCGAATTCGCCGCCGACCACAATTATAGTGCTGTCCAGAAGGCCTCTCGCCTCGAGGTCGAGGATGAGCGAAGACACGCCCGCGTCAAGCTCGTCGAGCCGCTGGTCCATACGCTTGAAATGTTCCTTGTGGGTATCCCAGCCGCGGAAGCGCACCATCGTCACCAGCACCCCCTGCTCCACCAGTTTACGCGCGGCGAGGCAGGACTGCCCGAAGTTGTTGCGCCCGTAGGCGTTGCGCACCGAGTCGGGCTCCGCGTTCAGGTCGAAGCACCCCCGGATATCGCCCAGCATCAGCTCCCATCCCTGGCTGCGGTATTTCGCAGCCTTGAGCACCTCCTCCGTCTGCTGAACGGGTTTGCCCAGGGCGGAAAGCTCCCCAAGGAGCGCACGGCGCGACTCCATGAGCGCGTCGGACATGTTGTGGTCCACTATTCCGCTGACGTCGAAGAACTTGTCGTTGGGCTTGCCGCCAGTGTCGTAGGGCTTGAACATTACGTTCAGGAAGCCCGCCTCGTTGAAGCGGGTGGACGCCTCGGTTATGCAGATGTAGGGGAAAAGCGGATTGTCGTACTCCGCCTGCTTCTTGTAGGCAATCATCGCCCCGTAGGACGGATAGACTATGTCCTGGCCGGTCATGTCGCCGGTGAGCATGCGGTAGTGCCCGGTCTCGTGGGCGTTGGTGCCGTCGCACATGCCGCGCAGCACCGCCAGACGGTCGGCTATGGCGGCCAGCTTCACCAGCCTTTCGCCGAAGAGCACTCCCGGTATCTTGGTTTCAATAGGATTCTTGTATTTGCCCGTTACGCTGTAACCCGCATCGGGCTTGGGATCGAAGGTGTCGGTCTGCGAGGAACCGCCGTCGAGGTAGATGTATACCACGGCCTTAGCCTTCTGCGCCTGCATTCCCACCATAGGAAGCAGAGCTGCCAACAGTATGGTTATCAAGCGTTTCATATCAGTTCAGGAATAAGAATTCGTCCGTATTCAAAAGCGCCCATACCAGCGATTCGGCGGCGGTGCGGAAGCCCACCCCGGCCGGTCTTGCGCCTTCGTACCAGCGCGTTACCGCCTGGATTTCTTCGGGAGAAGCGTGCCTGGCGAGCACGCGCATGTAGACGTCGTCGGTCATGTCCTTGATGCTGCCGCCCCAGAGCCGGGATTTGAGCCAGGGGCTCTTGCGCAACTTCTCCTGGATGTCGGTAGAGTTGAGCAGATAGAGTATCTGTTTGGAATTCACCGAGTTGTCGCGTCCGCTCTCGAGGGGAACGTCGCGCGACGGGCGTCCGAAAATGTCCAGCTGCGGAGTGGTAATGGTGCCGTCGCAGACCTCGACCGAACGGGTGCCGGCCGGGAAGTTGGTGAAGGGTTCCGGGGCCCGGCTGGAGTATTTGTCGGGCACGCCCGTTATATCGCAGATGCCGTCGCAAATCTGCTCCGCGGTAAGGCGGCTCTGAATGTAATGCGCAAAGAGGCCATCGTCGCAGGGCTGGGTGTAGAGCGTGCTGCGCGCGAAAGCGTCCGAAAGGAGTATCTCCCTTGCCAGCGCCCTCACGTCGAAGCCGGAGGCTATAAACCTGTCGGTCAGATAGTTAAGAAGCTCCGGATTGGAGGGCGCCGCCCCGCTGCCGAGGTCGTCCACCGGATGAATAATGCCCCTTCCCATCAGCCAGAACCAGAGCCTGTTGGCGAACGCCAGGGCGAAGTCGCGGTTGTCCGCCGAAGCCAGCCAGTCGATGAAGGGCTTGCGGAAGTCCGTGCCCTCCTCCAGCGTTACTGATTTGCCGCCGAGCCTGAGCGGATGCTCGGGCGGGAGGATGTCCACGTCCAGGCAGAGAATCTCTTCCTTCCACTCCTTTGTGCTCTTGAATTTAACCTGGCTGAAGAACGGCAGCCAGTCGTCCGGGACCTCCCTCAGGCCGAGGAAGAGCAGCGCAGCGTCCGAGGCGAACTTGCGGGGACTGCGGTCGGAACCTGCCCTGTAGAAGTTGGTCTGCGGGCAGCGGAAATTGCTGCCCGTGCCGGACAGAAGTTCCCTCACGAACCTGTCGTAGGGCGTGTTGGCGCGGAATTCCTCGAACAGCCATTTGTTGAATGCCTGCACGGCGTTCGGCCACATGCAGCTGGGGAACTCGGACTTGATGCGCAGCAGGTCGCCCCACTTGAGCATGAGCTTGCCGGCAAAGCCGTCGCTGGCGAGCAGGCTGTCCACCAGGGCCGTTCGGTCGGGATTCTTGAGGAAAGCCCTGGTCTGCGCCTCCGTTGGAATGCGGTCGGTGACCACCAGGAAGTAGCGCCGCACCAGCAGGGCCGCATCGGCTTCGGGGGATGCCTTGATCCCCTGACGGTCGAGCTCCGATGCAATTAGCCTGTCGATCTCGCCGGCAAAGGCCACCGGGCCCGCCAGCAGGAGCAGCACAGGCAGAAGAAAACGATTAAGTTTCAGTGTCATTGGTTGATGTAATAACAGTCTGTAGACGTTATTATCAGTGCAGGGTTTAACTATTTTACGCGGACGGTTTCCGCCGGGTCCACCCTGGAGATAAAGAGCGAAGGAATCAGCAGCAGGAGCATTATGGCGGCGTATGCCGCGATGTCCACTGCGAGAATCTGGAGCGGAGCCACGTGCACAGGCACGAAGCTCACGAAGTAGTTGGCCGGATTGAGCCGGATAAAGTGCGTGGTTCCCTGCACCAGGCAGAAGAGCAGGGCGGCTGCGTTGCCGGCGAGCAGGCCCTTAAGGACCGTGCCCGAAGCCACGCGGAGGAACACTCCCGCAATGCTGCGGTCGGTCATGCCCACGGCCTTGAGCGTGCCGATTGTCGAAATGTTGCGGAAGAGCATTATGAGCAGGCCGGAAATCATGTTGAAACCTGCCACCAGAATCATCAGGAGCAGGATTGCAAGGACATTGAAGTCGATGAGTTCCAGCCAGTCGAAAAGTGCGGAGTAGCTGTCGGCAGCCGATTTGGCGAGCACGTGGGGCTCGTTTTCGCCGGTGCCCATGGAGGCGATGATGCCGATTTCGGAGGCCTTACGCCTCTGGGCGTCCCGGCCCCGAAAACGGGCATCGAGCCGGATTTCAAGAGCGCTCACCTGGTTGGGTTCCCAGCCGTTGACGCGCTGGATATCGGGCAGCGAGGCGTAAACGATGAGGTTCTCGTCGGCCTCCACAAGCGGGTCGTGAATCTCGCGGACGGTGAACTTGCGCACCTTGAGGCGCTCGCCCACGAAGTAGGTTGTCATCGCGTCGCCGGGCTCCAGGCCCATGCGCTGCGAGAGCCTGCGGGGGATGGAGACCGAGAGCGCGGCGGTATCGGCCGAAGGCATCGCCTTGATGAGTACTCCCTGGATGGAAGAGCCGTTGCGCACGATGCCCGCCCGGTAGGCTACCGGAATTATCTCGCTCACTCCCCTCACCTTTTCCACTCCGGGGAGCCACGAAGGATCCGAAAGGATGGGGTCGTCCGGGCTGAAATAGTTGACGCGGGTGCCTGTGATGGCAACGTCCCCGCCCAGTGCCGACAGCCCGTCGCGAATCTGCTCTCGGAAGCCCCCCGAAATGGCAAGTGAAATTATAATAACAAAGAAAGAGACGGCTATCGCTACGACAGCCATTCTCCCTCTGAATTTTATTTTAGAGGCTATGAAGCGCCCTGCGTCCATTTACCAGATGTGTACGCGCTCGGCCTCGGGCCTCCACATCGGGTCGCCCTCCTTGATGCCGAATGCATCGAAGAAGGATGCGAAGTTGCGAACCGACACGTTCACGCGGTTGACCGCGAGCGAGTGGGGATCGATGTTGGTAAGGCGAGCCTTCTCCTCGTCGGTGATGTTCTGGGCCCACACCGTGGCGTAGCCGATATAGAAACGCTGAGCGGGGGTGAAGCCGTCGATGAGGCCGGGGTTCTTGCCCTTCATGGCGTTCTCCATAGCAGTCCAGGCGATGCTGAGTCCGCCGTGGTCGCCTATGTTCTCGCCGAGGGTGAAGTGGCCGTTGGCATGCACGCCGGGAAGAATCTCGACTGCGTCGAACTGCGCTGCAAGCACTTCGGCCTTCTCGCGGAACTTGGCGTCGTCCTCGTCGGTCCACCAGTTGACCATGTTGCCGTTCTTGTCGAAGAGGCGTCCCTGGTCGTCGAAGCCGTGGCTCATTTCGTGTCCGATGACAACTCCGATTGCGCCGTAGTTCACGGGATCGTCGGCGTCAGGATTGAAGAAAGGAGGCTGCAGGATGGCTGCAGGGAAGCAAATCTCGTTGGTGGTGGGGTTGTAGTAGGCGTTTACCGTCTGCGGAGTCATGCCCCATTCGGTCTTGTCCGTAGGCTTGCCGAGCTTTGAAAGATTGTCGGCGATATACCAGCGGCTGGCTGCACGGTGGTTCTCGTAGTAGCTCTTTTCGGGATCCACCTCGAGGGTGCTGTAGTCCTTCCACTTGTCGGGATAGCCGATCTTTACGGTAAAGTTGTCGAGCTTCTCGTGGGCCTTGACCTTGGTGCTGTCGCCCATCCAGTCGAGCTCGTCGATATGCTGTCCGAGTGCGGCCTGAAGGTTCTTCACGAGAGCGAGCATCTTCTTCTTGGAGCTGGCGGGGAAGTACTTCTTGACGTACATCTGGCCGACGGCTTCGCCAAGCACTCCGTTAGGCACTGCCATTGCCCTCTTCCAGCGGGGCTTGTGCTCCTGGATGCCGGAAAGCTGGCGGGAGTAGAACTCGAAGTGCGCGGCATAGAAATCGTCGCTCAGGGCGCCGCATCCGCCGCTCACAAGATGTGCAAGCACATAATCCTTGAGGATGTCGAGGTCGGTCTTTGCGACATAGTCGCTGAGGGCCTGGAAGAACGAAGGCTCACAAACGATTATCTTCTCCTGCTCGGGGATGCCGCCGGTCTCGAAGAATGCGGCGAAGTCGAATCCCGGGAAAGCCTCGAAAATCTGCGAGGAGGACATGGGGTTGTAGAGCTTGATGTAGTCGCGCTCCTGCTCCCTGGTCCAGGAATTCAGGGCGAGGTAATCCTCAACCGCCACGGTGTTGTCCGCCACCTTTGCAGCATTCTCTACGCCCGCAAGTTCGAGCACCTTTACGAGGAATGCGCGGTAACCCTCCTTGAGGGCCTTGTTCTCGGGCTTCACATAGTAGTCGCGGTCGCCGATTCCCAGGCCGCCCTGTCCCATATAGAGAACCTGGCTGTCGCTGTCCATGAGGTCGGCCTCCACGAACACTCCGAAGAGGCTGCCTTCGCCCTCGAGATGCATCTTGGCGAGCTGTACGGCGAATTCCTTCTTGTCCGCAATTGCCTGCACCTCGGCGATATACTTCTGCAGAGGAGCTGCGCCTTCGGCGTTAAGACGCACGGAGTCGAGGCCCTGCTTGTACAGGTCCACTATCTTCTGGTCCACGCTGCCCTTTTTGGTCTTCATGGTGGCCATCGAGGCGAAGAGGTCGTTCAGGCGCTCCACGTTGTTCTCGCGCAGCTGGTCGAAAGTGCCGAAACGGGCATATTCGGCTCCGAGGGGATGGTTTTTCTGCCATCCGGAAACGGCGTATTTATAAAAATCTTCTCCCGGAGAAACCTCGGTGTCGAGATTGGCGAGGTCGATTGCGGGAACCTTTTCCTGCTTGGGCCCGCAGGATGCGAGCATCGCGAATGAAATCATAAACAACAATACCTTTTTCATATCTATACTTTGTTTGTATTTGTTTCTTATCAGGGCCGAATTTAAATATTATTGGCAAATAATGGCGCGTCAGATGTCCATTAATATGCGGCGGTTCTTAGGATAGAGGTTATTGATGCGCTTGCCGAGGTTCTTAGCCAGACCCAGCGGATGACCCCGGTAGCACACCGTTATCATTCCCAGGGGTGCCTCCGGCAGGGGGAAGCTGTCGCGATGGAGGTAGCGGAGCGCCTGCTCGAGGGTTACCTCGACGCGCGGTGCCGTCATTTCCGACTGCGGATGCGTCATTTCCGGCTGCGGATGCGTCATTGCCGGCTGCGACCGGCAATCTCTTGCCGCGGAGATGCCCGATCGGGTCGGGCATGACGAAGGACGGGTCGGACATGACGAGTGTTTTACAAGCGCCCCGGCCCATTGGCCCTCGCCGGGGACCTCGCCCGCACGGAGCAGGCTGCCGCAGGAGGTGAGGCGCACGCCGTAAGCGCCGAACTCATCTTCCGGAGGAATAATCTTGCCGCCGAGGGTTTCCGCCGCCCAGCGCAGGTTGGCGTCGTTCTCGGCATCTTCGTAGGTACATGTCGAGTAGATAAGCAGCCCGCCATCGCGCAGGGCTGGCCAGACATCGGCCAGAATGCGCTTCTGGCGCGCCGCACAAAGCTCCACCAGTTCGGGGCTCCACTCCGCCTCGGCGCGCGGGTCCTTGCGGAACATTCCCTCGCCGCTGCAGGGCACGTCGGCCACTATCACATCGAAATACCCCGGCATCTCCCGCCCGAAAACGGCGGGGTCCAGGCTCGTCACCTTAACGCACGGGTCGCCCCAGGCATCCACATTGTCCGCCAGGATGCGCGCCCGCTTGACCATCACCTCATTCGCTGTCAGCTCGAAAGCATCGCCGCAGCGCTCGCGAAGGCTGGCCGCCAGATCGGTGGTCTTGCCTCCCGGCGCGGCGCAGAGGTCCAGCACCCGGGGGAACCCAAGCTCGGGCAGATACTTGCGGAAAAGATGCCCCACGAACATGGCGGAGCTGTCCTGCACATAGTAGCAGCCGGCGTGGAAGAGCGGGTCGAGGGTGAAGTTCGGGCGGTCGGGCAGAATCCGGCCCCAGGGCGACCAGGGCACGGGAGCCCCGTCGGGACCGTCCGGCCCCTTGAACGGGTTTAGCCTTATGGATACCGGCAGGTCGTTCATTACAGGTGGAAATCTTCGGGCATGCCCTCCGGGCGGCGGCCTTCGCTCATCGCGACAAGCGAGTCTACTATATTGTCGAGCGCCTCGTTGATCTTGTTACCGATCATTATCTTGAGCATCATGTTGAGCTCGGCCTCCACCGTTATGCTGAAGTCGGTTTTGCCGGCCTCGCCTGCAGGTTCGAAGTGCAGCGACATGGTAAAATGGAAGGGAGCGCCGTCGTCCTGTATCTCTATATATTTATAAGGTTCGCGGGCGGTAATCCTAACCCCGATGTCGAAACCCGAAACATTGCCGCGCAGCGTATCGAAATCCGCCGTGACGCCCTGCTTCTTGTCTTCCGGAAGCATGTTCACGAAGTTCCGCATGTCGGTAAAGGCCATGAACAGGGCCATCTGCGGGGCGGATACGATTCCGTGTTTGCTGTTGAATTGTGCCATAAGCGGATTTTTCTTAATTTTGCAGTTGCCTATCGTACAAAGATAGCAATTTTTTATGCACAGGATATATTTCGAGAAACGCTGCATCATCATCTGCGAGCCCGGGGACCAGGCCCTCGCGGACCCCAACGCCGTGGAGTTCCATCTGGGCGAAAAAATCGACATGCACACCCTGGTGATGATGTTCGAGGCGTCGCAGGAGCTTTCGCGCATCTACATCCCCGTGCCCAACACCGACAAGGTCTACCGCCGGCTCTGCGCCGAGTTCAAGGAAGTGAATGCCGCGGGCGGACTGGTGAGCAACCGGCGCGGCGACTATCTCCTGATAGAGCGAAACGGCCTCTGGGACCTACCCAAGGGGCATCAGGAGAAGGGCGAAGACATTAAGGTGACGGCGCTTCGCGAGATTCAGGAAGAAACCGGCGTGGACAAGCTGGAGCTGCGCGGACTCATCTGCATAACCGACCACTGCTACCTGCGCGACGGCATCTGGCACCTCAAGCATACCTGGTGGTACGACTGCCTCTACACGGACCCCGTCGACCTCACTCCGCAGCGCGAGGAAGACATAGCCAAGGCGGCCTGGGTGGCGAAGTCTTCGCTCCCCCGTTTCCTCACCAACACCTTCCCTTCCATCCAGGAAGTTTTCCGCGAGGCCAAGGTGTGAAACTTTTTGGGAAGTTTCGCCGTATATATAGAGTATCGACTCTATACCAATTATGAAACTTTCCCAGTTCAACTTCGATCTTCCGAAGGAAAAAATCGCCCTCAGGCCCACCAGGTGGAGGGATGAATGCAAGCTTATGGTTCTGCGCCGCAAGACCGGCGAAATCGAGCACAGGCTTTTCAAGGACATTATAGAATATTTCGGCAAGGGCGACCTGTTCGTGCTTAACGACACCCGCGTGTTCCCCGCCAGGCTTTCCGGCAAGAAGGAACGTACCGGCGCCGAGATCACGGTGTTCCTGCTCCGCGAACTCAGCCGCGAGCAGAAACTCTGGGACGTGATCGTGGAGCCCGCCCGCAAGATCCGCATCGGCAACAAGCTGTACTTCGGCGAGGACGAGAGCATGGTGGCCGAGGTTATCGACAACACCACCTCCAGGGGCAGAACCCTGCGTTTCCTCTACGACGGACCGTACGAAGAGTTCAAGAAGAGCCTCTTCGACCTTGGCAAGACTCCCCTTCCCGAGTGCATCGACCGCGAACCGGACGAGCAGGACGTGGATGACTTCCAGACCATCTTCGCCAAATACGAGGGCGCAGTTTCGGCTCCCGCAGCAGGCCTGCACTTCAGCCGCGAACTCCTCAACAGGATGATCCTGGCGGACATCGACCGCACCTTCATAACCGTGCATATGGGCCGCGGACACTTCAATCCCGTGGACGTGGAGGACCTCTCCAAACACCGCATGGACGGCGAAAGGATGATTATCTCCGAAGAGGCTGCGCAGCGCGTGAACCTAGCCAAGCGTACCGGCGGCAAGGTGCTGGCGGTTGGCGTGACCGTGCTCCGCGCACTCGAGACCTACGTGACCACCCAGCACGAGATCAAGGCCAACGACATCTGGACCAACAAGTTCCTCTTCCCTCCGTACGACTTTGCGGTGGCGGATGCGTTCGTGTCCAATTTCCACGAGCCCTGCTCGACCATGCTGATGGCCGAGGCCGCCTTCGGCGGATTCGACAACGTGATGCACGCCTACGAGGTCGCACTGGAGCAGGATTACCGCTTCGGGCCCTACGGCGACGCGCTTCTTATCATATAAAAGAAATTTTATACGATATAAAAGAAAATTTAAAACATACGAAAACATAAAAATCTGCGGTCTTAAACTTTAAAAGGCCGCAGATTTATGTTTTATGCGCTTACATTTGGGCATGAAAACAAGTGCAAACAGAGAAACCGTCTGCGCCTGTGCCCTGGGGCGCATTTTCGGTTATGAACCCCTTTGCGCGCTCCGGTTGGTGGAGGCGCTGGGAAGCGCAGCGGCGGTGTTCGATCTGACACCGTCCGAGGCGGACGAAGTACTGGGGCCATTTTCCAAATTCAAAGGTATGATACGCCCGCAGGCCGTGGACGAAGCGGCCGAAGAGCTGGAGCGCCTGGGCGAACTGGGCTGCAGCTATCTGCCCTATACCTCGCCGGACTTTCCGGCGCTGCTCAGGGAGTGCACCGACCCTCCGGCGGGGCTCTACGTGCGCTCGGTCTCGCCCCCGGACAAGATATTCGGGCGCAGCAACGCCGTGGGCATAGTGGGCACCAGGGACATCTCGCCGTACGGCCGCGAGTGGACCAGGCGCCTGGTAAAATCAATGTCCGAATGCCGGCATAAACCGGTGATAGTGAGCGGGTTGGCCTTCGGGGTGGATGCGACCGCGCACACCGCCGCCCTGGACTGCGGGCTGCCCACGGTTGCGGTGCTGCCCGTCGGCATCGACGACGTGTACCCCAAGCAGCACGCCCGGCTCGCCGAACGCATCGCCGGCACGGAAGGCTGCGCCCTGGTAACCGACTATCCCCCCGGAACCGGCCCGGTGGCATTCACCTTCCTGCGGCGCAACCGCATCATCGCCGGCCTCAGCAACGCCGTGCTCATCACCGAATCCAAGATAAACGGGGGCGGGCTCATCACCTGCAGGCTGGCAGGCGAATACGGCAGGGATGTTTTCGCCCTGCCGGGAAGAATTGACGACGTCCGTTCGGCGGGATGCAACGCGCTCATCGGGCAGAAGGAGGCCGAGGCCGTGTGGTCGACCTCCGCCCTTTGCGACGCGCTGGGCCTGGGGATGTGGTCCAAGCGCACGAAGGAAGGCCTGCGCGAGAGCATCCTGGCACGCTTTGCCGACCGTCCGGAAGACGAAAGGGAGGCTCTGGTCTCGCTCGCCATGCGCATAAAGGCCTGCCGCGGCGAAACCCTCGAAGAGCTCTGCCGGGAGAGCAATCAGGACTTCGGCGAAGTGTCGCGCCTCGCCACCATGCTGGAGGCCGAAGGATTCATCGGCATAGACCTCCTTCAAAGGTGCACGGTCTGTTATAAAATATAGTATATTTGTGCCTGTGATATTCGTGGACACACATACCCACTGCAGCGACGAGGCCTACCGCGGCGAGGAAGACGCCGTGGTGGAGCGTGCCGTTGCGGCCGGGGTGACGCGGCTCATCCAGGCGGACATCGACTCGCGCGAACGCCCCGCCCACTTCGCCCTCTGCGAAAGGCATCCCGGGGTGCTCTTCCCCATGCTGGGGCTTTACCCCGGCTCTGTCGACGGGAAGTGGCAGGACGAAATAGCGGCCCTCGAACCCTGGTTCGCCAAGAAGCCCGTTGCCATCGGCGAAATCGGCCTGGATTATCACTATGGCAAGGAGTTCGCGGAGCAGCAGAAAGAGGCGCTCAGGGTGCAGCTGGAGCTTGCGGCGGAGCACGATTTGCCCGTAAACATCCATCTTCGCGAAGCGACTGAGGACTTCCTCGCGATACTCGCCGACTGCGCTCATCTGCATCTGCGCGGAAACCTGCACGCCTACAGCGGCAGCGCCGAGACCTTCTTCGCCCTGCAGAAACTGGGCGACTGGTCGGTGGGCATAGGCGGGGTGGTCACCTTCAAGAATTCCAGGCTCCCGGAGGTGGTGCGGCAGATACCGATGGACCGCATCCTGCTGGAAACCGACGCGCCCTACCTCGCCCCCACCCCATTGCGGGGCACCCGCAACGAAAGCGCCAACATCCCGCTCATAGCGGCCAAGATAGCAGAAATAAAGAATACCGACACGGCGACCGTGGCAGGCGTCACCACCGCCAACGCCGAAAGACTTTTCGCGATATGAAACAGAAGAAATCCGCCGTCCTGCTCATTTATACGGGAGGCACCATAGGAATGAAGGAAAGTGCCGGAGACGGGGGCCTGGTGCCCTTCGACTTCGCGGGAATACTGGAAGAAGTGCCCGAACTGCGCCGCTTCGACCTGCGCATCGACCACCGTACCTTCGACCCGCTCATCGACTCGTCGGACATAGTGCCGGAAATCTGGTGCTCCATTGCGGAAATAATCCGCGACAGCTACGACAGGTACGACGGATTCGTGGTGTTGCACGGCACCGACACCATGGCCTATTCGGCCTCTGCCCTGAGTTTTATGCTCAAAGGACTCGCCAAGCCGGTGGTCTTTACCGGAAGCCAGCTGCCCATCGGAAGCCTGCGTACGGACGGTCGCGAGAACCTGGTTTCGGCGGTGGAGATTGCCTCGGCCAAAGGCCCCGACGGACGCGCTCTCGTGCCGGAGGCCTGCATCTGGTTCAACTCGCAGCTGCTGCGCGGCAACCGCTCCACCAAGATGAACGCGGTGGCCTTCGACGCCTTCCGCAGCCCCAATTACCCTGTGCTCGCCGAGGCGGGCATCAGCATCCGCTACAACACCCCGCACATCCTTCCGCTTCCTCCGGAAGGCACTGAGCTTCAGATAAATACAAGCCTCGACACCCGGGTAGCTATTCTTAAGATTCATCCCGGAATTACGCCCCAGGTGGCGCGCAACGTGCTGCTGGGCGAAGGCATCCGCGCCGTCATCCTCGAGACCTACGGTTCGGGCAACGCCATCTCCAAGCAGTGGTTCATCGACATTGTAAAAGAGGCCGCCGACAGCGGCAGGATCCTGCTCAATGTCACCCAGTGCCCGGCCGGCGAAGTGAACATGGACCTCTATGCCACCGGCAAGGCGCTCAAGAACGCCGGAGTGATTTCCGGACGCGACCTCACCACCGAAGGTGCGCTTGCAAAACTCTTCCATCTGATGGGCTGCAACCCGTTGAACGACAAAGTGAAAGAGCTGCTGCAGCTTCCGCTTCGCGGAGAAATGTCGTAAGAAGTTGCCCCCAAAGCATTGACGATTAAATTTTTTTCGCTATCTTGCGTTGATTTTGGAAATAATTATTTACTAACGATAAACTAACTAAACACAAAAAACCAGTCATGAAAAAGTTTTTTATGATTCTCGCAGCAGCCGCCTTGATGGCCTTTACTGCAAACATCGCTCTGGCACAGGACGCTCCCGCTCCTGAACAGGAAGCAACGGAAGTCGCTGCTCCCCAGTCACTTGCAGAACTTACCGCTGCCGCTCCCGAGGTTCCCCTCACCCAGGCACTCAAGACCAAATTCATCGAAGGCGGTGCAGGGTTCATGTCCCTCATCATCATCTGCCTCATCATCGGTCTTGCCCTGTCCATCGAGAGGATTCTCTATCTGACATTCTCCAAGACCAACACCAAGGCTCTCCTCGCAAAGGTTGAAGAAGCTCTTGCAAAGGGTGGCATCGAGGCTGCAAAGGACATCTGCCGCGAAACTCCCGGCCCCGTGGCCAGCATCTACTATCAGGGACTGCTCCGCTACGACCAGGGTATCGACGTGGTCGAGAAGACCATCGTTTCCTACGGCTCCGTACAGATGAGCGAGATGGAAAACGGACTCAGCTGGATATCCCTCTTCATCGCCATCGCCCCGTCACTCGGATTCCTTGGAACCGTTATCGGTATGATCGCTGCATTCGACGCTATCCAGCGTGCAGGTGACATCTCCCCTAACGTTGTGGCAGGCGGTATGAAGATCGCCCTTATCACCACCGTCGGCGGTCTTATCGTGGCTATGATCCTGCAGGTGTTCTACAACTACATCCTCGCCAAGATCGAGTCCATCACCATCGATATGGAAGACAGCTCCATCTCCCTTATCGACGTCCTCAGCAAATTCGAAGCAAAAAAGAAGTAAGCATTTTACGCAATGAAACTCAATAAGATATTCACCTGGTCGATGATAGGCATTATCGTCATCAGCGCGATTATCCTTGTGTGGGGCTTCGCAGTAGGCTTCGATTACAAGGAGGATCTCCCTGTTGACATACTGCTTGGCTGGGGATACATTATCCTCGGGCTCGCCGTCGCATCCGTAGTGGTCGTCGGCCTTGCCGTAAGCGCGAAGAACAATCCCAAGAGCCTTGTCAAGGTCGGCATCGTGCTGGCCGGCATCGTGGTGATTGCCCTCGTCGCGTGGCTTGTCGCCCCGGGTAACCCCGCCGTCGGAACGGACATCGAGTCCACTCATGCTACACTCAAACTTACTGACACCATTCTTTATCTGACCTATTTCGCCGGAATCGTGGCAATCCTTTCCATCATTGCCGGTGAAATCCGTCTCGCCATCAGCAATAAGAAGGCATAACAATTATGGGAAAGAAAACACCGGAAATAAATTCAAGTTCGACGGCCGACATCGCTTTCCTGCTGTTGTGCTACTTCCTTATGACGACCACCATGGGTTCCCACACGGGACTCAGCCGCCGTCTTCCTCCTATGCCCGACCCTAACCAGAAGGCAGAGGACCAGAAGGTCAACAGGCGCAACCTGATCGTCGTAAAGATCAACTCGCAGGACAGGCTGATGGCCGGCAACGAGGCACTTGATGTTTCCATGCTCAAAGAGAGGACCAAGATCTTCCTCAGCAATCCCACCGACGATCCCAATCTCCCGGACAAGGAGGTCAAGGATATCGAGGGCCTGGGCAAACGCCCCGTGTCCAAAGGCGTGATTTCGCTGCAGAACGACCGCGGCACCAGTTATCAGGCGTACATCGCCGTGCAGAACGAACTGGTGAAGGCCGTCAACGAACTTCGTGACGAGGCCTCCATGCGGGAATTCGGGAAGAAATTCGCCCAGCTCGACGAAGACCGTCAGGGCATCATCAAGGAACTCGTGCCGCAGCAGATTTCCGAGGCCGAACCGAAGGATGTAGGTAAACGCAGAAGATAGGAGGAACGCATTATGTCAATGTTCAGAAAAGACGGAAAGAAGACGATGCCCGGCATAACCTCGGGCTCGCTCTCCGATATCGTGTTCATGCTCCTGTTCTTCTTCATGGTCACCACCCAGATGCGTGACAATGAGCAGAAGGTTATGATCCGCACTCCCTATGCTTCCGAATCCGTGAAGCTGGAGCGCAAGGACCTCTCCTCCTACATCAACATCGGTACGCCGGTCAGGAAACTGCAGGCCCAGTATGGTACCGAACCCCGTATCCAGCTCAACGACTCCTTCAAGAGCGTGGACGACATCCGCGACTTCATCGCCGCGGAGCGCGAATCCAAGAGCGAACAGGACCGTGCGTTCATGACCGTCTGCATCAAGGCGGACCGCGACGTGCGCATGGGTATCATCACCGACGTAAAACAGGAGCTGCGCCGTTGCTCGGCTCTTAAGATAATGTACTCCGCTTCCAAATCGGAATAGAGTACGATTAAACCTTGAACCGGCTGGCACTGTCATTCCAAGCTTTGCGAAGGAATCTGATGTCAGCCGGTTTTTGAAACTGAAAGAAAATGGAAGATATTCAAAGGACTAAAGTCAAGGACCTTTTGAAGATGGCGCCCGGCGCGGATGTTCTCGCCAAGGGCTGGGTGCGCACCAAGCGCGGCAACAAGGATATAGCGTTCGTCGCGCTCAACGACGGCTCCACCATCAACAATATTCAGATAGTGGTGGACAAGGCGTCCACCGACGCTGCGCTTCTCGCACGCGTGACGACCGGCGCCTGCATCGCCGTCAGGGGCAAACTGGTGGAATCCATCGGCAGCGGACAGGCCGTCGAGATCCAGGCCTCCGGGCTCGAGGTTTACGGCGACTGCGACCCCGTGCGCTATCCTCTCCAGAAGAAGGATACTACATTTGAATTTCTGCGCACGATTGCGCACCTGCGCCCGCGCACAAATACCTTCGGCGCAATCTTCCGCCTGCGCAGCCAGATGGCCTTTGCCATCCACGAATACTTCCATTCCAGGGGCTTCGTCTACCTCAACACTCCCCTCATCACCGCGGCGGACGCCGAGGGTGCAGGAGAGATGTTCCAGGTGACCACGCTCGACCTCGAGAACGTACCCCGCGACAAGAAGGGGCGCATCGACTACAGCCGCGACTTCTTCGGCCGCCAGACTTCCCTTACCGTGAGCGGACAGCTGGAGGGCGAGCTCGGAGCCACCGCAGTGGGCGAAATCTACACCTTCGGCCCCACCTTCCGCGCCGAGAATTCCAATACCCCGAGGCACCTTGCCGAGTTCTGGATGATAGAGCCCGAAATGGCCTTCTACGACATCCACGACAATATGCGCCTCGCCGAGGACTTCATCAAGCACCTTGTGAAGTACGCGCTGGACAACTGCTACGACGACATCAAGTTCCTCAACGACCGCTACGACAACGAACTCATCGCCCGCCTGCAGGGAGTGATCGACACCGAGTTCAAGGTGCTCACCTACACCGAGGGCATCGAGATTCTCGAGAAGGCGGTCGCCGACGGACACAAGTTCGAGTACCCCGTCAGCTGGGGCACCGACCTGCAGAGCGAGCACGAGCGCTACCTCGTGGAGCATCACTTCGGCCGCCCGGTCATCATGACCGACTACCCCAAAGACATCAAGGCCTTCTATATGAAGCAGAACGAGGACGGGCGCACCGTGCGCGGCATGGACGTGCTCTTCCCCAAGATCGGCGAGATTATCGGCGGAAGCGAGCGTGAGGCGTCCCTCGAGAAGATAGAGGCCCGCATCGACGAGCTCGGAATGAGCCGCCGCACCCTCGAGTGGTATCTGGACACCCGCCGCTTCGGCACCTGCCCCCACTCCGGCTTCGGCCTCGGCTTCGAGCGCCTGCTGCTCTTCATCACCGGCATGAGCAACATCCGCGACGTCATCCCCTTCCCCAGAACACCTAAAAACGCAGAATTCTAATGTTAGTCATCGGTATCGCCGGCGGTTCCGGCTCAGGAAAAACCACGGTAGTAAAATCCATCGCCGAGCATCTGCGCGAGCGTGTGGTGGTAATTCCCCAGGACGCCTACTACAAGGACTCCAGCAACCTTTCGGACGAGGAAAAGCGCAACCAGAACTTCGACCACCCGGACGCTATCGACTGGGAACTTCTCTGCAAGCAGCTTGCAGACCTCAAGGCAGGAAAGACCGTGCAGCAGCCCATCTATTCCTATATCAGCTGCTCGCGTTCAAAGACC
>JAFZWD010000037.1 GCA_017617495.1 Bacteroidales bacterium
AAGGCGATAAAATCAATACTTGTACCTTCGGTTGCCGGGAAGTCGCCGGAGATGAAATCCAGATAGGTAAAGCCCTGGTCGTCGGTGCTGCCCACGCTGTACCAGCCGGTCTTTACCGCGCCGTTCTCCTTGTAAGATCCCATCACGTAGACATCGCTTCCGCTGTAATCGAGGGGAACCGGTTCTCCCGAAATAATGAATTTGATTTCGACATCCGAAGGGTCGCCACCGCCGACGTCTCCACCGCCGGGATTGTCGCCACCGGGAACAACACCGCCGGGAGTATCGCCCCCCTGACTGCCCTCAATCATCTGCTTGAGCAACTGGGCAGCCTGACGCACCTGGGCCTTTGTCTTGTCCTTATAGAGAGCGGTAAGGTCGCAGGAGATCGTACGCCCGGAAAGGGTGTAGTTGAGCGCAGAATCGCCCGAGCCTTCGCCAACGGAGCCACGCACCGATTCGTTCTGCAGTTCTTCATAGACCGCCGCAGCAATGTCCGCATTGGGATAAGTGGACTTCTGCACGCACCTGGTGCAGGCGTCTCCCGAGAATTCCCAGAGGTATTCCACATCTACGGACATCCCGGGGCCTTCGTTCACGGAATAGGTGAGCTTGATGGTGTTGCCGCTTTCCGTTATCTTGACTTCGGAAAGTCCTTCGCCGCCACCGTTTTCATTACCGTTGTCGTCCTTTCCGCAGGACGCAAAAGTAGCCATACCCGCCAGGGCAAGCATCGCAAGAAGAAGTTTAGCTTTCATATGGATTGATTATAGTTGTTTACAGTTCCGGAGTCCAGACCGGAGGATAGTAGTCCAGCAGGAGGCCGGTGGCGGAGCTGTTGTCCGCTTCGTGCCAGAAGTAAAGCGTCGCGGCGCTGTCGATACCGCAGAGCGATTCGGCGGGAATTGCAAAGGATACGCTGTTGTCGCCTGCCGGACGGCCGCTGAAGAGCGTGGTCACGACCGGAGTGCCGCTGTAGGTAGCCTGGAGCACCGCCACGAACTTCTGCTCGCTGCCGGTCCACACATCGGTGGTCTTGTTGAGCTTGAAGCTGAAGCGGAAAGCGCCTGGGCGGTTGATCTTGAAGCGGAAACCGATATCGGATGCCACTGCCGTGCCGCCGGAGAGGGTGGTGGTCGCCTTGCTCTTGTTGTAACTGATACGGTCGCCCCTGTAGGTACCCTTGTTGGTGGTGGCGCCCAGCCAGGTGACCTTAGCCACCGTCGTAGGTTCGGAGAAGCTGTCGCCCGGGTCGAGGCCGGCTTCTTCGAAGGCATCCGGCGAGATGTCCGCGGTTTTGGCGACGCCTGCCTTGACGCCGTAATCGAAGGCGTCGGTTTCTGCCGGCCAGGAATAAGTGCTTTCCACGCGGAAGTTGCCCATAACCCAGCTCGAGGACTTCCTCTCGCCAAGGATATCCACGGCCCTTACGCGATAGTAGTATTTACTGGCCTTTGCAGGGAAGTACCTGGTGTAGGGGAGCTGGTCGGCGGTAACTTCGGCCGACAGCACGAGGTCTTCCTCATCGGGCTCGTACGTGGTGGATATGGGGGAAGTGTAAACCTCCAGCTGATATTTGTCCCCCGCTTCCGGCGTCCAGTTGAATTCCACGAGCTGCAGCGAACGGACTGTCGCCGTGGGGGCGGGAGCGGCGCAGACGGCCACTATGAAGCTGCCGGTTTCTTCGCTGTAGGTAACCACGTCGTTCTTGCTTGCGAAGGCCTTGTAGTAATACCTGACGCCGAGGCTCAGGGTGCGTGTGACGTCGCTGAAGACGCCTTCCGGCGACAGGGCGTAGGTTATCAGCGTATCCCTTCCCGTTGCCAGGTCGATATCGAGATTGTCCTCGTACACGGAGTAGACGAATCCGAAGAACACGTCGTCGGTCGCGTTGCGGCAGAGCGAAGCCCTGGCGGTAAGGGTGGCGTTCATCTGCTCTATGTTGCCCAGTGGCAGAAGTTCCACCGTTACCGGCGATGCCTTGTATGCCAGATGGAAGAAGCCCGAGCTGCGGGTAACCGTGCCGTCGCTGATGCGCAGACGGGCGTTGATGGACCGTTCACCCGTCTTTACCTGGGCGGGAATGTCCGTGCCGTCGGCAACGACCGAAAGCACCTCGCCGTCGAACGACACTGAGGTGACGGGAATATTGGTGAACATCGACGACCTTGTGACCGTGCCCACATAATCCAGCGAGAAGGCAGCGGTGCCCTGCTGTGCAAGCGACTGTGCCGCTTCGAGGGGGTAGACCTCGAACCGTATTGTATTGGAAGGCGTGTCCGAAAACTCCACCGAGCCGTCGGAGAAAGACGGCACCACGGCTATGGACTTTACGCAGCCCAGCAGTTTGGAAACGGAGGTTTCCAGGGCCGCCACGCGGGCCTCGAGGCTGGCGAGGCGCCCGGTTATGGCGTTTATCTGCAGCCCGATGGCGTCGCTCGCCGCCTGGATGTCGGATGCAATCTTCTGGTTAACCTGGCCGTTGTTGGTGTTTATGGCTTCGGTTATGGCCGCCTGGTAGGCCGCCGTCAGGGCCGTACGGGCCGAGTCGATGGCTTCGCGCAGCTCGTTAACATCGGCCGCAAGGGCCTCATCTTCCGCCTTTAGCGCATCTTCCAGCGCCTTGAGCTTGGCATCGGTCTGGGCTATCGTGTAGTATCCGATTATGCCGTCGTTCACCCAGCCGCAGACGGAAGCTTCCGCCGCCGCCACGGCAGCGACCACCTTGGCTTTCGAGGCTGTTTCCGGCAGGGGGGCAAGGGCGAGCCTGACGGACGCCAGGTCGATGAGCACTGCGCTCTGCTTTTCCAGGGTGAGGAAGGTGGTGGCCAGCCAGTCGCTCTCCTCGTTCACCTCCTGGCCGGCATAGGCCTGCAGGTCGGTAATCTCCTGCGCGATGGCCGCATCCGCAGCCTTCAAGGAGGGCAGGTCCGCGTTGCCTATATAGGCCTTGAGCTCGGTGTCCAGTTTCTGAAGGTCGGCAACCGAAGCGCCCACTTTGTCCAGCTGCGCACGGATGCCTGCTATTTCGCTGCCCTTGAGTTCGTCTATCTGCTTCTGCAGTTCGTCGGTCTTCGATTCGTCCGTGCAGGCGGCAAGGGTAAGAGCGGCAAGGAGTATGTAGAAGTATCGTTTGACTGTCATGGCGGGTTACTTGGACATTTCGAGGAGCTGGTCGACGGGAGTGATGCTCAGCCGGATGGTCTTGTCCGAACGCTGGCAGGTGCAGATGATGTATTTGTCGTTGCAGTTGAACTGCGGGTGAGGGTCGGTGTGCCAGTTCTGGTAGGACTGTGCGAGCTTGCTCTTGGCGGCCTTCACCTCGTCGGAATCGCCGTCCGCCGCCGTGACGTCAGCTTTCGGAACCAGTGCGGGCATCAGCGTATGGATCTTGACCTCCTTCTTGGTCTTGGTGTTATAGAACTGCACCTTCCAGCGGCAGCTGCGGTAGTAATCGGGGCTCTGGTCGTCGTAAGTTATGAGCTTGCGGTCGTACGAGAAGAAGCAGTGCGACGCTTTGGAGGGAGTGGAGTATTTTGTGAAGGAGTTGGGGGACATATTCCTGGCCTCCGACAGTGCCCGTATGCACGGCGTGTCGGAGCACCAGTAGACATACTGGCCGGACTCGTCCCAACGCTCGTGGGAGGCATAGCCGCCGTCCCTGCTGCTGGTGATGTCGGGCACCATGGTATACCTGCTGGTCTTGGTGGCAATCTGAATGCGGGGATACAGGCCGTCGGGATCCTTCTGCAGATAAACGGTCGAGCCGTCCTCCCTGCTGGTGTAGCTGCTGGCCGCCATCATTGCCATATTGTCGTTGGTCGGGTTGATCTGGCCATGGTTAAGCTGGTACTCGCTGGTGCGGCCCCACTCGTCGAAGGTTCCTTTATACAGGTCCATCATGCCGTACACGAAGGAGTCGTGGATGTGCATGTCGAGGAACGCCTTCTGCTTGTCGGATGTGAGCGTCAGGTGCGTTGCGAGCAGCTGCAGGGGACGCGTTTTGTTGGTGGGGATGAGGTACGAGGGCAGAGTTGCGAGCTTGATTGCAACCGAAGGATCCACAAGAAGGTCCCTGCGGTAGAACTCGCCACCCGTCTTGTTGTTTACGACCGTGCCGTAGTAGAGCACGTCGTTCTCCACGTCGAGATAAGGGCAGCAGCTGAAAGCGCAGCCGGTAATCTTATAAACCCGCCTGGTCTTGAGGTCGATTATCATTCCGCACCTCTGCGGGTCGCTCACATAATTCTTGTTGCTGCCGAAGAAGAACAGGAAGCGCTCGTCGTTGGTCATGCTCCGGGTGTTGAAGTAGTTCGACTGGCTGCATTCCCAGTCCCCGATACCGCTCTTGAGCAGGTAGGACTTTACGCCCGAGGCATCCACAGTGACCTCGAACAGGTCGTCCCGGAAGATGGACTTGGGCGGATAGAACATCCGGAAGTAATCCGAACTGCAGGAGGTCTTGCCGTCGCTTATGCGAAGACGCACGCTGATGTCGCGGGCGCCGTCCTTAATCTCTTCGGCGAGCCTGGAGCAGTTTGCCGTAACCGACAGCACTCCGTCCGCAAAAGACACGTCCGAAATCGGGATGCTGGCGAAGATAGACCCGGTGGCGCCGTCCTCAAGATAGTCCAGCGAGAAGGCGGATGCCCCCTTGCCCGCAAGTTCTTCTGCAACCGCGAGGGGATAGACTTCGAAGCGGATGACCGCTGCGTCCGACTCCGGCACCGTCACCGAACCGTCGGCATATTCAGGTATCACAATAACGGACTCGAGGGAGCCGACAAGGCCCGAGATGGATGCCTCCAGGGCAGCAATGCGCAGCTCGAGACTGTCCAGGCGAGGCGATACTGCCTCGATCCTGGAGAGGGCTGCATCGGTTGCCGACTGAATGGCCGCCGCTATCTTTTCGTTGATTACGCCTTTGTTGGCGGTAATTGCGTTGGAGATTGCCTTCTGATACTCCAGCATCAGGGCCGCGCCTGCCGAATTGAGTTCCTGTCGCAGGCTGCTCACTTCTTCGGCGACGGGGCCGCTGGCGCCCGCCAGTACGGATTCCAGCAGCTGAAGCTTGGCATCCGCCTGGGCGACGGTGTAGTAGCCGGCCATCTCTTTGTTGAGCCAGTTCTTTACCGAGGCTTCGGCATCTTCCACCGCCTTGAGCATTTTTGCTTTTGCGGATGCGGCGCCCTGCACTATCGAAGCGGCGAGTGCTCCGAGCGAGTTTTCCACCTCGGGGCAGAGGAGTTTGACGGCCGCCAGCTCGAGGAGCGAAGCGTTCTGGCGTTCGAATGTGAGGAAGGCTGTGGCTATCCAGCCGTTGCCGCTGCCGGTCATCTGTGCGGCATAGGTCCTGAGATCGCTTATTCTTGCGGCGAGGTCCGCTTCGGCGTTGCGGAGGGCGTTGATTTTGGAGAGCGCCGCGGCATATGCTTCTTCGGATACTCCCTGCAGGGCGTCGAGCCCGTCCTGGAGTGCCTTGATGTAGGCCTTGATTTCCGTATCGGCTGCCTGCAGCACGTCTATCGACGCCTGCACGGCTTCCGCCTGTTTCTGCACGGTCGCAATCTTGCTGCCTTTGAGACCGTCTATCTGTTCCTGGGTTTTATCGGGGTCTTCCTTATTTGTACAGCCTGCCGCCAAAATCGCGACAAAGACTATACAAAATAGTCTTTTTAGTGTCATGTGGCAAATATAATAAAAAAACCGCCGCTTTATATAGCGTCGGGCGATATTAGGAGTTTGTCAAGATTGCCGATCGTAGTCGGCAATGACGGTATTTGGAATGTTCAACGAGCGTTTCGGAGCCCCGCTCTTGTAGCGAGAGTGGGTCACGATCCCACGACCTCCGGATTATGAATCCGACGCTCTAACCAGCTGAGCTACCTCGCCGTATTGTACCGAAGGATTCCGCTCTTCGAGCGCTATCCTTGCCGCCTGCGGCGGGCGGTACAATTTTTTGCAGCCGCGTCGGCTTCGCCTCCTTCAGTCTTTCTGTCGGCAACCTTATGAAAGCAAGCTTTCAACGGTCACCGCCACAAATCCTGAGCGCTCTGCGCTCGGCTGCAAAAATTGTTGAGATGGAAGGATTCGAACCCTCACTGACAGAGCCAGAATCTGTAGTGCTACCATTACACCACATCTCAATATGTCAAGCCGCAACACGCTTTTCGCGAAGCGGACTGCAAAGGTACAACTCTTTTGGAAATTTGCAAATTTTTTCTGCAATAATTATTTGCAGAGCAGCGCGACAGCCCAGACCTCGCAGCCTTCGCCCCGGCCGACGAAGCCGAGACGCTCGGTGGTGGTGGCCTTGACGTTGACGGCATTCACTCCGACACCCAGCACAGGGGCCAGCGCAGCACGCATCGCATCGATGTGCGGGCGGAGTTTGGGCGCCTGCAGCGCGATGGTTATATCGGCGTTAGCCACCTTCCAGCCGGCGGCTGAAAGCATCTCCATAACCCTCTCCAGAAGGATAAGGCTGCTGATTCCCTTGAATTCCGCCGACGAGTCGGGGAAGTGCAGACCGATGTCGCCCAGGCCCGCGGCGCCCAGGAGTGCATCGCAGAGAGCGTGAACCGCCACATCGCCGTCGGAATGGGCCACGAAGCCGGTGGCCGAGGGTATCTGCACGCCGCCGAGCCACATCGGGAGGCCTTCGGCAATGGCGTGAACGTCGTAACCGTGTCCTATTCTGTATTCCATCGCCTGCAAATATAACGATAGATTTGGGAATAATTGCTACATTTGTAAGTTATGGGAATGTTTAATTTCTTCGGCTCCGGCGAGCATAAAGTGTTCGACTACAAGCCGATTTACTACAATAAGGAAGAGGACGAACGCCGGCGGATGTTCGGCGCGGTGGACGGAAGCGCGGCCAAGGGTAAAGACGGCGGCGACGGCAAGGGCGGCTACGTGCCCGGCACATACCTCAAGGGCTCCTGGCGGGGAGGCGCATACCAGCGCACCCGCTCGGTGGACAAGCGCATCCACACCATCATCGGCATCGTGACGATGCTGCTGGTATTCATCGTTCTCATCTTCATAGCAAAATTCTTTACTCTGCTCTAGCCATGGGAAAACTCAAGGTGCTGCCGGCGAACATCGCCAACATGATAGCCGCGGGAGAGGTCGTTCAGCGGCCCGCCAGCGTGGTTAAGGAGCTGATGGAGAATGCAATAGACGCCGGTGCGACGCAGGTGGACGTGGTGGTTGCCGATGCCGGGCGTACGCTTGTGCAGGTAATCGACAACGGGTCGGGCATGAGCGCGCCCGACGCCGTGCTCTGCTTCGAGAGGCACGCCACCAGCAAGATTGCGACGGCCGACGACCTCGAGGCCATCGGCACTTACGGTTTCCGCGGAGAAGCGCTCGCCAGCATCGCCGCAGTAGCGGAAGTTACGCTCCGCACCCGTCGCGAGAAGGACGACGCCGCCACGCAGGTAACCGTGTCCGACTTCGGCAAGGTGGAGACATCCACCGTCAGCGCGCCCGTGGGCAGCAACTTCGCGGTGCGCAACCTGTTCTACAACACTCCCGCCAGGCGCAAGTTCCTCAAGAGCGACGCCGTGGAGATGAAGCATATAGTGGAAGAGTTCACGCGCGTTGCGCTCACCCGGCCGGAAATCGGCTTTTCGCTGCGCAGCAACGGCAAGGACGTGTTCATTCTCCGTAAGGCCAAGAGCCTGAAGTTCAGGGTTTTGGACCTGCTTGGAGCAAGCGTGGTCGGGGATATAGTGGATGTGCAGGCGCAGACCAGCATAGTGCAGGTGGGCGGTTTCGTGGCGAGGCCCGACACCGCACGCAAGACCGTCGGCAACCAGTTTTTCTTTGTAAACGGGCGGTATTTCCGCAGCGCATACCTGCATAAGGCGGTGATGAAGGCCTATGAGGGGCTGATTCCCGAAGGGCTCACACCGTCGTATTTCCTCTGGCTCGAGGTGGATCCGCACACCGTGGACGTGAATATCCACCCAACCAAGACCGAGGTCAAGTTCGAGGAGGACAACGTAATCTTCCAGATAATTTACGCCTGCGTCAAGGAGACTCTGGGGCGCAACGCCTTCGGTGCCGGGATAGATTTCGACACCGAGGGAGCCGTGGACATGCCCAGCCTGGGGCGCAGTTTCGAGGAGTTCAACGGGCCGGTAACCGCTCCTGCGGGCGGCATCGACGAAAGCTACAACCCCTTCGACGAAGGGGGCACGCCGGGCGCATTCCCGGACTTCGACGCGCCGCGCGTTCATAGCGGCGCTCCTCTGGGGGGCTTTGAGGGGCAGGCTCCGGCCGCTGTCGACAGGGGCACGGGCTACGGCCGTCTCTTCGAGGAGAACAGCGCCGTCAGCGCCAGGGCCCTCGTCATCAAGGAGAAGATTATCGCCACGCCTGCGGCTTCCGGGCTGATGCTGGTGAACATCCGCCGCGCCTGGGAACGCATCCTCTACGAGCGGGCACTCGCCGCGCTTGCCAAGAATGAGCATGTTACCCAGAACGCTCTGTTCCCGGTTCAGGTGCAGGTCGGTACGGCCGCGCGTCTGCTTTTCGACACCCACGCGGAGCAGCTCGCCGCGCTTGGGTTCGACATCAGCGCTTTCGGCACCGACACCGTGGTGGTGAACGGCGTGCCCGAGGGCTATTCCTGCGAGGAAGGCAAGGTGCGCCAGATGGTGCAGGACCTCACGCTGGTAATCAGCGAGGACGCCTCCGGGCTGCCTGAGGTGGTGAACAGCGCCATCGCCGCGAAATACGCTACGCTTGGTTCGCTCAACGCCGAAGCACCCCGCAACGCCGCCGACGCCATGCGCCTGGTGGACAGCCTCTTTGCCTGCGGCAATGCCGAGGTCACCCCGGGCGGCAAGCGCATCATCAGTATAATTCCGGTGGAAGAACTGGAGAAAAAGTTTTAGCAAATGTACTACCAGGAACAGAGGGGTTTTACTACCATAGTCAAGAACCTGCTGCTTATAAATATCATCGTATTTGCCGGGATTTACCTCGACAATTCGTACTTCATGACCAAGACCTTCGCGCTGTGGGCGCCGTCCACCGGGCTGTTCCGTGCCTGGCAGCCGCTCACCTATATGTTCATGCACGCGAACTTCTGGCATATATTCTTCAATATGTACACCCTGGTCATCTTCGGCATGGTGACCGAACGGATAATCGGCTCGCGCAAGTTCCTCATCTTTTATCTGGTGTGCGGGCTCGCTGCAGCGGCCGTACATCTGGGGGTTAATGCGCTGATGGGTTCGCCCGGCTATCCTACCGTGGGCGCTTCCGGCGCCATCTACGGCGTGCTTATCGCCTACGCGATGCTCTTCCCGGAGTCGCGCATGATGCTGCTTTTCCCGCCGGTGGTGCTCAAGGCCAAGTGGCTTGCGGCTATCTTCATCGGCATCGAACTGCTCTCCGGAGTTCTGGGCACAGCCGACGGCATCGCGCACTTCGCGCATCTGGGCGGAGCCCTCGCCGGCTGGCTGCTTATCCTCTTCTGGAAGCATCAGGGGACACTTTTCGACCGCAACTGATATGAAATACGACGAGATAATTGCCAAGGCCCTGGAGGTGCTCCGCGCCGGCGGAGTGATCCTTTATCCCACCGATACCGTATGGGGAATAGGCTGCGACGCCACCAACGAGGCCGCCGTGCAGAAGGTGTTTGCAATCAAGCGCCGCAGCGAGGCGAAGTCGCTCGTGCTGCTGGCCTGCGACCTGGATATGATCTGCCGCTATGTGCGCGAGATTCCGCAGATTGCCATCGACCTGGTGGAGGTGAATGATGCGCCGATGACCATAGTGTATCCCGGGGCGATGGGGCTGGCACCCTCGGTAGTGGCCGAGGACGGGAGCGTGGGAATACGCATTCCGCTGGTGCCGGAAGATCCGGACGGAGGCCGCGGCGGCGCCCCGATTTGCGGAGCCTCGTTCTGCCGTGAGCTGGTGCGCAAACTTCGCCGGCCGCTGGTGAGCACGTCGGCCAACATTTCGGGAGAGCCCGCGCCGGTGCATTTCGCCGACGTTTCGCCGGAAATTTCCGGAGCGGTGGATTATGTCGTGCCCGTGGGCTGCGGTGACGGAGCCGGACGCAGCGTTTCGCTGGAGTACGGTGCCAGCGGGCGTGCCTCCCAGATTATCAAGCTTGGACTGCGCGGCGAGGTGGAAATAATCAGGAAGTAATGGAGATATTTTATTCTGAAGATATTGCCGGCGGCTACGTGCGCCTCGATGCGGAGGAGTCCGCCCACTGCGTCCGCGTGCTGCGGCATCGGGAGGGCGATTCGATTGTCGTAGTTGATGGGGCCGGCACGATGTATCATTGTACCATTGCATCCGTCATTGCCGGCCGCGACCGGCAATCCCGTGGCGTTCCCACCGTTGTTGCGCGCATCGACAGCACCGAACCCGGCTGGCACGGCCATCCGTACCGGCTGACCATGGCGGTTTGCCCTACCAAGAACATCGACCGCTACGAGTGGATGGTGGAGAAGCTCACCGAAATCGGTGTAGACCGCATCGTCCCCGTCATCGGCGACCGATCCGAACGCCGCATCCTTAAGACCGACCGCCTCCGCCGCCTCATCGTCAGCGCCGGCAAGCAGAGTCTCAAGGCCGCCTTCCCAGCACTGGACGAACCTGTCTCCGTTCGGGACTTCGTGAGACTCCCGATCGAGTCGGGAGTGACGGGCGGGCCGTCATTGCCGGCAGCGACCGGCAATCTCAAATTCATCGCCTACTGTTCCGACGAGGTTCAGCCGCGGGCCGACCTTTATTCCGTCATTGCCGGCTCTCCTGTCGTCATTACTGGCCGCGACTCCCATGTCATTGCCGGCGACGACCGGCAATCTCTCTCCAATATCACCATCCTTATCGGCCCGGAGGGCGACTTCTCTCCGGAAGAGGTCCGCGCAGCGATGGACGCCGGCTTCATCCCGGTGCACCTGGGCGAATCCCGCCTCCGCACCGAAACCGCCGCCATCGTCGCCGCCACCGCCGTCTACCTGCGTGGCACCCAACTGCCTGATTGATAATATTTTACCAATTTCTTCTACCCCAAAATCACCACAGAAGGTTTTGCTATCGTGCTGAGTATCAATAAAATAAGTGCCACGCTCTCCTTGCTGATTCTGGTCGGATGCTCCGGTCAGGGGCGTTACCAGACCTTCGGCGGGTATGCGCAGGGCGGAGTCTGGCAGGTGAAGGCCAATATGGCCGGGGTGAAGGTGCGGAGTGCCGAGGTGCAGCGCAGCATCGAGGCCATTCTGGAGGACATCGACACTACCCTGTCGGGATACAACAAGGGTTCGCAGCTCAGCCGCCTCAACGCGGGCGACACCATTGTGCCGAGTGCAATGCTCTGCCATATGTACGACCGGGCCTATGAGCTCTGGCTGGAAACCGACGGGGCGCTTGACTGCGCAGCCGGTCCGCTCTACAACCTTTGGGGCTTCGGCTTCAAGGGCGGCGGCTTCCCGGACGAGAAGCAGATTGCCGAAGCGCTGGCCATCAGCGGCATGGGGCGTCTGGTCCCCCGAATGGAGGATGCGCTTCGCGACGGCCGGCTGCACGCTTCCTGGCTGAGATTGCCGGTCGCTGCCGGCAATGACATAATAAATGACGGCTCCAAACCCGTCATTGCCGACCCGATCGGCAATCTTCTGAACTTCAACGCCGTGGCGCAGGGATACAGTTGTGATACGGTAGCGTCATACCTCAACGGACTGGGCGTAAAGGATATGCTGGTGGACATCGGGGAGATCTGGTGCCGCGGCGTTAACGCCTCCGGCAAGCCCTGGCGCATCGGCATCGACCGTCCGACCGACGGTAACGATACCCCCGGCGCCGACCTTGACGGCATCTGGGAATCGGAGGGAGTGTCGTCATTGCCGGCCGCGACCGGCAATCTCGCCGGACAGGGCCTGGTGACGTCCGGCAACTACCGCAAGTTCTTTATCTACGAAGGCCGCAAATACCCCCACACCATCGACCCGCGCACCGGTTATCCAGTTAGCGGCAACCCGCTGCTCAGCGCAACGATAGTCGCTCCGACGGCAGAAGCGGCGGACGCTTACGCTACCTATTGTATGGTCATCGGGCTGGACGCGGCCAAGGCGTTCATCGACAGCCGGCCCGACCTGGAGGGGTACCTCATCTACGACTCCCCCGCCGGAATGGCCGAATGGCGCAGCGTCGGATTTAACCTCGTTAAATAGATTGCCGGTCGCTGCTTCGACAGGCTCAGCAACCGCCGGCAATGACGCAGCGGGAGCCTTCCGGGACGGCGCAATGCGGACTAGAGCTCCCCTTGCGGGACTCTGGCCGCCCTTTGCCCGACGCGGAGTGGAAAAGCTTTGCCGGCGGGAGTTATTTGAATAGAGCTTTTACCAGGGCGGGGATGTCAGCGACCTTGACTACCTGTATACCCTTGGTGGCCTTGGCGTCAAACGAACTGTAGCTGCTGACAAAAATCTTCTTGAAACCGAGCCTGGCAGCCTCGCCGATACGGCGGTCGGTCTGGGCGACGGGACGGATTTCGCCACTGAGGCCCACTTCGCCTGCAAAACAATAGTCGGCAGGGAGGGCGAAGTCGAAGTTGCTGCTGAGCACGGCGCAGGTAACGGCCAGATCGGCAGCGGGGTCAGAAACCTTGAGCCCGCCGGCCATATTCAGGAACACATCCTTGGCGCTGAGATGGAAGCCTGCACGCTTCTCCAGCACGGCAAGCAACATATTCAGGCGACGGGCATCGAAGCCGGTAGCCGAACGCTGTGCGGTTCCGTAAACCGCCGAGGACACAAGGGCCTGCACCTCGAAGAGCAGCGGGCGGGTTCCGTCAAGCGTTGCGCAGATGGCCGCTCCGCTGAGGCCGCTCTCGTGCATGGGAATGAGCATCTCGGAAGGGTTCGCCACCTCGCGGAGGCCGGCTCCGGTCATCTCGAAAACGGCAATCTCGGAAGTGCTCCCGAAACGGTTCTTGATACTGCGGAGAATCCTGTAGGAGCCGCGGTTCTCGCCTTCGAACTGCAACACCACGTCCACAATATGCTCCAGAATCTTGGGCCCTGCAATGAAGCCGTCCTTGGTGATGTGCCCGATGAGCAGCACCGGCACGCCGGATTCCTTTGCGAAGCGCAGCAGCATGGCCGCAACCTCCTTGATCTGCGACACGCTCCCGGGGGTGGAGTCCATCGTGGGGGTGAACATTGTCTGCACCGAGTCCACAATCATCAGCTGAGGGGGATTTGCCGCCGCCTGGGCGATGACATTGTCGATGTTCGTTTCGCAGAAGATGTCGATAGATTGCCGATCGGGGTCGGCAATGACGGTCTTGTCATGGCCGACATTTTCGGCCTGACCGGGCATCCCGGCGCCAAGCCTTTCCGCCCGCATTTTAACCTGGCGGGCAGATTCCTCGCCGGTGACATAAAGGGTATGCAGCGAAGAGCGCAGGGGTATCTGCAGCGAAAGGGTGGATTTGCCGATGCCGGGCTCACCGCCGATAAGCACCAGGCTTCCGGGCACGATGCCGCCGCCGAGAAGGCGGTCCACTTCCGGCAGGCCGAGGGATACGCGCGCTTCGGCCGCATTGTCGATATCGCCGAGGCGGAGGGGCTTGCGCTCCTGCGCCGAAGGCATCACCGCGGAGCGGGAACCCTTGGCTGTAGTCTTGGGCTCGGCGGGAGCCTCAACCATCGTATTCCATTCGCCGCAGGCTGGGCAACGCCCCATCCACTTGGGGCTCTCGTTGCCGCAGGAACTGCAGTACCAAAGCGTCTTCTGTTTCATATCTTTTGCTCTCTGGGCAGATTGAAAACCTCCAGATTCTCAACTTTGCCCTCTTTAATTTCGAAGCGGAGCGCCGTTCGCATTACCTGCCACCCCTGCAGGCCCGCAGCGCCCGGATTCATCGTCATCATCTTAAAATAATCGTCCCACTGCACCTTGAGGATGTGGGAATGGCCGCACACGAACAGGTCCGGATGCACATCGCAGATGAGTCCCTTCGCCACAAAGTCGTAGCGCCCGGGGTAGCCCCCGATGTGGGTCATAAGCACCTTCAGCCCGTCGCGCTCGAACGCCTGGTATTCCGGAAACAAGCCCCGGATGTCGTAGCCGTCGCAGTTGCCGTACACGCCCACCACGGGCTTGAAGTCGGTAATCTGCTTCGCGAAGGCAGCGTCGCCTCCCCAGTCGCCCGCGTGCCAAATCTCGTCGACCGGCTCCAGGAAGGCCCGGAACTGGGGGCTGAAGACACCGTGTGTGTCGGAGATTAAGCCGACCTTCATGACAGGTTATTTACCTGCAAGCCGTTTCTCCCAGGCCCAGGCGGCGGCGAGAGTTTCCTCTACGCTGCGTTCGGCCTTCCAGCCGAGGTCCTCGTTGGCGAGGGTGGGATCCGCCCAGATGGCAGTGACGTCACCGGCGCGGCGAGGCGCGAACTTGTAGTTGAGCTTGAGGCCGTTGACCTTCTCGAAAGCGGTCACCAGTTCCATCACGCTGACGGGACGGCCGGTACCCACGTTGAACACCTCGTAGGGCTTCTTCATCTTGCCGTCGAGCATGCGGGCCACTGCGCAGACGTGCGCCTTCGCGAGGTCGACTATGTCGATGTAGTCGCGCTGGCAGGTGCCGTCGGGAGTGGGGTAGTCGTTGCCGAAGATGCTCAGGCACTCACGCTTGCCTATCGCGGTCTGGGTGATGAAGGGCACCAGGTTGTTGGGGACGCCGCGCGGCAGTTCGCCGATGAGCGCCGAGGGGTGCGCCCCGATGGGGTTGAAGTAGCGCAGGGCGATGCCCTTGACGCCGGGGTAGGCCGCCACGCTGTCGCGCAGGAAGTCTTCGCACATCTGCTTGGTGTTGCCGTAGGGCGATGTGGCCGGCTGGCGGGGGCTCTTTTCGGTTACGGGCAGATGCTCGGGCTCGCCGTAAACGGTAGCGGACGAACTGAACAGCACGTTCAGGCCACGTTTGTGGGCCTGGTCGAGTATATTAATGAACGACAGCAGGTTGTTGCGATAGTACATCAGCGGCTCCGCCACCGATTCGCCCACCGCCTTGTATGCCGCAAAGTGGATGCACGCGTCGATCTTGTAGTCGTCGAAGAGTTTGTCCACCGCCTTGGCGTCGCAGAAGTCCATTTCCACCAGGGGCATCTTCTTGCCGAGAATCCGGCATACTCCGTCGTAATTGGTGCGGTCGCAGTTGCTGAAATTGTCCGCAATCACCACGTCGTAACCCGCCTGTGCGAGTTCAACCGTTACGTGGCTTCCGATAAATCCGGCGCCGCCGGAAACTAATACTGTCTTTTTCATATCCGTAAAGTTACAACAATTATTTGTTTCCCCAGTCTTTATACGGAACTTTTACCAGCCGGGCATTGTAGTAGCGATGGTCGCCGGTAACCTCGGCGCCCAGCCAGGAGGGGCGGGGGAAGTTTTCAAGCGGGGAGCCCAGTTCGATCTCGGCCACCACCAGGCCGGCGTTGTCGCCATAGAACTCGTCGACCTCCCAGGTGTGGATGCCGTCGCCTGCGGGGACCAGCCAGCGGGTTTTGTCGATGATGGAGTCCTCCGCCAGGGTGAGAAGCGCGCGGGCGTCGTCCTCGGAGATTTCCTTTTCCCACTCGAAGCGGCTGAGGCCTCCGTCGGCCGAGGGGCCCTTGATGGTGAGATGCCCGATCAGGTCGGGCATGACGGAAGGATCGTCGGGCCGGGAGGAAGATTCCAGACGGACCCGGACGGTCTTGCCGGAACCGGGGCAGAGGTAGCCCTGAATCATTCTGCGGCTCCCGGTCGCTTCGTTCTTGAAGGCGTCCGAAGTGACGAGGAATTTGCGTTCGATTTCCAGTGCCATGGATTTAATCTTTTTGGCGGAGCGAGAATTCGCAGCCGCAGTAGGTCTGGTTGTAGAAGTTTTGCTCGCGGATGATCTCGGAGCGACGAGGTTGTAATCCGCACACACGCCAGTTTTGAGACCACCATACGACCGGCAGGCCATTAACGGCGGCCTGCCCCGCAACATCCACCTGCTCCAGGGACTTCCAGCGGGAGGAAGCGAGGGTGGTGGCAAGCACGGTAAAGCCGTGCGAAGCCGCGTATCTGGCGGCGCGTTCAAGCCGCCAGGCAAAGCACGCTGCACAGCGCGCTCCCCTTTCAGGCTCGGCCTCGAGCCCCGCAGCCACCTCGGCCAGCCAGGCATCGTGGTCGAAATCATCGTCAATCACCTCGAGGTCAAACTTCGCCGCGTAGCGAAGGATCTCCGCCTTGCGCTTGTCGTACTCGGCCTTGTCGAAAATGTTGGAATTGCTCCAAAAGATCGTCGGGCGGATGCCCTGGGCCACCATCGTCTCGATTATCGCGCCGGAACAGGGGGCGCAGCAGGCGTGGAGAAGCACCCGCGCGTCCGGCCCTCCGGGGACCTCGAGCTTGAGGGTAACAGGCGTCACTTTATTGAATTGATATCGACCAGATTATTGAGGATTGCGTACACCGTGAGGCCCGCGACCGTCTTGATGCCGGTCTTGCGGGTGATGTTTTTGCGGTGGGTGATGACCGTGTTGATGCTGATGTTGTGGCGGTCCGCTATCTCCTTGTTCAGAAGGCCCTGCGCCACGCTCACCAGAATCTCCTTTTCGCGGTCGGAGAGCTCGCCGCGGTCTTCGTCTTCCGCCGCTTCGCTATGATGGGAGATGCGGGCGCCCGGCCTCTCGATGAGCCGCACCATAGGCACCAGCACGTCGTCCTCGATGCGGGTATGGCACTCCAGGTCGTTCTCCAGCGCGAAGATATAGTTGAGCAGACGCACGCGCAGGTTGTTGTCGCAAACCGCAGGCATCGACTTCATTACCAGGTTTTTAAGGTCGGAAATTTTCTCCTCGATGTTGGAGTGGTTTTCTTCGAATTTGTCGATGCTGAAGCCCGGCGTGCGCTTGCCCAGAAGCAGGTTCTGCACGTAGGGGATGACCTTGCCCTCTTCGTATTCGAAGTGTTTTTCCAGTTCGTCCTTGTAGTCGGAGAAGAACTTCCAGATGACCGTTTCCTGCGAGGGGGTACAGGGCTTGATGAGCTCTTCTATCGAGGATGCGATGAGCACGATGGCGTTGTTGAGGTAGTAGTCGTGGCTCTGGTGGATGTAGCGCAGGATGCCGTCCACGCTGGCATCCTGCAACTGCTGCGCCGACGGACGGAACTCTTTGTTGATGTATACGTTGCAGATGAGCGATACCGTCTCCGGGTCGAGATGCTCCTTTTCGCACACCTCACGGATAGTGTGTTCGCCGAATCCGCCTTCTACCCCGAGCCTCGTGAGCACCGCCAGAATGTGGTAGTTGCTCTCCACCAGCTCGGCCATTTTCATGTCTGCCGAAATGTATATCATAGCACACAAATTTAACGAATTTAACGGACTCTTTAACTAGTCGGCCGTGACTATGTAGGGATAGGTGCCGCTGTCGCTGTCCGTGTTGTCCTTTACGCTGTAACCTGTGGCGATGGTGGTATTTGCGGCACTGTAGTTGGACGCCGAAGCCGTAGGATTGAAAGCAAACTTTCCGCCGCTGATGATATATGTACCAATCGTCCAGCCGCTGCTGGTGTAGTCGTAGAACTTCTTGAAGCGACCACCCTCGATGGTGACCGTTCCGGAACCTGCGGTATTTATCATATTCATCTTCATGTTGCGGATCACGTTATAATCCCCGCTCCGTATAATGAAGGGATGGCTGTCGGTCCACAGGATGCCGTTCACGTTCATATTCTCCATTATTACCGTCCCACTGAAACCGTCGGCAAAGCCATAGGCTCCGTCGATGCAGTCATCCGTCTTTGTGATGGTACCGTTTCTTAGGGTCAGGGTTCCGGCAACATTCTGAAGCCATATCTTAACGGTCTGGTTGTATCCGTTAAAGTCGACGATTCCGTCAACCGCCGGGGCGAATGTCAGTTCGGAACCGTAGTTACCCTGATAGGTCAGGGTACCGCCGTTCTGGTTGAATGCATCCAAAATATGACCCGCGGTGTAATACGGAGTGCTGCCGTCGCCAAGTTGAAAGCAGGAAACGGGATCGGCGGTTACCGGGATACCGTCGATACCATATATATTATCCTTATACAGGCTCCAGGGGTCCGTTGTCTTGTAAGCCCCTACCAAACCTGCGGGCACATAAATCGGCGGATAGGGCGCCGCGTTCTTCAGCATCCTGTCCAGAGAGGCGACTGCCGCCCCATTGCGGATATAAACACCCTCAAGAGCGTTGCAGGAATTGAAGATCTGAAGTTTCAACGTCTTTACCGAAGAACCGAGATCTACCGTCCTGAGTGCCGTACAACCGGTGAACACATAATTCCCAAGTGTTTCAACCACCGGAAGATTAATCGAAGCCAGGGACGCATTGCTGTCGAAAGCATTATCCCCAAGACTTTTGACGTGATTGGCAGTAACCGATGAGAGTGCGGTACAACCGGACAGAGCGCTCGATCCAACAGTTTCGACATCATTAAGATCGATGCTTTGCAGCAAACTACAATTAGCGAACGTGCTTCCGGGAAGAGCAGTCATACCGTCCGGCAGGACCGCACTGACAATAGGCGTCCCCTTGAACACGTTCGTTCCCATCGAACTGTAAGCCTTGAATCCGGAAGGCAGGGCAGTCAACCCACTCTCAGCAAAACCATAATTGTTTATACCCATCAAAGATGCCGGTAAGGTGATGGACGTCAGCGCGGAGCATCCTTCAAACGCATTGGCGCCTATCGATATTAGAGAATTACCGAGCGTTACGGAGGACAGATGGGTGCAATTCTGGAAGGTGCTACCCGGTATATCGGTCCAGGCCGAAACGTCTACACTTGTCAGAGCACTGCCGTTGAATATATAGGTATCGAGAGCAATATCGCTTCTGTTGATTCCGGAGGGCAAAGATGTGAGACCGGTATTCTGGAAGCATCTGGATCTAATAACGCTTACCTGAGCGGGTATCTGTATCTTGGAACCATCAGTCAATGCGCTGCATCCGTCGAATGCGCCGCCGTAAAGGTGTGTTATGCCGCTGCCCAGATGCACTTCCTGCAACTGCTTCCATTTTGCGCAGAAGTTCTCGGGTACACTGGTCCAGGTATCAGGGAATGTGATGGACTGTATGCGGCAACCTTCGTACGGACGGTTTCCGTAAGACAGTCCTGAACGACCCCAGCCATCCGGCAAAGCGGTAAATCCGCAGTCTGCGAATGCATACGCCTCAATGCTCGTGATGTTGGAAGGAATCGACGTGTCCGTGAGGTTTGTACATCCACTGAAAGCCCTTTGGACGATGGTGGTGAAACCGGCACTTTCAGGAAGCACAACCCTGGTGAGTGATGTACAGTTCTTGAAAGTATCCATCGAATACATCTTGGTGAGAGTATTGGGCAGGACAACCTTGGTAAGGGCAGAACATCCCTCAAAAGCCGATCTGCCAAGGGAAGTGATGTTGCCGAAATCGACCGTTGCGAGGCTCTCGCAACCGGAAAAAGCGTACTGTCCCACAGCACCTACGGTGGCTGGTATCACAAGACTCTCCAGCGCCGAACAGCCGTTGAATGCATAATCTCCGATGCTTGTAATTTCGGCGTTGAAATTAATAGTTTTCAGTTTCCTGCAAACATTGAACAGGTATCCCGGAATATCTCCGCCGTCGGCAAAAGTAACGCTTTCGACTTTGTCGCAAGAGGCGAAAATCTCGACGCCCATTGTCGCTGGCGTGTGTCCCCAAAGGACCTCGGTGATACCGTCGCAGTCATAGAAAGCACGCTTACCAAGCAGAGTGAGCCCTTCCGGAATGGTAACAGTTCCGCTGATATTAGTATACTGGAAGGCACTCTCTCCGATACTGGTAAGATGGGATATATCTCCCGGAACGAAGGCGTGGCAATTCACGAATGCATTGTATCCTACACTGGTGAGTCCCGCGGGGAAATTCACGCTCTTCAGGCTGCTGCACCCGTTAAATGCGTTATCGCCAATGGAAGTTACCGTATTGGGGATTGTAAAGGTCAGAATGTAACCGTTATTGGTTTTGCCATTGAAAGCGGAATTCCCAATCTGAGTTATCGGTCCGCTAACAGTGATAACGCCCGACTTTGCGTCGGAATCATAGTCGTGGCTTACGACGTGCAGGCCTGTACCGAACACCGAAGCATCGGAGCTTGCGGCATAAGTTCCAAGTTTCTTGTTGGATTCTTTGGTGGTATAGTAAATCTTCGCACTCTCATTCTTAAACTCCAGGCTGGAGAGGTTGATGGGCGTAATCTTGCTACGTTCGACTACCACCGGCTTGTTGCTGGTCTTCTTGCAGATGGTTCCGTCAGAGGCTTCGATGACAATCTGCAGAGTGCTGTATGAACCAGCCGGAACGGCAATATTAAAAGGAGTGAAATCGCTGGTGTTGAGAGCAACGGGAGTGCTGCAGACAACCGCGGTGCCGTTAGCCCCGGTCGCCGTCACGGCGGCATTCCCGGATACGGTGAAGCGTCCGCTCAGAGCCACCGGCTCGGCGCTCTTGTCGGCGAGGGATATGGAGGATACACTCTTTTCGCCTTTCAGGCTGATGCAGATGATACCGCAGAGATTGCGGAAGGAGAGGCTGGCTTCGTCCGCCTCGGCATACATCGGGAATTCCGCAATGCCTCCGGCCACATAAGTCTGCTCGGTAGGCAGATTGTAATAGCCGTACTTATCCCTAAGTGAAGCGGGATATATTGCCTTGTATTTTGGCCCGGTACCGTTCACCGAAGGGTTGTAGCCCTGGAAAAGGCCTTTTGCGCAGCCTGGGCCGTAGCCGTCGGGCTGATTCTCGGATTGCAGGGTAAGATTGGTCCCGTTAACATTGATGACATCCCCGGCCGACCACAGCACTCGGTAGACTTCGCCGTCCTGGGACATGTACGTCCTGGTAGGGCTGTCGGTGCTGGCGGCAAACACCACGGTCTGCCCGTCGGCAGGCGCCTCTACCGGCGCCGCTTCCGGCTCCTGCTCGGGGGCCACGTGCGCCTCCTTGGTGCAGGAGAGCAGCGGGAGGGCTATCATCGCAACAGCGATAAGAATTCTCTTCTTCATACTCCGCCCTCCATCAATTGAAATCATCGTCGGTCAGGGCTCCGCCCGAAGACATTCCGATGCTTTCGTTGCCCGTTCCGCTTAAAATACAGATATCTCCGCCGTTTTCCAGCAGCACACACTGCATCTCCGGCGAAGCATACCCAGCAATAACCATATACTTCATACCGCAAAGATACGCCCACACCGTGAGAATTGCAAATTTTTGATAGCGAGGGCCCTAGTGGCAATCTCCTGCCCCCGGATCTCTGTCCTTTTTGGAACACAGACCAAACCATATAGTACTCATTACCAGTCATTTCCATTCCGGTCTCTGTCCCCACTGCGGCCATGCTGATACACTTGATAACGATAAAATTCTAGTGATTATTATATGTGATAAAACGGCAATTATAGTGGTATTATTGCCGAATTATGATTATATTTGTGGCGTTATGGGACGGAGAAGAGTCATATCTGAAAAGATGGAAACACTGCTGGATCGCGATGGGCTGCTTACCATGACGGACTTCTTTGCGGCGTATCCTGATGAGCCGAAGCAGACGGTGTATGCCAGGATACGTTCGTTGGTGAAGGCGGGGAGGATAGTGGCCGTGGGCCGGGGAAGATTTTCGACGGAGGTAAAAACGAAGTATTCGATAGAGTTGTCTCCTCGACTGATAGAGTTGAACAAATTTCTCATCGACAAGTGCGTTGGTGTTCATAATTGTGTTTCGGAGCAGGGCAGAAATATGTTCGTTGAGGTAAGTCGCGAGGATATCACACGAGTGATGACAGCCTTGTTGGAGTATACCCCGAAGGTTATCAGCAAGAAAGATGCAGATAAACTGCCGGTTGCTTTGGATGGATATGTTATTGTCGGCCCCCTGGTTTCGGAAGCTCCGCTACTCACCAAGGAGGGGGTCACCGTGCCGTCATTAGAAAAAGAGTTGGTGGATTCAATTATCAATGATTCGACATCTGCCGTAAAACAATTCCAGCGGGCATTCGATGTATATCAGGTTAACCGGAATCGCCTCTCCAGGTATGCTGCCCGGAGGGGTGTTTCCAACGAATTGGAGCAGTGCGTAGCTGCCTTGAACAAGGAGAGGATTTCGATGTTTACAAAGATACAGGACTACTTGACCACGGTTCCCATAACAAAAGCCTGGGTATTTGGCTCGTTTGCGCGGTGCGAAGAAACCGCAAGCAGTGATTTGGATATTCTGGTTTCTTATGACTCACAGGCGAATGTGTCATTGTTGAAAATAATACGCTGGAAACTAGATATGGAAAAGTTGTCCGGACGCATAATCGATTTGGTCGAAGACGGCTTCCTGAAAGACTTTGCGAGACACAGCGCTGACAGGGATAAATATTTAATATATGAGAGAAGGAATTAACGATCCGGAACGGCTGCGTTTGATGATGGAGGCAATCGCCAATATCGAAGAATTTGTCAAGGATACCAAAACATATGACCAGTTTGCTGACAACAAGATTCTATGTCATGCTGTAGCATACAATCTGCAGTGTATAGGAGAATGTGCCTATAAACTGTCCCGTGAGTTCGTCGCTTCTCACAGTGATATTGACTGGATGGCCATAGAAGGTCTCCGGCACGTTCTAGTGCACGACTATTACGCAGTCAATTTCAGGACTGTCTGGTCTGTCGTGACGGATGACCTCCCGGCATTAAAAGAGTGGCTAAACAGGAAGGAACAACTGAGAAAAGTCCAGTTTGTGTAAAGTATATTATTGTGAAAATCACAACCTTTTCACAACCTGGAGGAAATGAATTGGGAGATTAGCCCCGGCAGAGCCGGGCCTCCTCTCCTAATCTCCACCAGCAATCTAATTGCAGATGAGACGGAGTCTCTGTGTTTTTATTTTAGGGCAGATCCTTATGCAAGCTAGCTTGCAACGGGACTGCCCTAAAACAAAAATGCCGCACTTGCGTGCGGCGTCTGCAATTCGATTGCATCGGGTGGAGATAAGGAGATTCGAACTCCTGACCCCATGCTTGCAAAGCATGTGCTCTACCAGCTGAGCTATACCCCCATAAACGAAAAAATGTAGTCCCTCGCGGAGTTGAACCGCGGACCTCCACATTATCAGTGTGGCGCTCTAACCAACTGAGCTAAGAGACTATATATAAATATAGGAAGAAAGTACAGCAGTTTCCGAGGACTTGTTTGCCTTGCGACTCACAGACCGCGAGCGTCACCTGCGTCGGAATCTCGCTCCAAAAAGGAGGTGTTCCAGC
>JAFZWD010000038.1 GCA_017617495.1 Bacteroidales bacterium
ATCACGATCAAGAGCCACGCCATCCAGATGGAGTACCAGCGCGGCGGCGAGACCTATCGCCTCAACCTGATCGACACTCCCGGGCACGTGGACTTCTGCTATGAGGTATCGCGTTCCATCGCCTCCTGCGAGGGCGCGCTGCTGGTCGTGGACGCGTCGCAGGGCATCCAGGCCCAGACGATTTCCAACCTCTACCAGGCCGTGGACCATGGCCTGGAGATTATCCCCGTGCTGAACAAGATCGACATGGACTCCGCCCAGCCGGAACTGGTGACCGACCAGGTGTGCGACCTGCTCGGCTGTGACCCGGAGGACGTGCTGCGGGTATCGGCCCGCACGGGCGAAGGCGTCCAGGCCGTCCTCGACGCCATCGTCGACAAGGTTCCCGCCCCGAAGGGCGACCCCGACGCCCCGCTGCAGGCCCTCATTTTCGACTCTGTCTTCAACCCCTTCCGCGGGGTGATTGCCTACTTCAAAGTCAAGAACGGCAGCATCCGCAGCGGGCAGAAGGTCAAGTTCTTCGCCACCGGCATGGAATACGAGGCCGACGAGGTGGGCATCCTCAAGATGAAACTGATGCCCACGAAGGAGATTGGCTGCGGCGATGTGGGATATATCATTTCGGGCATCAAGAGCGCGGCCGAAGTCAAGGTGGGTGATACTATAACCGGCGCCGAAAACCCCTGCAGCGAAGCCATCGCAGGGTTCGAGGAGGTCAAGCCGATGGTGTTCGCCGGTATGTACCCCGTGCAGGCCGACAAGTTCGAGGAACTGCGCGCCGTGCTGGAGAAGTTCCAGCTGAACGACGCTTCCTTCGTCTACGAACCGGAAAGCTCGCTGGCCCTGGGAAGCGGTTTCCGTTGCGGGTTCCTCGGTCTTCTTCATTTGGAAATCGTGCAGGAGCGCCTCTTCCGCGAGTTCGATATGGACGTTGTGACCACCGTGCCCAACGTATCCTATAAAGTTTACACTATGCAGGGCGAGGTAATCGATGTGCACAACCCCTCGGGCCTGCCGTCGCCCACCTGCATCAGCCGCATCGAGGAGCCTTTCATCCGTGCCCAGATTATCTCCAAGGCAGAATTCTTCGGCCCGGTGATGAAGCTCTGCCTGGATAAGCGCGGCACCCTCGTGAGCCAGCATTACATCACCGCCGACCGTGTGGAGCTCAACTACGACATGCCGCTCTCGGAGATAGTCTTCGACTTCTACGACAAGCTCAAGAGCATCTCCAAAGGCTACGCTTCGTTCGACTACCACATCACGGGTTACCGCCCGGCAAGGCTCGTGAAGCTCGACATCCTGCTGAACGGCGAGCCGGCCGACGCCCTCTCCACCCTCATCCACGAGGACAATGCCTACGACTTCGGTCGCAAGATGTGCGTCAAGCTTAAGGACCTCATCCCGCGCCAGCAGTTCGACATCCCCATCCAGGCTGCAATCGGCGGCAAAATCATCGCCCGCGAAACCGTCAAGCAGGTGCGCAAGGACGTCACGGCCAAATGCTACGGCGGCGATGTCACCCGCAAGCGCAAGCTGCTCGAGAAGCAGAAGGAAGGCAAGAAGCGGATGCGCCAGATTGGTAAGGTTCAAGTCCCCCAATCCGCGTTTATGGCGGTGCTCAAACTCGATTAGTTATGAAAAAGATACTCCTGTTCGTTGCTGCGGTTCTTCTGGCGGGCCAGATGAATGCGCAGGGCATTTTCGTCGAGGCCGAAAACTTCTCGGCCAAGGGCGGATGGTCGGTGGACCAGCAGTTCATGGACCTTATGGGTTCTCCCTACCTGATAGCGCACGGCATGGGCAAGCCCGTGGCCGATGCGACCACCCAGGTGGAGATTCCCACGGCTGGAGTATGGCATGTGTGGGTGCGCTCCTACAACTGGACCGCCCCCTGGACGGCAGCCAAAGGCCCCGGAGCGTTCAAGGTAAAGCTTAACGGCAAGGCGCTCAAAGCCACCCTCGGCACCGAAGGCGACAAATGGTGCTGGCAATATGCCGGTAGCGCGAAGCTCAAGGCGGGAAGCTGCAAGCTGGCGCTGAGCGACCAAACAGGATTCGACGGGCGCTGCGATGCGCTCTGGCTGAGCCAGGATGCGGGCGCGGTGCCTCCGGAAGATGTGGCCGCGCTGGAAGCCTTCCGCCGTTCCCACGGAGCCCTGCCCACTGAACCCGCCGACGGCGGAGAATATGATTTTGTGGTGATAGGAGGAGGCGTCGCGGGAATGTGCGCCGCCGTGTCCGCAGCCCGTTTCGGCTGCAAGGTGGCGCTGGTGAACGACCGGCCGGTGCCCGGAGGCAACAATTCTTCGGAGATACGCGTGCACCTTGGGGCCTACATCGAGCAGGAGCCCTACCCGGCGCTGGGCAGGATGCTCCGCGAGTTCGGCCATTCCAAGGAAGGCAATGCCCAGCCGGCGGCCAACTATGAGGATGATAAGAAGATAGCCTTCCTGCAGGGCCAGGAAGGCCTCACATATCTGCCCTGCTTCAGGGCGGTGAGCGTCGAAATGGACGGCAGCAGAATCGCCTCGGTGGTTATACGTAACATCGAATCCGGCGAAGAGCTCCGCCTCAAGGCGCCGGTTTTTGCCGACTGCACTGGCGACGGCAACCTCGGGTTCCTCGCTGGCGCCGACTTTATGATGGGCCGCGAGGGCCGCGACGAGTATGGTGAAGCCCTTGCCCCCGAAAAGGGCGACAAGATGACTATGGGTGCATCCGTGCAGTGGTACAGCGTCGAGGACGCAAAGAAATCGACTTTTCCCGAATTCGAATACGGCGTAAAGTTCAACGAAGCCAACAGCGAGAAGGTGCTGATGGGCGAGTGGACCTGGGAAACCGGGCTCAATCTCGACCAGATTCACGATGCCGAGCGCATCCGCGACTACGGCCTGCTGGTGGTCTACTCCAACTGGAGCTTCCTCAAAAACCATTACTCCAAGAAGGCCGATTGCGCAAAGCGCTCCCTAGGCTGGGTGGCCTATGTGGCCGGCAGGCGAGAATCGCGCAGGCTCCTCGGCGACTATGTTCTCAAGCAGGACGATGTGGACAAGCAGGTTTTCCACGAGGACGCATCCTTCACTACCACCTGGCACTTCGACCTGCACTTCCCGGATCCCGCGAACACCGCCAACTTCCCCGGGAACGAATTCAAGGCCGCCACTAAGAACAATCTGATTTATCGCTACGCAGTCCCTTACAGGTGCCTGTATTCACGCAATGTCGACAATCTGTTTATGGCCGGTCGCGACATCTCGGCCACGCACGTGGCCTTCGGCTCCACACGCCTGATGCGCACCTGCGGCATGATGGGAGAAGTGGTCGGAATGGCCGCCAGCATCTGCAAGGACAAAGGCACCACGCCCCGCGGCATCTATCAGCATTATCTGCCTGAACTCAAGGCCCTCATGCGCAAAGGCGCAGCCCGCACGGACATCGAGCTGCCCGACAACCAGCACTTTAACCTCGGCCGCAACCTTGACAAGCCGAAGGGTATAGTTCACTGATTTTTATTATATTTGTACATATGAAAACTGTACAGGAACTTCAGGACATTGCTTCCCAGGTCCGGCGCGACATCGTGCGTATGGTGAGCGCGGCAAAATCCGGCCATCCGGGGGGCTCTCTGAGCAGTACGGACATCCTTACCGCTCTGTTTTTCGATGAGATGAAACAAGATCCCGCCACGTGGCGGCGCGATGCCAAGGGACAGGACGCATTCATCCTGTCGGCCGGGCATCTGGCTCCGGTGTATTACTCGGTGCTGGCGCGCGCGGGCTACTTCAAACCCGAGCTGATGGGCACTCTGCGTAAGTTCGGCACCAAGCTCCAGGGACATCCCGCCGTCGGGTACATCGACGGCGTCTTCCAACCCTCCGGCTCCCTCGGGCAGGGACTTTCCGCCGCCGCAGGCATCGCCCTCAGCAAAAAGATGAGCAGAGAGCCCGAGCGAGTGTTTACGCTGCTTGGCGACGGCGAGTGCGAGGAAGGTCAGGTTTGGGAAGCGGCGATGTTCGCCCTTCACCACAAGCTCGACAACCTCGTGGCCATGACCGACTGGAACGGCATGCAGATCGACGGCCCTATCGAGAGCGTCACCGGCATCGGCGAGCTGGGCGAAAAGTGGCTCGCTTTCGGCTGGGACGTCATCGAGGCGGACGGACACGACTTCGAGAGCATCCTGAGCGCCTTCAAACTTGCCCGCAAGCAGAACGGCAAGCCCAAGATGATACTCTTCCACACCGAGATGGGCCACGGCGTGGACTTTATGGCCGGTTCTCATTCGTGGCACGGCAAGGCCCCCAGCGCAGAGCAGTGCGAGGCCGCCCTTGCCCAGCTTAAAGAAACTTTGGGAGACTATTAGTATGAAGAAATATATCGATACCGGAAAGAAAGACACCCGCAGCGGATTCGGCGCGGGTCTCCTCGAAGCGGGCAGGGCCGATGCCAACGTGGTAGCCCTCGCCGCCGACCTCAAGGGTTCCCTTAAGATGGATGCCTTTGCGGCTGAATTCCCCGAAAGGTTCATCGAATGCGGCATTGCCGAAGCCAATATGGTGGGCGTCGCCGCGGGTCTCGCCCTCACCGGCAAGGTGCCCTTCTGCGGCTCCTTCGCGGAATTTATCACAGGCCGCGTATACGACCAGGTGCGCCAGGAGGTGGCATATGGCCATACCAACGTCAAACTTGCGTCTTCCCATGCGGGAATCACCCTCGGAGAGGACGGCGCAACTCACCAGACCATGGAAGATGTCGCCCTTATGCGCGCCCTTCCCGGAATGACGGTGCTGGTGCCCTGCGACTACAACCAGACGGTGCAGGCAACAAAGGCCGCTGCCAAGTTCGTCGGCCCGGTCTACCTGCGTTTCGGCCGCCCGAGCGTGCCCAACTTCACCGACCCGGCGGAGCCCTTCGAGATAGGCAAGGTATATGAGATCAACCCCGGCAGCGACGTCACCCTCATCGCCAACGGACATCTCGTGTGGGAGGCCCTCCAGGCGGCCGAGGCCCTCGAGGCCGAAGGCATCAGCGCAGCGGTGCTCAATGTAGCCACCGTCAAGCCGCTGGACGAAAAAGCCATCGTCGCTTCCGTCGCTAAGACCGGCGCGGTGGTGGTAGCGGAGGAGCATAACGCCTACGGCGGACTCGGCGAAGCCATTGCCAGCGCCCTCGCTGCCCAGGCTCCCGCCCCGATAGAGTTCGTGAACGGCGGCGACCGTTTCGGCCAGAGCGGCACTCCCGCCGAGCTCATGCAGTACTACGGACTCGACGCCGCCCATATCGCGGCAGCGGCGAAAAAAGCCATCGCGCGCAAATAAACCTTTGCAGCGGTTCCGCGTCCGTATAAGAAGCGGCAGCGACCGAAACTTCTATGCAGGACAGCGAATTCAACGACATCGTCCGAGAGTACAGCGAACCGTTGTACTGGCACATCCGTGGTATCGTGAACAGCCACGAGGATGCCGACGACATACTTCAGGACACATTCGTAAAGATATGGCGGTCTCTTCCGGATTTCCGGGGCGAGTCCGCCGTTTCTACCTGGGTATGGCGAATTGCCACCAACGAGGCGCTTTCCTTCCTTCGTAAAAGGCGCGTGCGCGCGATGCTCCAGTTCAAGAGCATCGACGAGCAGGCAGAGCGCACCGTCAGCGGGGACCCCTGGTTCAACGGCGACGAGGCGGCGCGCAAACTCTCCGTCGCCATCGCGAAGCTGCCGGACAAGCAGCGGGCGGTATTCCACATGCGCTATTACGAGGAGATGCCATACGAGCAGATTGCGGAAATCACGGGCACGTCGGTGGGCGCCCTGAAGGCATCTTACCACATCGCGCAGAAAAAAATCAAAGAACAATTAAACCTTTTATAAGCAATGGAATCTAAACAGTCGGTTATGAAGAACAAGAGTTCATATTCCGTTCCGGAAGGATACTTCGAGGACCTGCAGCGCAGGCTCTCGGGTATTCCCGCACGCGAGCCCCGCAGAACGGCGGTTCGCAGGCTGACTCCCTACCTCGCCCTTGCGGCGAGTTTCGCCCTGATAGTGGCGGTGGGGACGGCAGTGCTGCGCAAGACCGTGCCGCCCGTGGCCAGCGAGCAGGAGATCATCGAGTATCTGATCGATTCGGATATGACCCTTGCCCAGATTATTGATTATTTACCTTAAATCCCATTTATTATGAAAAAGTTTATCGCCATGTTCGCAGCTGCAGCATTTGTGCTGAGCGCGTTCGCCCAGGCTCCCGCAAAGCCCGGCAAGAATGCGGAATTCCGCAAACAGCAGAAAGAAAGGCTCCAGGCCGAGAAGATAGCTTACATCACTTCCCAGCTCGAGCTCACTCCCGAAGAGGCCCAGGTTTTCTGGCCCGTCTACAACAAGGCTCAGGCCGAACTTAAGGATGCCAACAAGGCTGTCGGCGAAAAGATGAAGGCCGTCAAGACCGCCCTTAAGGAAAATGCCGCCGACGACGAGGTCGGAAAGCTCCTGAAAGAGTACACCAAGGCCCGCGGCGACAAGAAAGATGTGATGGCCGCCTACTCCGACCAGTTCGTTAAGGTCGTAGGACCTGTCAAGGCCGCCAAGCTCTACATTGCCGAGGAAAGCTTCCGCAAGCAGCAGATCGGCCGTCTCGGCGGAAACGAGGGACATCGTCCCGGCGGACAGCGCCCCGGTGAGGGTGGCCCCAACCGCCCCATGGCCCGCGAATAGAAATCTTCACCAATCAGTTTAGTTTCTCAGTTTATCAAAAGGACGGGACGTCGCGAGGCGTTCCGCCTTTTTTATTGTTATGGAATTTTGCTATATTTGTGGGGATTAGCGGAAATTAATAACGAACTGAATATGAAATCTCTTTTACTTTTTCAGAATCTCGGCGTGTGGGAAATCCTGATTATCGCCTTCATAGTGCTCCTTCTTTTCGGCGGCAAGAAGATTCCCGAGCTTATGCACGGAATCGGCAAGGGCGTCAAGAGCTTCAAGAAGGGAATGAACGAGGTTGAGGAGGAAATCAACAAGGCAGCCGAGGATTCCGACAAGGATAACTATCAGAAATAATGGAGGAAATGTCCTTCTGGGACCATCTGGAAGCGCTCAGATGGTGCCTTCTCCGTGTAGTAATAGTCCTTTTTATTGCTTTGGTGGGGTGCTTTGTCGCCCTGCCTAATGTTTTTGATACCTGGATACTGGGCCCGGCGCATGCCGATTTTTTCGTCTATAAGTGGTTCGCCTTCATGTATGGTGAGGGGAGCGACGTCAACATAATAAATATCAACGTCGCGTCGCAGTTTATGACGCACATCACCACCTCTCTCTGGATAGCGCTGGTGCTCACTTTCCCTTACCTGATGTACCAGATATGGGTGTTTGTGAAGCCGGCCCTCTATCCCCAGGAAATCAAGGGGGTTAAGGGTGCGTTCGTGGGCGGAACCGTGTTGTTTTACCTGGGTTGCGCGGTGGGATACCTGATCGTTTTTCCCATCATCTTCAAGTTCCTCACGCAGTATCAGGTTTCGCAGGAAATTGTCAATCAGATATCGCTCAATTCCTATATGGGCATATTCCTGATGATGATTTTTATAATGGGTCTTGTCTTCGAGATGCCGATGCTTGCGTGGCTGCTGTCGCAGCTTGGCGTGCTCCGCAAGCCCTTCCTCCGGAAGTACCGCAAGCACGCGGTCGTGGTGCTTCTGGTGCTGGCCGCCATCATAACTCCGACTGGTGATCCATTTACGCTTATGGTGGTGTTCCTGCCGCTGTATCTGCTTTATGAATTCTCCATTGTGCTGGTTCGCGACGGCGAGCCGGAACTGAGTGTAACCGACTGAAAATGAGTAAATTTTCCGCTGCTGTTTCGTCTATGCGTCTGCGCACTCTGCCGCTCTCGCTGGCGGGAGTAATACTGGGTTCGATGCTGGCGGTGGCAGACTTCCAGGTGAACCCCCGGGTGGTGGTGCTGGTTTGCGTCACTACCGTCTGCCTCCAGATTCTTTCCAACCTTTGCAACGAGCTTGGCGACGTGCTTCACGGCACGGACACCGCCGAGCGTGTAGGCCCCGCTTACGGGCTCAACGGCGGCGAGCTCTCCATTGGCGGGATGAAGGACCTCATCGCAGGCGCGGTTATCGCCTGCTGCATCTCCGGGGCGGCAATGATTCATCTCTCCTTCGGCACATTCCTGTGCCTCGAGAGCATCTGCATGCTGCTTCTGGGCGCCTGCGCAATTACTGCCGCGATGCGCTACACGCTCGGCCGCAACCCCTACGGCTATCGCGGGCTGGGGGACCTCTACGTCTTTATCTTCTTTGGGATAGTAAGCGTCACGGGCTCATATTTTGTCTGCGCGCACACCCTGCTCGGCTGGAAGCTGCTTCTGCCCGCAGCGGCAATCGGCTTCTTCAGCGTAGGAGTTCTGAATGTCAATAACATACGCGATATGGCTTCCGATGCGCCCAACCGCCGCACGGTCGCTATCCGCCTCGGAGTTCACAGGGCGCGCATCTACCAGACGGTGCTCATTTGCCTTGGCTGGCTGAGTATGATCGCCTACTGCGCGCTGCGCTTCGTGGACTGGAAGCACTGGATTTACTTTGCGGTGCTGCCGCTCTTTATCCTCCATCTACGCATGGTCTGGACCCGCACCGGACGCAGCCTGGACGCCGCCCTGCCGCTGCTGGTGATGAGCACTTTCGCGCTGTCGGTGCTGGCTTCGCTGGGCTTCTGCGCATATCTTTTCTGACGTGGGGCTGCTCAGGAAAATACTCATCTTCCCGTTTGTCCTGCTGATCCGCTTCTACCAGGTCTGCATTTCGCCGCTCACGCCCCCGAGCTGCCGCTTTACGCCCACCTGCTCGCAATACGCGCTGGAGGCCTTCCGCAAATACGGCCCGTTCAAGGGTTTCTGGCTGAGTTTCAAGCGGATACTGCGCTGCCGTCCAGGCGGAGGAAGCGGTTACGACCCTGTGCCATAGCCTATGCCCAAGAAGGAACAGATACGCAAAATGTTCGATGACATCGCGCCCGAGTACGATGCCTTCAATCACCTTGGCTCGCTGGGCATCGACAAGTGCTGGCGACGCCGGGCGTTGAGGGAGTTGCCGAAGGCGGTTGAGGCTGGTTCGGCGACGGGCCCGGCGGACTATCGGGTGCTGGATATTGCTTGCGGCACGGGGGATTTCTGCATTGCGGCGGCAAAGTATCTGGCGAAAAGGGCCCGCCGTCAGACTCGCGAGTGTGGGGCATCTTTCCATCTTACGGGCGCCGATATCTCCACCGGAATGCTGGCGGTGATGGAGCGCAAAGTCTCGGAAGCAGGGCTGGAGGGATGTATTTCGGCGGAGGAAGGCGACTGCGCTTCGCTGCGATTCGCCGACGGCTCGTTCGACGCCGTGACGGTCGCTTTCGGGGTGCGGAATTTCGAGGACCGCGAGCGCTGCCTTGCGGAGATTCTGCGGGTGCTCAAGCCCGGCGGCCGCTTTATCATGCTGGAGCTCGGAGTGCCCTCGTGCCGGCCTGTCGCCTGGCTGTACCGCATCTATTTTACCCGGATTCTTCCCCTTCTCGGAGGCAGGATGTCCGGCAACCGCGGCGCTTACGAGTATCTGCCCGCCTCTGTGCTGGCCTTCCCCGGCAAGCGCGAATGGCTCGCCACCCTGGAAAAAGCCGGTTTTCGCTCCTGCCGCCATCGCGCCCTATCCCTTGGCATCTGCCGGCTTTACATAGCGGAAAAGCGTTTTTGTTAACTATTTGATTTGCAGGGATTTATTGAAAATCGATGCTCTGTTTTGGAGCATCGATTTTGCGTAAAGTGTTGATAGAGAAGAAGTTAACAAAAACGTTTAATCCAGAAGTTTGGCGATAGCTTTATCCGAGGCGCTGGGGGCAATCGTTTTGATGCGTTCCGCCAGTCGGGCGCGGGATTCTTCCGGGGAGCATCCGACTTCCAGCGGATTCTCGTCGCTGAACGGACTGAAGCCTCCGAAGAAGACCTTCCGCCCGACGGTCCCTGAGCCGGTTGCTGAGCCTGCCGAAGTAGTCGAAGGGCCGGCCTCCCCGGCAATCTCTCCGCCAAACAACGCTTCCGGCGTGCAGAAGCTGCAGGTCTGCCACCCTTGATACGAGAGCGTTGGCCCCTTGTAGACGCGCCGGATGTCGCCCACCAGCAGCAGCGTTTTCTGCGACATCTTCGCCACCACATTGTCGGCCGGCCCCTTCTTCACCCCCAGCAACTGCCGGATTTCCTTACTGCCGATATCGCCTGCCTGCCGCAAGACGTCCAGAATGCGAAACTCGTTGGCATCGGGGCGGTATTTGTCCAGACTTCTGCGCCAATTGAGAAGGTGCGCATACCACTCCACGGTGGCGAACCCGGCCTTGCCCCCGTTGAGGAACTTCCCGTAGGCTATGTCGCCGCTCTGCACCGCCTCGATCTTCCAGTCCCACGGGCCCAGGTCGTCCGAACTGTCGAACCAATGGTCGGGCGTGGTCATCTCCTGGATGGAATACCCCGGCACAGGGCTCTTGAAAAATGGCACGATCCCGAGCTCGTGAATGGCAGCAACCATGCTCTCGGCGGATTCCAGGCGTATGTCGTAAACGTTGGTCATCGATTGTACGCAAACTTAAACAAAATCTGCGAAAATTTCGTAATTTTGTAGAGATGCCATGGCCGAATCGAGCGACATAAGCCTGCTTGAATTACAGGAGATTATCCGGGACGGTGTAGAAAACGCCGTTCCCGAAAAGCTCTGGGTGCGGGCGGAGATCGCCTCGGTGCAGGCCAAGCCGAACGGCCACTGCTATCTGGAGCTCTGCCAGAGCGAAGACGGGCGCGTGGTGGCCAAGGCGCGGGCGGTAATCTGGAGGGGAGTCTACGCCCTGGTGAGGGCGGCTTTCCGCGAAGCGACCGGCAGCGATCTTGCGGCAGGAATGCAGATTCTTGCGCGCGTGCAGGCGAGCTACAGCGAGCTCTACGGCCTCACGCTGGTAATCGACGACCTGGAGCCGCAGTTCACCCTCGGAGCGGCCGAGCTGGAGAAGCGCAAAACCATCGAACTGCTTGAAAAAGAAGGTTATATGGAGATGCAGAAGCGCCTCGACTTCCCGCCGCTTCCTTTTTCCCTTGCGGTGATATCCTCCCGCACCGCCGCCGGCTTCGGCGACTTCTGCCGCCACCTCGACTCCAACCCCTACGGCTTTAAATTCAAAGTTGAATTGTTCGAAGCCGCTATGCAGGGTGAAGATGCGGCGGCGTCGATTTGCGAAGCAATATCGGATGCCACCGGCCGGTTTGCCCCAGCAAACTGTGCCACCCTCGTACCTACCCCAAAAATCGGAGAATTTTCGGGGGCCCCGGTAATAAGAGGGGGGAATGTTGTGGGGTCGAGCGATAGCGAGACGTTTGTCGGCGCAAAGCCGGCCGGGGGCTACGACGCAATCCTGATCCTGCGCGGAGGCGGGTCGCCGCTGGATTTGGTGTGCTTCGACGACTACACCCTCGCGGTGGCCATCGCCACCTGCCCCATCCCGGTGCTGACCGCCATCGGCCACGACCGCGACTACCACGTTGCGGATATGGTGGCATACGACTACGTTAAGACCCCGACAGCCCTGGCCGACTACTTTATCGACGCGGTGGCAGCGGAAGACGAAAAGCTGAGCGCCGCGGCCTCGCGCCTGCGCCTGGCCGCATCCGGCAGGATTGCCGCCGAAAAATCGAAGGTGGACCGCATGGCAGCAGCTCTCAAAAGCGCGGTGGCCGCACGCCTTGCCGCAGCTTCGTCGGCGGTAGACCTGCTCGAAAGCCGCATCCACTCGGCCGACCCCCGCAGGGTGCTCGAACGTGGGTTCGCACTGGTGACCGACAGCGCCGGCCGCGTAATCCGCTCGGCCTCGCAGGCCACCCCCGGCGACACTCTCCGCCTGGTCTTCGCCGACGGTAGCGTGGCGGCTAAGGTGCTGAATGATAATTAAATACGAAAACCTTCTACCCAGAAAACGGTACAGAAGAAATCGATAAAATATTGATTTACAATATGATAGATGCCACGAAATTTGACTATGCAGCCGCGCAGGCGGAACTGGAAGCAATCCTGAAGGCGGTGGAGGATCCGGCGACGGCCCTGGACGACATCGACGCCAAGGTGAAGCGCGCCGACGAACTCATAAAGGCCTGCCGCGAATACCTTCGCACAGCGGAGGATCGGTTGTCGGCCATTGACGCCTAAACCTGCCGTACTGCTGATACTGCGCAAAAACTGATGCACAGTATCAGCAAAAATGCACCTAAATTGACGATACTGTGCAGGAAACAATGCACAGTATCAACAGAAAAAGAGATTATGCAGAAGATATACGAAACAGACCCCTGGCTGGAGCCGTGGAAGGACGCCATCGACGCCCGCCACGAGCGCATTCTGGCCGACCTGAACAAACTGACCGGCATGACCGGTGATGATGCCGACGCAGCGGTCAGTTTTGCCTCTGGCGGACGTAACACCCGCGGTTCGATAGCGGGGGGACAGTCGCCGGAAGGCGATGGTGGGGTGAGTCCGAAGGACGAACTCCGCCAGGGGCAAAACTGCAGGCTGCGATTGGGCAGTGCGCTGGTCAAGGCGGTCAATAATCACCTGTACTACGGCTTGCACAAGGACGCCGAAGGCTGGGTGCTGCGCGAATGGGCCCCGAACGCCACGAGAATATACCTGATTGGCGACTTCAACAACTGGAAGCGCACCGCAGCGTGGGCGCTGAGTCCACTGGGCGACGGCAACTGGGAGATACGGGTGCCGGCGATGTTCCTGCGGCACGGCGAACTCTACAAGCTCTTTATCGAATGGCCGGGCGGCGGCGCCGAGCGCCTGCCCGCCTACGTCACCCGCGTGGTGCAGGACCCCGACACCAAAGTCTTCGCCGCGCAGGTCTGGGCCCCCGACAAACCCTACGTTTGGAAGAACCCCGAAGCCACCGCCGGCAGAACTCCGTTCATCTACGAATGCCACATCGGCATGGCTACTGAGCAGGAGAAGGTGGGCACCTTCGAAGAGTTCCGCAAGAACGTGCTGCCGAGGGTTAAAAAGCTGGGCTACAACGTATTGCAGATAATGGCCCTGCAGGAACATCCGTACTACGGATCGTTCGGATATCAGGTGAGCAACTTCTTCGCGCTGAGCTCCCGCTTCGGCACCCCGGAGGAGTTTAAGAAACTGGTGGACGAGGCCCACGGAATGGGGATAGCGGTGATAATGGACATAGTCCACTCCCACTCAGTTTCCAACGAAGACGAAGGCCTGGGCCGCTTCGACGGCCGCGAAGACCTGTACTTCTACAAGGGCGACGCCGGCCATCATCCCGCATGGGGTTCGCGCTGCTTCGATTACGGCAAGGACGAGGTCAAATACTTCCTGCTGAGCAACTGCAAATTCTGGATGGAAGAGTATCATCTGGACGGCTTCCGCTTCGACGGAGTCACCAGCATGCTCTACTGGGACCACGGCCTGGGCACGGACTTCGGCGACTACAGCCTCTATTTCGGCCCCGGTGTGGACGAAAACGCGGTAAGCTATCTTGCGCTGGCCAATATACTCATCCACAGCATCAAGCCGGACGCGATAACCATCGCGGAGGACGTCAGCGGCATGGCCGGGCTGGCGGCTCCCTTCGAAGCAGGGGGAGTGGGATTCGACTTCCGCATGGCGATGGGTGTGGCGGACCACTGGATAAAGTGGATCAAGGAGAAGGGCGACGAGCAGTGGAGCCCTGGCGAGATATGGTTCGAACTCACCCGCAAGCGCGTTGACGAGAAGGTGGTGAGCTACGCCGAGTGCCACGACCAGGCGCTGGTGGGCGATAAGACCATAATCTTCCGCCTCATCGACAAGGAGATGTACTGGAGCATGGACAAAGCCTCGTCCAACCTGCTGGTAGACAGGGGAATAGCCCTGCATAAGATGATTCGCCTGGTGACGGCGGCGACCGCGGGCGACGGCTATCTGACCTTCATGGGCAACGAGTTCGGCCATCCCGAGTGGATAGATTTCCCCCGCGAGGGCAACGGCTGGAGCTACAAGTATGCGAGGCGCCAGTGGTCGCTGGCGGACAACGGCCTGCTGCGTTACGGCGGCCTGCAGGAATTCGACGCGGCGATGGTGCATCTGCTCCGCGACGGCGACGTTCTCTCGGAGGCACCGGTGCTGCTGCGCGCCGACGAAGAGAAAAAAATACTGGTTTTCCTACGGAAAAATTGTATCTTTGCGTTTAACTTCAATCCGGTGGATTCGTACGAGAATTACGGATTTGCCGCACCCGGGGGAGATTATGTGCTTGCGCTCGATACGGACGAGCCGCGTTTCGGCGGCTTCGCCCGGCTGAAGTCGGGGGAAAGGCATACGGTGGTAGAGGGGGAATTGCGGTTGTACCTGCCCGCGCGCTGCGCGCTTGTGTTGAGACAAGATTGAAAGACTAAAAGTAGACTATGGCTTTTTTGAAATTTAATAAAGCGGAACTCGTTAACCTGTCCTACTCGCTTAAGAGAGAGGTTATTTTTGCCAACAAGACGGGCGCTTACGCCAACACGACGATAGTCTCCTGCAACACTCGCCGCTACCACGGCCTGATGGCAGTGACTCTCGACCGTTTCGGAGGGGATAAGTTCCTGCTGCTTTCGGCAGTGGACGAAACCTTCGTGGTGGACGGCAAGCAGTTCCATCTGGGCATCCACAACTACGGCAACGTCTACGACCCGCGCGGCCACAAATATGTGGTCGATTTCGAATCGGATCCCGCTCCCGCCATCACCTACAAGGTGGGCGAGATTCTTTTCCGCAAGTCGCTGCTGCTGGTTCCCGGCAAGGACCAGGCGCTCATCAAGTATGAGCTGCTGTCCTCGCCTTCCAAGGTTGAGCTCCAGCTCAAGCCTTTCCTCGCTTTCCGCAATATCCATGCGCTGACCTCGCAGAACGACGAGGCCAACACGGATTACGTGCCGGTGCCGGGTGGCGCACAGTTCTGCATGTACGCAGGCTTCCCCAACCTGGTGCTGCAGCTTTCGAAAAAGGCTGTCTACAGCCACAACCCCGCCTGGTACTACGGAATCACCTATTCCGACGAATACCGCCGCGGATTCGACTGCCGCGAGGACCTGCTGGTCCCCGGCCAGTTCTCGCTCACGCTCGAACAGGGGCAGAGCGTAGTGCTGTCGGCATCGCTCTACGAAGAAAAGCCCGCAGGGCTCGCAAAGCTCTTCGAAAGCACCCTCGCCAAAACTCCGAGCATCAGTTCGTCGCGCGACCAGCTGGCTCTCTGGGCGGACCTCTTCATCTGCAACCACAACGGTCGCAAGCGCATTACCGCCGGCTTCTCCTGGATGTTCACCGGGCTCCTGCGCGAGACGCTCCTGGCCCTGCCGGGGCTCACGCTCTACGCCTCGGGCAACAAGGCGGAGTTCGAGGAGATTCTGGACAACCTCATCGCGGACGAGCAGGAACGCCTGCTGCGCCGCACCACCCAGGTGGAGGCTCCGCTGTACCTCGCCAGCGCACTTCAGGCATATATCGAATACGGCGCGGACCCCGAGGCCGTCTGGAAAAAGTACGGCCCGACGGTCAAGAAGATAATCGCAAGCTATCTGCCCGGCGTCCGCCGCGAGGTGGCAATGCATCCCAACGGACTCCTCTGGGCGCAGGCCGACAAGGTGGCGCTCACCTGGATGAACGCCTACATCAACGGCGTCCCCGTAACGGAGCGCCCGGGCTATCAGGTCGAGACCAACGCCTTCTGGTACAACAGCATCTGCTTCGCGCTCGAAATGGAAGGCAAATACGGCGGCAAGGCCTTCATCAAGGAATGGGCCCCCATCCGCGACCTCATCCTCGCCAACTTCCAGAAGACGTTCTGGAACGAAGAGCGGGGCATCCTGGCGGACTACGTGGACGGCTACGGCCAGAACCTCGACATGCGCCCCAACCAGATGTTCGCAATCTGGGTAAAATACTCGCCGGTGGACGAGATGCTGCACCGCCAGATCTTCCGCGCGGTGGCGGCCGAACTCGAAACCGGCCGCGGCATCCGCACTCTGAGCCCCCGCGACGTCAAGTACAAGGGCGTCTACGAAGGGTCTCAGATCGAGCGTGACCTCGCCTACCATCAGGGCAGCACGCGCCCCTGGCTTCTCCAGTACTACGTGGACCTGGGCTTCAGGCTCAACGGCCCCGGCTTCTGGAAAAAGGCCGAGTGGCTCTGCGAAGGCTTCTTCCAGGACCTCGGCAAACATGGTGTGGGTGCCTTCAGTGAACTCTACGACGGAGATCCCCCGCAGGAGCCGCACGGAGCAATCGCTTCGGCGCTCAGCACGGCGGCCCTCCTCGCGGTCGACTACAGGATGAACAAGAATAAGGAGGACGCGAAATGAGAGTACTGATGTTCGGATGGGAGTTTCCTCCCCACATCGCGGGCGGCCTCGGGACGGCCTGCGAAGGAATAGTGAAAGGCCTGGCCTACAACGGGGTGGAGAGCATCTTCGTGATGCCATCGGCCTCCGGCGACGAAGACCAGAGCGCGACGCGCATCATCAACGCCAGCGACGTGGCGGTGGAGAATGTGGCGGGCACCCTGGACGAGTTCCTCGACAAGGTAAAGTTCGTGCACATCGGCACCAACATGATTCCCTATGCGGACCCCGAAGAGTTTACCAATATAGTCGAGGACGAGCGCAAGCGCCAGCTCAAGGACTTCGGCGTGAGCTACGGCCAGAAGTACAAGTTCTCAGGCAAATACGGAGCCAACCTGCTCGAAGAAGTGGCCCGCTACGCAATGGTGGGCGGAACCATAGCCCAGCAGCACAAGGATGAGTTCGACATCATCCACGCGCACGACTGGCTCACCTACCTGGCAGGCATCGCCGCCAAGGAAATGTCCGGCAAGCCCCTCGTGGTGCACGTGCACGCGACCTCGTTCGACCGCGGTACCGACGATATGGTGGACTCCCGCGTGTACGCCATCGAAAAGCGCGGCATGGAATACGCCGACCGCGTGGTTACGGTGAGCGACCTCACAAGGGGAATAGTCATCAACAAATACGGCATCGATCCTGCAAAGGTGGTCACCGTGCACAACGCGGTGGACTTCAGCGGACGCGACAACCTGAGCGTCGAGAGGGGAGTGCGCGACAAGGTGGTTACCTTCCTCGGGCGCATTACCTTCCAGAAAGGCCCCGAATATTTCATCGAGGCGGCAGCCAAGGTGCTCAAGCGCACCAAGGGAGTGCGCTTCGTGATGGCGGGCAGCGGCGACATGATGAACCGTGCCATCCGCATGGTGGCCCGCCGCGGCATTTCCGACCGCTTCCACTTTACGGGATTCCTCCGCGGGCAGGAGGTTCAGAAGATGTTCGCCCTGTCGGACGTCTACATCATGCCTTCCGTGTCCGAGCCCTTCGGCATCAGCCCCCTCGAGGCGATGCGCACGGGCGTTCCTTCCATCATCAGCCACCAGAGCGGCGCGGCCGAAGTGCTCAAGTACGCCCTCAAGGTGGATTTCTGGGATGTCGACGCAATGGCCGACGACATCTACGCGCTGCTCACTTATCCGGCCCTCGCCCACTTCTCCGAAACCCACGGCTACCGCGAGGTGAACGAACTAAAGTGGAACAACGCCACCGCAAAGCTCAAGAAAGTTTACGAATCCGTTTTAAACCGATAGATTATGGCAAAGAATATCTGCTTCTATTTTCAGGTACATCAGCCCGACAGACTTCGTCTTTACAGGTTCTTCGACATAGCGAAGGACTCCCATTACTACGACGATTACATGAACCGCGCAATCCTCAAGAGGATAGCGGAGAAGTGCTATCTGCCGATGAACGCCCTGCTGCTCAAGGCAATCAAGGCGTCCAAGGGCTCCTTTAAAGTGGCCTTTTCCATAACCGGTTGCGCCCTGGACCAGTTCTCGCGCTACGCCCCCGAAATTATCGACAGCTTCAAGAAGCTGGCTGCCACGGGCAAGGTGGAGTTCCTGTGCGAGACCTATAACCATTCGCTGGTTTCGCTCCAGAGCCAGAACGAATTCCGCCACCAGGTAATGCGCCACAAGGCGGCCATCAAGGAATACTTCGGCGTGGAGCCTACAGCTTTCCGCAACACCGAGCTTATTTATTCCGACGCCATCGGCGCCCAGGTCTATGACATGGGCTTCAAGACGATGCTCACGGAAGGTGCAAGGCACATCCTCGGCTGGCGCAGCCCCGATTATCTTTACTGGAACGACCGTCAGCCCGGGCTCAAGCTCCTGCTCCGCAACTACGGCCTGAGCGACGACATCGCCTTCCGCTTCTCCAACCAGAGTTGGGAAGGATGGCCGCTCACCGCGGACAAGTTCCTGGACAAGGTGGCCGAGGCCGACGGCGACATCGTCAACCTCTTCATGGACTACGAGACCTTCGGCGAGCACCAGAGCGCCGACTGCGGCATCTTCGAGTTCATGGAGGCCCTCCCCGCAAGGGCAAAGGCCCGCGGCGGATTCACTTTCGTGACTCCTTCCGAGGCGGCCGCCAAGCTCAAACCCGTTTCCGAACTCGAGGTTCCAGAACCTATTTCGTGGGCGGACGAAGAGCGCGACATCACCGCCTGGCTGGGCAACGAGCTCCAGCAGGACTCCTTCAACAAGCTTTACGGACTTGTGGAGAAACTCTCCATTCTCGACGACCCCCAGCTCTGGGGCGACTTCGGCAAACTCCAGGAGAGCGACCACTTCTACTATATGTGCACCAAGTTCTTCTCGGACGGCGACGTGCACAAGTACTTCAACCCGTACAATACGCCTTACGAGGCATTTATCAACTACATGAACGTATTGAGCGATTTCATTATCAGAGTAAACGACGAATATGCAACAAGGAATTGAGATTAGTACACCCTCCTGGTCGAGCGTACGCGTGACGCGCCATCTCCCGGGAGAGCTTGAGGGGCTGGAAACACTTTGCAAGAACCTTTGGTGGTGCTGGAACGACCGCGCGAAAGCACTTTTCAAATACGTGGATCCGGAACTATGGCACCGTTCGAGGCACAACCCGATGGTTGTTCTGGACCAGGTCAGCCTGAAGAGATATAAACAACTGGCCAAAGACGGACAGTTCTGCGCGCAGCTGCGTGCCGTTCTGGACGAATTCAACGGCTATATGGCGGAGAAAGCCCGCCGCGGCACCCCGTCCATCGCCTATTTCTGCATGGAATACGGCCTGGACGCTTCGCTGCAGATTTACTCCGGAGGCCTCGGCATCCTCGCCGGCGACTACCTCAAGGAGAGCAGCGACATGAACGTGAACATGGTGGCAGTTGGTCTTCTGTACCGCTACGGTTATTTTACCCAGAAGATTACTCCCCAGGGCAACCAGGTTGCCGAATACAACGCGCAGGACTTCCTTAAGATTCCCGCCGAGCCCGTAACCGATGCCGAAGGCCACTGGGCGACGATTTCCGTGCAGATGCCGGGCCGCATGCTTTACGCCCGCATCTGGAAGGTGGCAGTGGGCCGCACCGACCTCTATCTGCTGGACACCGACTTCGAGGACAACGCTCCCGAGGACCGTCAGGTTACGCATCAGCTCTACGGCGGCGACTGGGAGAACCGCCTCAAGCAGGAAATCCTGCTGGGTATCGGCGGCATCCGCGCCCTGCGTCTGCTGAACCTGCATCCGCAGATTTACCACTGCAACGAGGGCCACGCCGCATTCATCGGCCTCGAGCGCCTGCGCGAGTACATGGCCGAGCAGAAAATGGACTACTCCGAGGCTATCGAGCTGGTTCGCGCCAGCGGCCTCTTCACGACGCATACTCCCGTTCCCGCGGGGCACGACGCCTTCGAGGAGGGAATGCTCTTCAAGTATCTCGGGCACTATCCCGCCCGTTTCGGCATCACCTGGGAAACCCTTCTTTCGATGGGCAAGGTGCACGTCGAGGACAAGAACGAGCGCTTCAGCATGAGCATCCTCGCCGCCAACTGCTCGCAGAACGTCAACGGCGTGTCGATGCTGCACGGCAAGGTGTCGCAGGACATCTTCGCCAACATGTACCCCGGCTACCTGCCGGAGGAACTGCACATCAGCTACGTTACCAACGGCGTGCATTACCCGACATGGGCCGCCAAGGAATGGCAGTGGGTGCACACCAAGGTCTTCGGACCCGACTTCTGGACGCATCACTACGACAAGCGTTGCTTCGAAGGCATCTACAACGTGAGCGACGAAGAGGTCTGGGAGACACGCAAGACTCTTAAGCGCGAGCTGATCCGCCAGATGGGCGACCGCCTCGCCAACCCCGACACCACCAGCCATTATTCCCCGAGCCAGGTGGTGGAAATCAAGGAGAACTTCCGCGAGGATGTGCTTACGATTGGTTTTGCAAGGCGTTTTGCCACCTACAAGCGCGCAACCCTGCTCTTCTCCGACCTGGACCGTCTGGATGCCATCGTCAACAATCCCAAGCAGCCTGTGCAGTTCATCTTCGCCGGCAAGGCGCACCCCGCCGACGGCATGGGTCAGGACCTCATCAAGCAGATTATCGAAATCTCCAAGCAGCCCCGCTTCCTCGGCAAGATCGTCTTCATCCCCGGATACGACATTTCCCTCGCCAAGAGGCTGGTGCAGGGCGTGGACGTGTGGCTGAACAATCCTACCCGCCCGCTCGAGGCTTCCGGAACTTCCGGCGAGAAGGCTGCGATGAACGGCGTCATGCACTTCAGCGTGCTGGACGGCTGGTGGGTCGAGGGTTACAAGGAAGGCGCCGGCTGGGCCCTGCCTCTCGAGAAGACCTACGACGACCAGAACTACCAGAACGAGCTGGATGCCGCAACCATCTACGCAATTATCGAGAACGAAATCGCTCCCGCATACTACAATGTGGATCCGGCTACAGGCCGCAGCGCCCAGTGGATCGGCTACATAAAGAACACCATCGCCAAGGTCGCCTGCGACTTCACCACCAACCGCATGATGGAAGACTACTGCATACGCTACTACCAGCCGCAGTTCGACCGCTACAACATGCTGGTTGCCGACGGCTGCGCCAAGGCCCGCGAAATCGCGGCCTGGAAGAAGCGCGTGCTGGAGGCATGGCCTAATATCGCAGTCAAGAACTACACCGCTCCGGCAGCGTCCTACGTGCTTTCGCAGGACAATCCAATGGAGAGCGAGGTGGTGCTCGACCTTGCCGGGCTTTCGCCCGAAGATGTGGGTGTGGAGATGATTTTCGCCGTCACCGACAAGAAGAACAGGCCGCATATCCAGGAAAAACTCGACTACGAAGTCCGCAGTTTCGAGAACGGAGTCGCAACATATCACGCCTCCATCCTCCCGGACCGCACCGGTATGTACCAGATCGGCGTCCGCGTTTATCCCAAGAACCAGCTTCTGCCCCACAGGCAGGACTTCCCCCTGACTAAATGGCTGTAGTAGCTACCGGTTTCTTCGACGGGGTGCACATAGGCCACCGCCTCGTTCTCGAATCCCTCGTGTCCATCGCGAAGGAGCGGGGCGAGGAGTCCGTTGTGCTGAGCTTCTGGCCGCATCCGCGCATCGTTCTTCAGGACGATGCCATCGGGCTGCGCCTGCTCAATACTCCCGAGGAGAAAAAGGAGCTGCTGGCCAGTCTGGGAGTGGACCGCGTGGAGATTATCCCGTTCACCAAAGAATTCAGCATGCTCGGCGCGGAGGAGTATCTCCGCGACTGGGTGAAGGGCCGCTTCGGGGGCACCGCGATGCTTCTGGGCTACGATAACCGCATCGGCCACGAGCCGCTCACCCCGGTGCAGACGCAGGAGATTGCCGCCCGCCTGGGCATCGAGGTAATCCGCACCGACAAGGTGTCCTCGGTGGGCATAGCGGTGAGTTCCACCAAGATCCGCGCGGCCCTTGCCGCCGGCGATGTGGAGCTGGCGTCCAAGTTCCTCTGCTACCCCTACACAATAGCGGGCGAGGTGGTTCACGGCAAGAAACTCGGCCGCACTATCGGCTATCCCACCGCGAACCTCTTCACGGATCCGCTTAAACTGGTTCCCGCCGAGGGAGTTTACCTCTCGAAGGTGCACCTGGACGGCCGCGACTTCCACGGAATGACCAACATAGCCTACGGAGGGCTTATCGAGACGCACATTTTCGATTTCGACGAGGATATTTACGGCCGCACGCTGCGCGTCGACTTCCTCAGCCGCCTCCGCGGCGAAAAGACCTTCGCTACGCTCGACGAACTGAAGGCTCAGCTGACAGAGGACGAAATGGCGCTGAGAGCACTTATTTGATTTTTTTGTATATTTGTGCAGATAACCAACAGGGTTCTGCCACACGGCAGAACTCGTTTTTAGTAACAGTGGATTATGGCAAACGTTTACTATATGAGCCAGGACGGGCTCGACAAACTTAAAAAGGAACTGGCAGAGGCGATTGCGCAGCGTCCCGTTATCGCGGCTGCAATAGCAGAGGCGCGCGAGAAGGGCGACCTGTCCGAGAACGCCGAATACGAATCGGCGCGTGAGGCTCAGGGGCTGCTCGAGCTCAAGATTGCCACGCTCCAGGACAAGGTGGCAAACGCCAAGGTGGTTGCCGCTTCGCAGCTCGGCACGGACAAGGTGCAGATGCTCAACAAGGTCAAGGTGCAGAACCTGGCAGTCGGCGCCGAGATGGAATTCACCATCGTGGGCGAATCCGAGGCCGACTTCTCCAAGGGCCGCCTTGCCGCCACAACTCCTATCGCAAAGGCTCTTCTGGGTCACGCGAAGGGTGATGTGGTCGAGGCCCAGGTGCCTTCGGGCGTTATCAAATTCAAGATTCTCGACATTTCCGTCTAAGCTATGGCGACTATTTTCACCCGCATTGCAAAGGGCGAAATCCCTTCCTACAAGGTGGCGGAGAGCGAAGAATACTACGCTTTCCTCGACATCAGCCCCCTTACCCCCGGCCACACCCTGGTAATTCCCAAAAAGGTCGAGGACGATTATATTTTCAATCTTCCGGAAGATGTCTACGAGGGCCTGTGGGCCTTTGCCCGCAAGGTGGCGCTGGCCATAAAGGCGGCGGTTCCCTGCAAGCGCGTGGGAGTTGCCGTGCTCGGAATGGAGGTGCCCCACACCCACATCCATCTGGTTCCCCTCCAGACCGAGGGCGACCTCGATTTCCGGAAGAAAAAGCCCGAGGTGAACGACGAACAGAAGGCTGCCATCGCGGCCGCAATACTTGCCGAATATGAGAAACTTTAGGCTTCTGGCACTTGCCGCGGCGCTGCTTGTGTGCTCCTGCGGCGAAAAGGCCTACGTGCGCGGCACCATCGAAGGTGCTCCCGACACTCAGATACTGGTACGCCAGCTTAACTCCCGTTCCCCCATGGACACCATCGTCACCGGCCGGAACGGGTCTTTCCGTTTCAGCCTCGACGTCAAAAAGGGCGAGCCGGAGTTCATATATTTATATAAAGGAGAGACCAAGCTCGTTTCGCTGCTGCTCGAGGCCGGCGAGAGGGTGAAGGTGCAGGCAGATACCCTCGGCCATTACACCACCCGCGGCTCCGAGGGCTCGCTGCTGCTCGCCAGGGTGGAGGAGGATTTCGCGGGTGTCAACCGAACTATCCAGACGCTTCAGGATGCCGGCGCTCCCGCCAAGGACCTCACCAAAGCATACATCGACTACTATCGCAGCGCGATGAAGTTTGCGCTGGAAAACAGCAAGTCCATGGCGGTTATTCCGCTGATGTACGGCAATCTGGGCGGGGTGCTCCCCGTCTTCAGCCAGGAGACCGACGCAATCCTTTTCCGCATGGTGTGCGATTCGCTCAAAACGGTTTATCCCAAGTCGCGTTACGTCGCTTCCTTCGAGAAGGAAACCGCCCGCCGCGAAAATATCCTTGAGCTCCGCGGAAGGATCGGCGCTGTCGAGGCGCGCGATTATCCCGAGCTGCTCATGCCCGGCATGGACGGCAAGCCCGTGAGCCTCTCCGGCCTGTTCGAGGGCGAGAATCCCGCGAAGGCGGTGCTGGTGCACTTCTGGGTGGCATCCGATGCCAATATCAAGATGCTCAACATCGACACGCTCCTTCCCCTCTACGAAAAATGGCACCCGCGCGGGCTGGAGATTTACGCCGTATGCCTCTCGCCCGACAAGGTGGAGTGGGGTTCGGTGGTAAAGTCGCAGGCCCTGCCCTGGGTGAACGTGAACGACGGCAAGGGCACCACCTCCCCGTCCATAGCGCTCTACAACGTTAACGAGATTCCCTCGTCGGTGCTCGTCGCTCCCGGAACCGTTTCCCGCATTTCCGGTGTCGATGCGCTCGAAAAAGAATTCGCAAGACTTCTTAAATAACTGATAACCAATCATTATGAAAAAAGTTCTCCTGATTATGATTGCCATGACAGCAGCTGTCACGGCTTTCGCACAGTTCCCCAAGGGCCTCAGCGTAGGCGCCGGATACGGTTCTGGCAACAAAACATTCAAGAGCGATGGTTTTGATGACCAGACCATCAAGACGGGCGGTTTCTATTTTGGTGCCACTTATAACCTTGCAATCGGCGAATCCGGTCTTGGCGTAGCGCCCGGACTCTATCTGCATTTCGACAAGGGAGATGCTTCAGATTACCTGGCCCCCGGTGCCAAGCTCGATCTGAAAGAGACAAGCCTTTCCGTTCCCGTTTTTGTAAACTATGCCATCCCCGTGGCCGACATCCTTAAGGTCACTCCTTTCGTTGGCCCGTCCCTCATGTATAACTTTACGGCGAAACTTGTCGCTGAGGACGATGAGGTCAATATGTACAAAGACGATCCTGCGAACGGCTTCGAGTCCACTTACAAGCACGTCAACCTCTTTGTCGGTGGCGGTGTGGCCCTCGACATCGCAGACATTGTCCGCGTTAGCGTCGGCTACGACTACGGACTTCTTAACCGTTCCAGTGCCGACGGCTCCAAAATTCTTGACAGCCGTCTGCACCTTGGTGTGGCTTACCTGTTCTAGTTTTCCGAACGCAATAAAAAAGACCGGCCGAAATGGCCGGTCTATTTTTTACCCACCTTCGCAATGATGCGTTTTTATTAACCGATTAATTATCAATATTTTACTAAAAATCGATGCTCCGTTTTGGAGCATCGATTTTGCATAAAGTGCTGAAATACAGCCAATTAACAAAAACGCTATTTCTTGAAGAAAGGCAAGCGAAGGAACTTAAGTATCTGTTCTGGTTGCGCTGCGGTGTATCTTCGCAGAAGAGGGAACAATTCGTTGAAACGTATTTCTTCTGGCAGCATAAAAACGTCATGGATGTCCTTCAGCCCAAGTTTGTCAATCAGAATTCTCGACATTGAATTGTAGTGGGCATCGGACCTCCCCACCGTTATTTCATTAAGGTCATATTCGCTACCGGTATTGAAGTGCATTGCGTCAATCATCTTGTCGAAGCCGTCAAAGTATTCCGCTGCCCCTTCGTAGTCTATCACATTGTATACAAATATTATATAATCGACCAACTGCTCTTTCTCCTTAACATTCAACTTCGTGAAAAGTCGTTGCAGAATTCTGTAGTTGAGGTGTCTGGCATCGCTATGATACGATTGGACACATTTTAACGCTTCGACCATGCGGGGCGATGCATTCCTCACAACCAATGGTTCAGAGAAAGGGTTCTGGCTTTTATGGTACTTCAGAAAGCCCCAGCGATAGTCTTCCGCCTTTTTGCACAGTTGACGTTCGACGCCGTTGTTCCCGACATAGATCAGATTGCTTCTTCCGTTCTTTGCGCCAAATTTCATTGCGCTACCGAAAGATTTCTGGAATAGTTGTCCTTTAGTATGACATATGAGATTGAATTCCCTTGCATACATCTGAGTTATAACGGCAATGAATTCAGGCAAGTCCCGCGGATTATTCACCACCAGCGAGAGATGGAAATGATCCGGCATCAGGCTTACTGATAGAATGCGGATATCGTATTTCCCATCTACCGAACACAATAAGGTGAAAAAGACAAGATAGTCACTTACGCAGTAAAACAAGAGTTGCCCTTGGGCAGATCTCTGATAGCAGTGGATGAGGATACCCCCGACAGTTTTTCGTTTCTTCATAATCAAAACAATCTACTAGCCGGTAAACCATACCGGCATGGTGTCTCTCAATCTTGATTATAGAAGCAGTTTAATGAAAAACTGCGATGGTCAGAAGGGTTCAGATGAGCCCTCACCACAAAGGTAGCAAACAAAAATGATAATGAGAAGCGTTTTTGCTAACTGATTAACCATCAGCGTTTTACTAATAATCGATGCTCCGTTTTGGAGCATCGATTTTGCATAAAGTGCTGATACAGAGTAGTTTAACGAAAACACTCTGCGCGTGGAAGAATAGTCAGAAGAGTTTCTTGCCCACGGTGGCAACGAAATCTTTAAGATAAAACGGCTCGAAGTAGGCTATGTTTTCGAACTGGCCTGCTTCGAACTTTTTTAGGGCGGGCTTGAGCATGGCGGCTGCTTCCGGGCAGCACTGAATGAAGAGATTGCCGATCGCAGTCGGCAATGACGTTTCCGTCATGCCAGGCTCGACCTGGCATCTCAATGCGCGGAATTTCTCTGCGCCGTCGCCTATGACCACCACCGGGCCGGCGGCGAAGAGTTCGTCGAAGGAGTGCGCGTCGAGCACCACCGGGGCGACCTCGCCCTGGCGCACAGGGCAGCCGTCCGCCCCAAGCGTGTAAGGGGCAGTGTACACTTCCATGCGGCGGGCGTCGATCATCGGTAAAATAGAGGGCGAAGCGAATGAATCCAGAGCCTGCCAGGCAAGCACATCCAGCGTTCCGACAGCGATAAGCGGTTTGCCGGCGCCGAAGCAGAGCCCTTTGGCAGTGGAAGATCCCACGCGGAGGCCTGTGTAGGAACCCGGCCCGGCACTCAGCGCAACGGCATCGATGTCTGCCATGGTGAGGCCGCACTCATCCAGCATCTCCTGCACATAAACCGCTGTCATCGAGGCGTGCTGGCGCGGCTCGGCGCTGCGTCGCTCGCAAATAATCTTCTCCCCGTCGGAAATGGCGGTGGAGCAGAGCGCAGTGGAAGTCTCTATGAGCAGTAGCTTAGGCATTGGCTATCAGGTCTCTGAGGAAAGGAAGGATGGTTCCGGCAACATCGCGGATGCCGACGTAAACCCACGAGTCTTCGAGCGATGCCGGATCGAAGATGTTCCACTGGGAGTTTAGGCCCTCGAGGGCGCTGATGGTCATGCCGAGCAGGAGCAGCGTCTTGAGCACGGAGAACAGCAGGCCAAGCAGCCTGTCGAGCCAGCCGATAGAGAGCGCTTTGGCGGCGTTGCTGATGAGTTTGCCCAGAAGAATCAGCGCCCAGGCCACTCCTATTACTATAAGCACGAAGGCGATTATCTGCACCACCTTGCCGTTGATCTTCATAAAGCCGAGCATCCAGTCGGCGAGCAGCGTGGAAAACTTGAAAGCCGCCCAGGCGGACACCACTATGGCGGCGAGATTCACCAGTTGCTCGATGAATCCCTTGCGGAGTCCGGTGACTATCGACGGAATAAAACAGACAAGCAGAATTATGTCCAGCGTTCCCATTATATCCTATTGTTAAACAGCGCGAAAATCATTATCTTTGCGGATTACAAAAATAGGCAAAAAAGATGACTTTTAAAGAATATAAAGGACTAGATTTGGTAGGTTCCGGAAACAGGGTTCTGGAAAGGTGGAAAAAACTCGGCGCATTCGAGCGCAGCCTCGCCCTTCGCGAAGGGGCCCCGGAGTTTATATTCTTCGAAGGTCCCCCCTCGGCCAACGGCAAACCGGGCATCCACCATGTGATGGCCCGCAGCATCAAAGACGCCATCTGCCGCTATAAATCGCAGACGGGCTTCAAGGTGCGCCGCCGCGCAGGCTGGGATACCCACGGGCTTCCGGTAGAGATCGGGGTGGAGAAGAAGCTGGGCATCCACAAGGAAGATATCGGCAGCAAGATAAGCGTGGAGGAATACAACCGCACCTGCCGCAGCGAGGTAATGAAGTATACCGCCGAGTGGGAGGAGATGACCGAGCGCGTAGGTTACTGGGTGGACCTCAAGGACCCCTACATCACCTACGACAACCGCTACATCGAAACTCTCTGGTGGCTGCTCCGCAAGATCTACGACAAGGGGCTGCTCTACAAGGGATTCTCCATCCAGCCTTACAGCCCGTCCGACGGCACCGGCCTCAGCTCGCACGAGCTCAACCAGCCCGGTTGCTACAAGGATGTGACCGATACGACCTGCACGGCGCAGTTCGAAATAATAAAAGACGAGGCATCCGCAAAGTTGTATGAGATTCCCGATCAGGTCGGGAATGACGTAAAAGTGTTCTTCCTGGCCTGGACCACCACGCCGTGGACACTGCCCAGCAACACCGCACTCTGCGTAGGCCCGAACATCGACTACGTCCGCGTAAAATCGACCAACCCTTACACCGGCGAGCCCGCGGTTTACGTCCTTGCAAAGGAACTCGTGGGCGCGTGGTTCAACGAAAAGACTCCTTACGAGGTGCTTCCCGGCAGCTTCAAGGGAAGCGAGCTCACCGGCATAAGCTATAAGCAGCTGATTCCCTGGTTCAAGCCCGTCGATGGGGATGCTTTCAAGGTAATCCCAGGCGATTATGTAACCACCGAGGACGGTACCGGCATCGTGCATATTGCGCCCACCTTCGGTGCCGACGACAAGCGCGTTGCGGCAGCCGCAGGCATCGGAGCAGTTATCGTTTTGGACAAGGCCGGAGTGCGCCAGGCGCAGGTGGACCGCGAGGGCCGCTTCTATCGCATGGCAGATCTCGATGCGAGTTTTGTTAAAACTCATGTGGACGATTCCTATGCCGAATTCGCCGGACGCTACGTCAAGAACGCCTTCGACGACAGCCTGCCCGCCGACGCTCCCACTTTGGACATCGACATCTGCATGATGCTCAAGGCCGCCGGCAAGGCATTCCGCATTCAGAAGCACACTCACTCATATCCTCATAGCTGGCGTACCGACAAGCCGGTGCTCTACTATCCTCTGGACGCATGGTTCATCAAGACATCCGCCGTCAAGGACGAGATGGTGGCGCTCAACAAGCAGATACGCTGGAAGCCCGAATCCACCGGAACCGGACGCTTCGGCCAGTGGCTTGAGAACATCCAGGACTGGAACCTCAGCCGCAGCCGCTTCTGGGGCACGCCGCTTCCCATCTGGCGCACAGATGACGGCAAGGAGGAAATCTGCATCGGCAGCATCGCCGAACTCTATGCCGAAATCGACAAGGCAGTTGTCGCGGGCATAATGAAGTCCAACCCCCTCAAGGACCTGGGCTTCGACCCCGCCGACATGAGCAAGGCCAATTACGACCGCATCGACCTGCACAGGCCTTATGTAGATAATATCTTCCTCGTGAGCCCTTCGGGCAGGAAGATGACGCGCGAAAGCGACCTCATCGACGTCTGGTTCGATTCTGGCAGCATGCCTTACGCCCAGACCGGCCTCCGCGGCAAGGACACCCCCGATTTCGGCAGCACCGCCGACTTCATCGCCGAAGGCGTGGACCAGACTCGCGGATGGTTCTACACCCTGCACGCAATCCACACCATGGTGAGCGGCACTCCCGCGTTCAAGCGCGTGATTTCCAACGGCCTGGTGCTGGACAAGGCGGGCAACAAGATGAGCAAGCGCCTCGGCAATGCGGTGGATCCGTTCGAGGAACTCGACAAGTTCGGCCCCGACGCCCTCCGCTGGTATATGCTCACCAACGCCCAGCCCTGGGACAACCTCCGCTTCGACGAGGCCGGCGTGGACGAGGTGAGGCGCAAGTTCTTCGGCACGCTCTACAATACGTATGCGTTCTTTGCACTGTACGCAAACGTCGATGGCTATGAGCCGTCCTCCGACCTGCAATCCCTCACCGAGACCGACCGCTGGATTATTTCCAAGACCAACAGCCTCATACGCGACGTTCGCGCGGCATACGAGGACTACGACATAACCCTCGCGGGACGCCTGATCCAGGACTTTGTGTGCGACCATCTGTCCAACTGGTACGTGCGCCTGAACCGCAAGCGCTTCTGGGGAGGCGGGCTCACGCCCGACAAACTGGCGGCCTACAACACGCTTTACGGCGCGCTCAAGACCGTGGCGCTGCTCTCCGCGCCGATCGCCCCCTTCTATGCGGACGAACTCTGGTGCGATCTTGTGCCCGGAGCCGAGAGCGTACACTTCGAGGATATGCCCAAGGCCGATGAAAGCCTCATCGACGCCGCACTCGAGGAGCGTATGGAGCTTGCGCAGAAGGCTACTTCGCTGGTGCTCGCGCTTCGCCGCAAGGTGAACATCAAGGTGCGCCAGCCCCTCTCCAAACTGGTCATACCCGTCATTTCCGAGGAGGTCCGCGGGCAGCTCGAGCTGGTCAAGGACATCATCCTGGGCGAAGTCAATGTCAAGGAGGCCGAGTTCCTCTCCGACACCACCGGCATCATTACCAAGAAGATCAAGCCCAACTTCCGCACCCTGGGCAAGAAATACGGCGCGCAGATGCGCGAAATCGCCGCGGCGTTCGCGGCTCTGGACCAGGCCGGCATCTCCGCCATACAGGCGGCCGGCGAATACGCCCTCGACTGCCCTTCGGGCAAGGTTCTGCTTGAGCCTGAGGACTACGAGATCAGCTCCGAGGATATGCCCGGCTGGCTCGTCGCTACGGAGGGACAGCTCACGCTTGCGCTCGACATCGAGGTAACTCCCGCCCTGCGCAAGGAAGGCACCGCACGCGAGCTGGTGAACCGCATCCAGAATGTCCGCAAGGACAGCGGTCTGGAGGTTACCGACCGCGTGGACGTGGTGCTCGAAGCGGACGGCGAAGCATATGACGAAATAGCCGAAGCGCTGGAGGATTACCGTGCCTACGTTGCCTCCCAGACGCTTTCTGTTGATATCTCGTTGGAAAAAGGCGGAAATCGTGGGGCCGAAGTGGAGTGGAATGACGGAATTATTCGTATATTAGTAACCCGAAAATAAAATCAACTATGGCAGACGAAATCAAAACTCGTTATTCCGATGAGGAGCTTGCAGAGTTCAAGACCATCATCGAGGGTATGCTCGAGCAGGCCAAAGCTGAGTACAACACCCTGCGTCAGGTTGTGATGCACGGTGGCAACAACGACATCGAGGATACTTCGCCCTCTTTCCGCACGGTAGAGGACGATGGCGCCAACCAACTTACCAAGGAAGAAGCAAGCCAGCTTGCACAACGCCAGTACAAATTCATCAAGAATCTCGAAGCAGCGCTCGTGCGCATCGAGAACAAGACCTATGGCATCTGCAGGGTTACCGGCAAGCTGATTCCCAAGGAGCGCCTGCGTCTGGTGCCTCACGCCACACTCACCGTCGAGGCCAAGGAAATGCTCGCAAAGCAAGGGAAGAACTAGGCTCCTATGAAGATCTCCAAGGGAGCGAAGTATTTAGCACTAGGCATACTGCTAGTGGTGATTGACCAGGTAACCAAATACCTGGTCAAAACCAATATGGACCTTGGTGAACAGATTCCAGTAATCGGCCAGTGGTTCCGCATCTGTTTTGTGGAGAATGCCGGCATGGCTTTCGGCATGAAGTTCGGCGGCATGGTCGGCAAATTCCTGCTCAGCCTTTTCCGCATCCTTCTGTGCGGAGCTCTTGTCTGGTGGATCAACTCTCTCCTGAAGAAGGAGAAAACGCCTAACGGAGTTATCCTCGGCTTAACGTTAATTACCGCCGGTGCCTTCGGCAACATAATCGACTGCCTTTTCTACGGCCTCATCTGGGACTACGCTCCGTTTATGTTCGGCAAGGTGGTGGATATGCTCTACTTCCCCATCATCCGCAGCGGCGAGGATGTAATCTTCTTCTCGCCCGTCTTTAACTTTGCCGATTCCTGCGTCACGGTCGGAGCCTTCTGGCTCCTGCTTTTCCACTGGAAGTTTTTCGCAAAAGAGTCATAAAAAAAAGACCGGTCTAAATGTGATGTGACCCCCAAAAGCTGGACGGTTTAACATTAAGTTACGAGGCCTTAGATTGGAACAGAGCTCGGTATTGCACCGGGCTCTTTCCTTTTAGCCTCAGTTTTATTCTATCATTATTGTAGTACCGGATGTATTCCCGG
>JAFZWD010000039.1 GCA_017617495.1 Bacteroidales bacterium
CCTGCTCCCCGACGCGGGTGTCGTCCACCTCGCAAAATTTTGGAGGTGGACAGCAAAAAAGGCCTAAAATGCTGTCGACCTCGTAAAAAAATGGAGGTGGACAGCACCTCAAGGTATAATCAGGATAAGGTGGCCGCCACCTTTAGACCATGCGGCGGGGACAGAGACCAGAAGGGAAAGGGCTGATAATCAGTACTTTTATGGTTGGTCTATGTCCTAAAACGGACAGAGACCGGATGGCAAGTTGCAGATAATCAGCACTTTGGGTGATGGTCTGTGTCCCAAAAAGGACAGAGACCCGGGGGTAAGGGGCACGGCGCCAAGCGACGGCCTAGCGGGAGGGCAATGCCGGAGTCGGGCTCCCCTTGTGGGACCCGGACCGGCCCTTTGCCCGACGCGGTGGATAGGCGGCGGGATTGCCGATCAGGTCGGCAATGACGGAGATCCGGTCGGCAATGACGACGAGGCGCCCTGCGGGGGCCTTTCGGGTCGGGGAACAAAAAAGCCACGGGGATTAGCCGTGGCTTTTACTGTGTATGGTAGGAAGTGCTATTCCGAAGGATTCAGGTAGTTCTTCAGGAGCTCCTTGCGGGCATCGCCGATGGTCTCCTTCCACTCCTTGCGGTTGTCGTCCCAGAGAGTCTTCTCGCCATGCTCGCGATAGCGGTTGGTGAAGATGGTCTTGTTCTCGGAAACCGCGACATTGTAAGCGGAGAAAACGCACTCGGGAGGGCAGGTGGTATCGAACATACCGCCTTCCATCACCAGGATACCCTTGTAGTGCCTCAGGAAGTTCGCAGCATCGTAGTAAGGCAGGGCAAGCTTGTAGTTGCCGTCCCTCTCCTCCTTGAACCTGCCCCTGTTGGGCCATCCGCCGTTATGTCCGGCCTCCTTGCCGCCCATATCGGTAAGGGCGGGCACGATGAGGGCTGCAAAGCCGACGCGCGGATCCAGTCCGGCAAGAGCTGCAGCCTGACCGCCACCCTGGGATGTTCCGTCAACTGCCACGCGGCTCTTGTCCCACTGAGGGAGCGTGCAGAGATAGTCCAGCAGACGCTGCATACGCAGGTACATCAGGCGGAAATAGCTGTCCTCGGGCTTCTCGGCATAGGTGAAGCGGTAGTCCTTGAGCTCCCCCTTGTTAAGATCGTCGTAGAACTCCTTAGGCTGGCCGTTGATGATGCCGTGGGCATTGATGTCGACGGCGATGCAGTTGTAAGCCTTGGCCTTCCAGATGGCATTGCCAAGGTTGGAAGAACGCACGCCTGCGCCATGGGGATTGATGAGGATAGGGCATGAGCCGGGCTGTGCGTCGGCAGGCCATGCGATGTATGCGCGAACGGGATTGCCCTCGGGCATATTGATTTCGAGGTCGAAAGCCTCGATGCGGCCCTCGTACTTCTTCTGCTTCTCGGGGAACTCCACAGGATGCAGCTTGGCCTTAATCTTTGCCTTGCGGACCTTCTTGACCTGATTCTCCCAGAAGGAGACGAAGTCTGCGGGTTCGTCGAAGCCCGGGCGGAACTCCTCGGGGGCGACCAGCAGGCCTACGCCGGAGAAGATCTTGTGGTTGCTGTTGGGCTTGATCTGAAGCAGGACAGCGGTGGGTTCCTCATAGACTTTTTCCAGGACAACCACCTTCTCCCCTATTTTGAGGTCGATGGGCTGCCTTCTGATAACCCAGTTGCCGTTCTCCATCACGTAGAAGACGAGCTCCTCGCCGTCGTCCTCGAGCCTCTCGGCCCAGACCTTCACGGTATCGGTTTTGGCATAGCGGCCGTCGGGATGGTCGATTGTGAGCACGGCTCCCTTGTACTTACCCTGTGCTCCGGCAGTTGCAACGGAGAGCAGGAGTGCGCCAATTGCGCAGATAATGAAATGTGATGCTTTCATATAAAGTGTTTTAGTGATTAGAAATCGAGTCTTACACCGGCCTCGCGAAGTGCCTTCTGCAGTCCGGCGATATTAACGTCCTTTGCGGCGCAGCGCGAATTCACCGCCATTGCTGCGGCGACGCCTGCGGCCTGTCCGGTTACCATGCAGGTGGAGATTTCGCGGGCGTCCCAGGTAATTCCCTGGTCGTAGCCGAAGCAGCGGCCCGCGACGAGCAGGTTCTGAGTCTCCCTGGGGATGAGGGAACGGTAAGGAATCTGCCACACGGGGCGTTCCTGCCTGGTAATCTTGCGTCCCTTGTACATGAACGGGTCGCAGACTCCCGACATACCGATAACGTCCGGATACTCCGTCCACTCCATCGAATCCTCGAGGGTAACGTTGTGCAGGCTGTCCAGCACGCGGGTGACGCGCAGGCCCGTAGTGGGCGCTATCTCCATAAGGTATGCGTTCTCGTAGCCGGGCTTGGTCTTCATCTTCTGCACACGCTCGAATAGGTCGAAACGGCCCTTCTGCTGCTTCTCGGACACCTTGAAGACGTCCAGTCCGTCCATCGCCTCTCGGGTGCCTGAATGCATCTCGCGCATCTCGTGGATGGGAATCTCGTCGTTTGTGGCAGGGCATCCGCCGGCACGGCCGACTATTGTCATATGATAGCGGCGCGCCTCGTAAGGGTCGCCCGTCCAGTTGAACACCAGACCGTCGCCGCTGGCGTCCACCACCATACGGCACTTGATGGCTATACGGCCGGTATTGCAGTCCACCAGGACCGATTCGATGCGGTTGCCGGACATCGTGACGCCTGCAGCCGTAGAGTTGTACAGAACCTTGACTCCGGCCTCGTAAATCATCTTGTCGAGCAGATACTTCGTGGCCTCGGGATCCACGCGCGGATTGAGCGGATTCACTGCCCAGCCCTTGTCCAGAAGCGTATCGCACACCTCGGAGCAGATGCCGCGCACGGCCTTGTCCCAGGGCTCGTTCCTGCCCTTGCCGTAAGTTGCCAGCACGGGAAGCACCAGTCCGCCGGTCCAGAGCCCGCCGAGATAGTTGGTCTTTTCAATCAGAAGCACGCTCGCACCGCCACGGGCCGCACAAACGGCCGCAGCCACGCCTGCAGCGCCGCCGCCTACAACCACCACGTCGGGATCGGCCACCACGGGAACCTTGTGCGAAGGCTCCTTAACATAGCCGCTTACACTCAGATGCTTTTCCACGTCAGTGGAAACCGCCCCGGCCTTGCCGTCGGACGAAACCGCCCCGGGCACTATCACGCCGGCGCTCACGTCCTGCGCAATCATTTCGGGCGCCACGGCAATGCCTGTTGCGCCGATAAGCGACGACTTTATGAATTTACGCCTGTCCATATTATTTCTCTATGAGGAGTCCCTGATAACCGCAGGGCACGGTAAGTTTGCCTTTCCAGAAGATGGAAGTCTCGGGATAACCGTCGGTCTTTTCCATCCACAGGAGCTTGGGAGCATGGTCGTCGGTAAAGTCGAACATGCGGATTTCGCCGCCGATTCGCAGCGTCAGGGCCAGCTTGCCGGCACCGTCCCACACAGGGAATCCGCGGAAGCGCCTGTCGCCCATGTCGATGCCGTCCTTCTTCTCCCCTATCTGGTCGGAAGTGTAGATGTAGAGCCGCCCGCGGTCGACAGTAATGAAGCTGTCGCCCTTGTAGCGGCAGATTCCGTCGAAGAGCGTAGGCCGGAAGCCACCGTCGATCTTCTCCTTGATGGGCAGGGTGTTAAGATCCACCCAGGCTATGCCCTGATAAGGCCTTGTAGCGGGCAGCATCCCCTTGGAATCGGGTTCCGCGCAGGGATACCTGTCCCAGCCGGGGTTGTCGCCCTTCTTGGCGACGAATTCCAGCACGGGATAGCGCTTGAGGCTGATGTAGTAGTAGCCGAAATCGCGCGTGCTCGCCAGCACCCAGTCGTCGTTGGGCACATAAACCCAGATGCATTGCGCCAGCGGGCCGTCCTTCATGAAGTCGGTATAGCGGGCCTCTTCCTTGAGCGCGCCCTTTTTGCCGATGGCATAGATACCCAGGCCGTCCGGGCCCTCTGCCACGTAGAGACGCTTGCCGCGCACCTTGACGTCGCCCGCGAAAGGCTTCGGGCCCTCGCCGATCTTCACCAGGCGGCCGTCCTTCCCTTTCTGGAAGATGGCGAGCCCGCCGTAGGAGCAGGCGGCGAAGAGGATGTCGTCCTTTGCGGCCACCGCGCGTACAGGGGCGCCGCTCTCAGGCTTCCAGGCCGCAAAGTGGCTGCTTTCGGGAGTGGTATAAGGCAGGCGGTAGGATGCATTCTGCGGGAGCTGTCCCTTGTCGATGACATTGGGGAATGCGTCCGGGCAGTCCAGCAGCACCAGTCCGTAAGCCCTCCAGGTAGCCGCAAAAACGACTCCCTTCGCAATCGCGACCGAGTTCACCGCCACGGCCTTGCCGTTCTTGTCCAGGAAATGCACCCTGGAGATAGTCTCGGGGTTCTGCGGGTCGCTGGCGTCCACTACGTAGAGGCCGTTTACAGTATCTGCGCAGACAACATACCTGCCGTCCGAGCAGGGCCTTGGAGTCCAGTAGTCGTTGTTGCCCGAGAAGATGCGGTCGAAACTCACCCTCGACACGAAAACGGGGTTCCAGGGGTCCGTGACGTCGAATATCTCCATACCGTGGCCGGCACCGTGACCGTCCTCCTTGGACACGCCCTTCGATACAAGATGATGGCCTGTGGACACATAAAGATAGTTGCCGCAGAGCCATACGCCGTCGCCGTAGCCCTGCAGGTTCACGGTCTTGACGGTCTTGAGGGCCTCCATGTCGCGCGCGTCGATAACCGTCACGCAGTGTGCGCCCCACTCGCCGGAATACAGGATTCCGTCGCGGTAGCACACGCTCTGCGACTCATAGGTCTTCTCCATGCGGATATGCACCGGATGCTGCACGTCGGTAATGTCCACGAACTCTACGCCGTTCTGTCGGGTGCCGAGGAACAGCACGTTACCCGCCACATCGATGCCTGTGGAAAGTTCCACCGTATCGTAACGGGTAATCAGCGACAGATTGCCGGGGTCGTGCGCGTCGATAAACCAGCAGCCGCTTTCACGGGCGGCTGCAAAGAGCGTCCCGTTCTGCACCACCATCTGGCGCACAAGACCGTAAACCTTTATCTTGGAGAGGATTACGGGGTTGTGCGGATCGCTGATGTCGAGCGCATAAATCTCGTCCCATGCACTTGCATAAAGGATGTCGCCGTCGGTGCAGAGGGCATTCACATGGAAAAGCGGAATACCCTTGACGGTAGTGGCGCTGCGCACGAATTCGCCTTTGAAATTCTCGACGAACTTCTGCTGCGCGCCCAAACCGACGCACAGCAGAAGGCCTATAAGAGATAGCAGAGCTTTTTTCATTCGGAAATTTTTACGGTTTCGGCAGAGCCGAGAGTTTAGTATTCTTGGAACCCTTGAGGGCCTCCACAACAAGTTCGGCAACCTTAAGGGCGCCGGCCTCGGTAAGGTGGGTGGTGTCGGTGCTGCCCTCCACGGAAATCATGAAGAACTTCTTGCTCTCATCCTGGCCCAGCTGGTCCATGAGGTCCCACATAGCCTGTTCGATATCGAAGTAATCGCATTTCGCATCGACAGCCGCCTGTATGCACTTGGCCTTATAGTCGCCGAGAGAATTCGAGTGCCCGTGCTTGGGATGACCTTCGTCGTCCCAGCTGTAACGGCAGATAGGGGTCAGGACGACGGGAATGCCGCTCTTGCCCCTCACATCTGTAATCATCTTCCTGATATTCTCGTAAAACTCGTCGGGAGTCGTACCTCTTCCGTCGGACGCAGTCTGGTTCTCGTCGTTATGGCCGAACTGGATGAGCACCACGTCATTCTTGAGCAGGGGCTTCATGATGTTCTTGCTGAAGAAGTTCTTGGAGATGAAGGTCTTGCTGCTCTGTCCGCCCACAGCCTGGTTCTTCACCGTGTTGCCGTCCAGGAGCTCCTGGAGCTTCTCTCCCCAACCCCAGGTGTAGTAGTTGGGATCGGTGGGAACCACGTTCGGGTTCTCTTCGGCATTGTAACCTTCGGTGCCCTCCAGGGCAGTCTTGCGGGTGGATTTCTTGTCCGCCGCCGTTGAGTCGCCGGCGATGTACACCTTACATTTGCTCGATTTCGGCTTGGGAGCGACCGTCATATCGTCTTTGCCGCAGCCGAAGAGCAGCAAAGCAGCCGCAAAAATGTAGAATATCTTTCTCATAACCATATTATTTTACAAATCCTGCGAGATATTCGTCGCCGCATTCCTTGAGGGCCTTGGCGGTCATAGCCGCAACCTCGTCGGCTCCCAACTCGACGAAATGGGTATTGTCCTTTCCGTCCACGGAAACCATGAAACGCTCCATAGACGGCTCGTCGCCGAGCTTGGTCAGCCACTGGAACGAGATTTCCTCGATGTCCAGGCATACAACGCCCTTGTCGGCAGCAGCTTTCTTTGCCGCTGCGGGATACTCACCGTGGGTACGCCTGGGTGCCCCGTCCTTGAAATGGCGGCGGCTGATGGAAGTAAGTATCACAGGGATTGCTTCCTTAGCCTTAACCTCGTCGATAAAGCGGCAGAGGTTGTCGTAATAACTGCCGTATGCCTCGGCGTACACGGCCGGGTTTTTCTTCTTTTCGTCGTTGTGGCCGAACTGGATCATAACCACGTCGCCCTTGTTCACGAGTTCCATGAGCTTGTCCCAACGGCCTTCGTCGATGTAGCTCTTGGTGCTCCTGCCGCCGACGGCCTTGTTTACCACCTCATATCCGTCCAGATAATAGGCGAGCTTCTCGCCCCAGCCGTATTTGGGACGATCCTTTTCCTTGCGGGGTGCGCAGGTCGAGTCGCCGGCAAGAAGAATCTTGCAGGTCTTGGGAGGCTTCACGGGCCCCTGCTGTTTGCTTGCGGACTTGGATGTTCCGCAGGCGCAGAGCATGGCGGCCGCAGCCACTATCAAAAGTATTTTCTTCATATTCTTATACGTTTATTCCAAATACCGTTCCACTAGCGGGGCTCGAAGCTTGCCGGGCTGTCGGTAACTACCAGTCCTTCAATCACAAAGCCCTTGTTAGTCCTCTCGTGTTTCTTCAGCCTTATCTGATAGGTCCTGCCGGGTTCGAGGTCGTAGAAGCTGATGCGGTTGCCCTGCTTCTTGCCGGGAGCCACGAAGGTCCAGGTCATATAATCCACATAGGCCATCAGCTGGGTAGGCTCGAAATCGGGCTCCTCTATGCACGAACGGATGAAGCCGTTGCGCATGCCGCGGGTGCGGATCATCACGTAGTAACGTCCCGCCTTGGGCACGCTGAACTCGTAGCTCACTTCGCCGCTGTCGGGCAGCTTGACCACGCGGCCGGTTTCGGTGTCCTCAGCCTCGATTACCTTTACCTTGCCCGTAGCGGGCTTGGTCACGTCGATAAACTGGGCGTACTCCCCTGCCTTCTCGGGATGGAAAGCGGGAACGAAATCGGTGTTGATGTAGAAGGAGAAGGGCCTGGAGAGGCCTTCGGGGGTCCTTACAATAAAGCAGCTGCGGTAGAGCCTGCGGTCCTTGAGTTTGTCCTCGAAGAGATGAAGCCGGAGCTCGACTTCTTCGCCCGGATGCAGAACGCCGCTGGCGGGAATCACCTCGAACCAGTCCATGTCGTTGTTGTGACGCACTTCCCAGGGCTGGTCGGCGGTCATCTCGGGCAGGGCCCTGAGCTTGATAACGTAACCGTCGCCGGGATCGGTCTTGCGGGCTTCCGACAGGATGAACGGGCAGGGCCTTGCGGGCAGGCCGACGGGGATGTCGGACTCTTTGAGATCCTGGTCGATCTTATTGTTCACGAACGTGCTCTTGGGCGACACGTCGGGATGCGTAAGCTTGTTCTTCTTGCCCCAGACGTTGTTCCAGAGATGCGATTCGAGAGTAGCCATATAGTCGTAGCCGTTGCAGCCGTTGAACCACATATTATTATATATATAGGTTCTGGCTTCCGCGCCGTGCTTGCCGCTGCCAGTCTTGATGCCCTTGCCGACCGAGCCGAATTCCTCGCCGAGGCCGCTGAGCACATTGTCGAACACGAAGCTGGGGCTGACCATGCAGCCCTGGATGGAACAGCCTACGAGCGAGCCCTCGAAGCGGTTGTCGAAGCAGCGCACGTTGCGCTGGCCGCCGTCGAGCTCGATGCAGTCGTCGTTGGCGAATATCATGAAGTTGCCGTAGATATCCGCGTCGCGGTTGAAGCCGCCGTCCTCCGAGAAGTTGCCGTTGGACTCCACGCAGTCGTTGAAACGGTGCAGGTCGGAACCCACGAAATCGTTGTAACGGATAACCGTGGAATGGTCCGGACGGTACATCATTATGGCCTCTGTGCCAACAGGATGGGCGTATCTCCAGGAATTGGAGCGGCCCGCGCTGTCGTGGATGTAGCAGCGCTCCACCACTATCTCGCTGCAGCCCTGCTTGATCTGGATTGCACCGTCGTAGTTTACGCGTTTGCCTTTGGCATCGGTAGGACGTCCCCAGTTGTCGAACAGATGTGGCGCCACGCGTCCGAAGTCGTACATTTCGCAGTTCTGCACGCGTACGCCCTTGGACTTCGCTATCTTGATGGCACCCTCATGGTTCTGGGGGCCCTTGAATACCATACCCTCGAGAATCACATATGAATTCTCTTCGACAAGGATAGTAGGCTGGTACTTGTTGCCGTTGGTGAATATCTTGCCCTTGGGGGCGACATACTTCACCCAGCCCTGTGCCGTGCCGTTTTCCTTCAGGCGGATGGGGAAGGTAGTATAGTCGTCGGGGTCCAGCACTATTGTCTTTGCGATGGGAACGTCGCTCTGCCAGGTAAAGAACCTCGAGTGGCAGAGTTCCTTGCCGTCGGCACAGAAGCGAACGTCGTAGGCGCTGTCCTCATCCAGACGGGTAAGGCTGGTGCGGTAGCCGGGCTGATCCTTGAAATACGGGAGCGCCACAGCCTTCTGCCAGCCATGGGTGCCTGCCTTGCGGTACTCCAGGCTCAGGCCCTCGATTTCCTGGGCGGCGTCCATTTCGACGCTGCAGGAATTGAAAGTCGGGCGGGTCCAGAGTATCTTCTCCCCTGCTATATAGTCCTTGAGGGCGATAATTTCGAGGCCGGTGACTATGGTCATGCCGATGCCGTGGGCGTCCTTGTCCGAAGAAGGCCTCTTGACATAGGCCACTTCTTCGTCGCGGATGCCGGTGCCGACGCAAACCGTCTTCAGCACACCGTTGCTGATCTTCTTGGACTTGAGCGCCTCCCAGGCCTTGAGGGCCATGGGCGCATACTCTTCCCTGTCGATCCAGCCCCTGGTGATGGCGTGGGCGATGCATCCGGCAAAGAGCGAAGTGCAGGAGCTCTCCTCGTAGGATTTCCTGTCGAGAACCTGCATCCACATGCCGCTCTTGCGCTGATACTTCTTAAGTCCGTCGATCTGGCGCTTGAGGTAGCCCAGAAGGCGCTCGAACTCTGCGGATTCCGGACGGAGGATGTCCAGCACCTCCACGGTGCCCCACATTATCCAGCCGTTGCAGCGTCCCCAGTGGAAGCCGGCGGGCTTGTTCTTCTCGGAATAGAAGCCGTGCCAGTAAAGGCCGGACTTCTCGTCCCAGAGATACTTGTTGAAGTTGTCGATCTGGCGCACCACGTCCGCGAGCATCTCCTTGTCGTTGTAGGCGACTGCATAGCGGGTCATGAACGCGGGGCCCATATACAGGTCGTCGGCCCAGACCGTGCCCTTTTCGGGCCAGTCACGCACGAGGGTGCCGTCGGCGAGGCGTTGCTGCCCGTGGCGGATGTGCTCCGCAGCACGCTGCACGTAGTCCTCGTATCTGGGCTCGCCCGTGTAGTTGTTAAGGTCGATTACAGCACCGTTCTGGGTGCCCACGAAATCCAGCTCGTTGTAGCGGCGGAGTCCGTAGAATACGTTCCAGTCGGTCACTCCACCGGGTTTGGGGCCTACCTTCTTCCAGTTGGAGAGAGGATAGTCAATCTGCTTCTTCACATAGTCCGCATAGGCCTGGTTACCCGTTACTTCCGCAAGGCGGAGCAGCGAGGAATTCAGGATTCCGGTGGTGTAGGTCCAGTCGAAGAAATCGTATCTGGCCCGCACGTGGGTATCGGCCGGGATTTCGTCCACGGTCGCATACTCCTTGCCGGTTTCGGGAGTGTAAAAGCCTATCTTGTAATTGTCCAGAACATGGTCCGCCAGGCTCTTGACGGCATCCAAATCGCCAAGCTTGCCGCCTGGATGGACGGCAAGCAAAGCGAAGGTTAACAGTATTTTAAACATAATTGTCCGTTACAGTACTGCAGGAATCCAGGTAGGAGGATAGTAATCCCACTTAGGCTTCTTGGTAGCATCAGTTACATCAAGCTCGTGCCAGATATAGATTGTAGCCGGCTCTTCGATACCGTAGAGCATATCTTCGAGAATGTCGACAGAAACCCAGTATTTATCATCGCTCTTTTCACTTGCCTTGGTTGCGATATTCTCGGGTCTTGCATCGTGGATCATTTCGCACTTCTTTGCACCGTTCTTCTTTGTCTCAAGTGCTACCTGAAGCCTGCACTCATTACCTGCCCATGTCTGCTTGTTGGCCAGTTTGCAGAAGAACTTGAGGGTACCGGGCTTGTTGATCTTGAAGCGGCAGCCGACATCGTTGGCAACACGGTTGCCATCGCTCAGAGTCTCGTAACCGGCCCTTCTCGCGTACGTAATGAAGTCGCCCATATAAACTCCGGTATTACCCTTGGAATACAGCCAGGTAATCTTATCTTCTGTCATAGCCGAAGGCATATCGTCACCAGCATCGATTTCGTAATTGTCGTAGATGTAATCGACATCGAGCACACCTGTCTTTGCTGTGCCTGGCGTTACGCCATAGTCGTACGCGCCTTCGTCGTTGGGATATTCGAATACTTCGGTTACCTTGAAGTCGCCTTTGCTCCACTTGGAATCCTTCCTCACTCCCAGAGTGTCGATTGCCTTCACCCTGTAGTAATAGGTTCCGAGGCCGAATTTCTTCGAATAAGGCAACTGGTCCACGGTAAGCGGAATGCTTTCGATAAGGTTCGCGGGATCGGGCTCACCGCTGGACGGCACTGCCGAGCTGTAGAGCTCGAGCAGATATCTCTCGGCTGCAGTTGCAGGCGTCCAGTTGAAGGTAACAATCTCGCAGACGGGCACCGCCTCGGGGTTGAGCGTAAGGCATGTGAGCGCAGGGTCGACCTTGGTGGTGAACTTGCCGACAGCCCAGCGCGAAGGCTCTTTGCCCTTGGAGGGGTTCAGTGCCTGGATGCGGTAGTACAGTGTCACGTCTTCGAGAGTCGTGAACACGAAGGGAATATCCTTCGGTTTTACCGTCATACTGTCCACGCGGTCTTCGATATAAGGGTCGGAATCCTCGTAGATTACCGAATTGTAGGTTTCGAAGATATAGTATTCGGCATCGTGGAATACCCTGATACTCACTTCTACCCTATTGTATTCGACATCTGTCGAAAGACGGACCGGCTGCATGCAGCGGGGCATGTCGAAATAGGTGATTATTTCGTCTTCAGGATTATATCTCTCGCAACCCACTGTCGCAAGAAGCGGGAGAGCCAGAAGACAGACGAATTTGAATATCGATTTCATGGCCATATTAGTTTTCGGTGTAACCATAATCATTTACGATAGTGCCAAGGCTGGCAATGATGACAGAGGAAGGAATCGGACGGTACATATGCTGGTCGGGATCCTCCAGGTAGATGTTGTCGTAGATCCTGCTGTTGAAACCGGAGAACCAGCTGGCCTTTTTTGTCCATCCTGCAGGTTCCGGATCGCTTTCGCGCACGAACTGCATCTCCACATCATAGACATTGTCAGGGTTGATCTTATAATAAATAGCGTCCCTGAGGCCATAGGTAGGACCGCCTTCTGTGCGGTTTTTGATTCTCTTCATTTCCACCTTGCTGGAGTCGATGGCCTCCTTCAGGCAGCCCCAGCGGATGAGGTCCTGACGGCGGAGGAACTCGCCGGTGAACTCGAACGCCCTCTGGTCCTTGACAGCCTTGAAGAAGTCATCCTTGGAATTGAGGTTCTGATAGTATGCCTCGACCTCGAGGTCATTGTGGTATGCACGCTTCAGAACGGGCTCCATGAACGCCTTTGCAGAATCCAGCTGACCGAGTTCGTTTGCAATTTCTGCAGCCATCAGATAGATGTCGGCATAGCGCAGGACAGGGAACTTGGCACCGTCCTCGGAATCGCCTCCCTTGTAAGGGACATCCTCCATCCAGTCGAAACGGTACTTGCCGAAATAGCAGTAGTCGGAACGGATACCGGAGGTGGAGAATACAAGCTTGTCCGTCGTGGAGCTCTTACCCCATGCACGGAAGTTGCAGGTGACGTCGCGCCTTGTGTCGTACGGCGAGAATTTCCAGTACAGTGCGGGGTTGCAGGTCTTACGGACGCTGCCGTTGCAGAGGAAGCCGTTCTTGGTGGCGTTGTGGTAGATGAACTGGCCTCGGTTGTTGTCGAAAGGCATGCAGTAGATCATCTCGCAGTTGTTCTCGTCCACGTTGGTCTTGAGGTTGCAGTAGTAGTGCCAGAGGTCCTCGAAGTTATCGTACAGTTTGTATTTGCCACAGTCGATGACTTCCTTGAGGTGGGCAAGCGCCTTCGGGTAAAGCACACTGGCCTGGAGCTCAGGGTCGGAAGACTTGCGGATGGTACCGGGGTCGCCGGTATTCACCATACCCTCGTCGGGACGGAGCGAATAACCTGAAGCCTGAAGTGCCAGACGGGCGTACATACCGAGCGCGCAGGCCTTGCTGCAACGGGTGGTCTGGGTCTGGTCCTCGAACTTCATCAGCGAAGCCGCCTCCTCGAGGTCGGCGAGCAACTGCTTGTAAATGACATCTTTGTCGGACTTGGGCAGGTAGATGGTTTCGTTGGTGAGGGGCTCGAAACGTGCGGGAACCTCGCCGTAGTAGTTCAGAAGGTCGGCATAAAGCACGGCACGGATAGTAAGCGCCTCGCCGAGGAGGGATGCCATCTGGGACCTGTGCTCGATGTCGCCGTTTTCCCTCAGGCCCTTGATGGCTATATTCGCCCTTTCGATGCTGGTATAAACCCCAGGGTAGAAGTCATAGGAATTGGACCTGTTGAGATACGATGTCCTCGAAGTGTATTTGTATCTGCAGATAGCTGACCTTTCATCCACGGTAGCCGAGGTGTTGGGCCATATTTCGCAGTCCGTATTGGCACCGTAATAGATGGCATAGTCGGAACGGTATGCGCTGGTAAGGACATAGCACTCGTAAATGGCGTCGATAGCGGGACGGGCAAGCTCATACTGCGAGAAGACGATTTCGGGCTCCATGGAGGACGTCGACTTCTGGTCGAGAAGATCCTCGCAGGAAGAAAGCGCCAGGGTCATGCCCAATGCGAACAGTATTTTGGTATAAAGTTTCATATTGTTGTCCTCCTTCAATTAAAATGTTACATTGATACCTCCGATGATACCGATGCTCTTGGGATATGCCGAGAAGTCGACACCAGGAGTCAGAGGAGTGGAACGGCGGGTATTGACCTCAGGGTCGTAGCCGCTGTACTTGGTGAAGCAGAGAAGGTTGTTGCCGGTCGCATAGAAGCGGATCTTCTTGATGCGGAAACGGCCCGTCAGCGTGAGAGGCAGGGTGTAACCTATCGTGACGCTCTGAAGCCTCAGGAACGATGCATCCTCAATGAAGTAGTCGGTCATGAAGAGCATCGAAGTGGCGGGGCTCCAGGTCTTTGCATTGGCGTTGACCTCGCGGAGCACGTCCACGTCGGTAATCTGCTCGCCGGTCTCCCAGTCTACGCAGGTGAATGCGTTACCAGGGGTAAATTCGCGGAGCAGGCGCTTGCGGTTCTGGCTGCCCTTAGTGGACAGGTATGCGGCCTGGGCGTTGTAAACGTCATTGCCGAGCGAGTAGTTGAAGGCCGCGTTGAAGTCGAAGCCGTAGAGCGTAGCCCTCACCGAGAAACCGCCGGTGCCCCAGGGAAGGGTATTGCCGATGATTTCCTTATCGTTGTCGTCGATGGCACCGTCGCCGTTCAGGTCCTTGAACTTAGGAGTACCCGGGCGCTTGTACTGGATGCTCGACTTGGGAGGAGTAGGCTGGTCGGCCTTCAGGGTCCACTTGATGGTACCGGACTCGTTGAGACCGGTGGTAAAGTCGTCGATAGTGTAGTAACCGTCGTTGCGGTAGCCGTAAACCTGGCCGAGAGGCTGGCCTTCGCGGACTATGTAGTCCACGCCGACACCGCTGGACGCCCATTTGGATTCGGAGCGGATTTCGTCCACACCGAGTTTGAGCACCTCGTTCTTGTTGAGAGCGATATTGCCCTGGATGGTGAGCCCGAAGTGCCTCTTCTCGAAGACCACGAAGCGCAGTGTCGTTTCGACACCCTTGTTCAGGACGGTACCGAGGTTGCGGTACTGAGAAGTGTAGCCGATACCCGAGGTCGGGAAGTTCACGAGCAGGTCGCGGGTGGTGTTGTGGTAGAGTTCCACGCTACCGGAAACCCTCGTCTTGAACAGAGCGAAGTCCAGACCGAGGTTGTGGGAAAGTTTGGTTTCCCATTTGAGGTCGGCGTTAGGGAACGAACTCTTCGGGGCGATGATGGTTGGAGTTCCGTAAAGGGTTGAAATCTGCGAAGCGGTATACTCGGTTTCGATGACGCCCGTAGGAATACGGTTGTTACCGGCTGCGCCGAAGCTGTAACGGAGCTTGAGCTGGTTGACCGCCTTGACGCGCTTCATGAAAGGCTCGTTGCCTATGTTCCACGACACGGCTCCGGAAGGGAAGATACCCCAGCGGTGTCCCCTGGCGAACTTGCTGGAACCGTCGATACGGACAGCGCCGGAAATCGAATAGCGGTTCTTGTAGGAGTAGTTCGACCTTGTGAAGGTGGACATGAGCACTTCGTTCTGGTTGAACAGGTGGTTGGACGATACGATGTCCTGGGCTGTGCCGCGGTAGACTCGTGCATCCTCAGCGGTGAACTTCACGGGGAAGCCTTCGGCGAGGACGCTGATCTTGTCGTTCATCCTTATCATATACTCGGCACCCGTGAGGATATCCAGTTTCTGGCCCTTGGGCAGAACGTTGGCGAAGTTGTAGCTGAGCACCGAAGAAGCACGGTATGTCTTGGTGGAAGTATTGAAGCTTTCCATCACCGGCTGGTTAAGTATCGTAGCCTTGCTGCGCACATAGTAGCTGGAAAGACCGTAGAAGCGGTCCTGGTCCTGCTTTCCTGTGTCCATAACGCCCTCGGCCTTGAGTTTGAGGCCAGGGAGGATTGTCCAGGTGCAGGAACCGCTGATGTTCCAGTTCTCGCGGATACGGCGGTCGTCGTTGTCGGTGACGTCGGTCAGAGGAGTGGAAACATAGGTTGCTTCCTCGTCGAGGTCGTCCACATCGTCCGGGTCGGAAAGCGTGGTGGGAACCGGCGAAGTACGCAGGGCGCGGATCAGACGTCCGTTGGCACCCTGGTTACCCTTATCGTTGATGGAGTTCGCACCTGCGCCCTGGATGAGAATCCTGGACCAGCGGGTGGAGAAGTTGAACTGGACGTTCTTGACAGGCGAGGTGTTGGCCTTCAGGGAGAGGTTGTGACGCAGGTAGCTGGAGTTAACCATGATTGCGTCCTCCTTCAGGTTCGCGTAGTTGAAGGTCCACTTTGTCTTGTCGGAGTTGCCGCTCACATTGAGGTTGTGGCTCATTGTGAAGCCGGTCTGGCCGAACAGGATCTTCATCCAGTCGTTGCCCTTGTAGGTCTTGAACATCTCCTGGTCCTGGAAGGAACCAAAGTAAGGCTCGTATTTGCTCGTTACGCTTCCGGTCATCGCGGTATCGTTGGAGATGATGGCGTCTTCGTAGCAGTAGAGGGCGAATTCGTAAGGATTCATCATCTGAACCTTGTTTGCGCGCGCCATCTTCTTAACACCAGCATAGCCGTCGTAATTGACGGTGACCTTGCCGCTCGCGCCGTCCTTGGTGGTGATGAGAACCACACCGTATGCGCCGCGGCTACCGTAGATGGCGGTCGAGAACGCATCCTTGAGGACGTCGATGCTCTTGATTTCCGAAGGGGAAATATTGCTGATGTCGGTTACAGGGAAGCCGTCCACGATAAACAGAGGAGAGGAATCCTGGGTGATGGAACCGGTACCGCGGACCTTGATTTCCACGGGCGCGTCCGGGTCGCCTTCCGCAACCCTCACGTCCACGCCCGCCATCTTTCCGGCGAGAGCTTCGGAGAAGTTGAGAACCGGGACCTGGATGATGTCCTTGTTGTTCACGGATGCCACGGAGCCCATCAGGTCTTTACGCTGAACCGTGGAATAACCGATTGCAACAGCTTCGTCCAGGAAGGTCGAATCCTCTTCCAGCGCTACATTGATAACGGAGCGGTTGCCGATGTTGATTTCCTGCTCTTTCATACCGAGGCAGGAGAACACCAGCGTCTTGCCGCCGTTACGGCTGGTAATGGAATAGTTACCATTGGCATCTGTCGTGACACCTGTAGACGTCCCCTTGAAGAACACGGACACTCCTGCGAGCGGCTGGTTGTTGGGGTCGGTGACCTTACCCTTGACAGTCTGGGCGAAGGCGGCACCTATGCTACAGAATCCGAGCAGAATCGAAGTTACGAGTAACTTAATTGCAAAATGCTGATTCATAAGCCATTAGTTGTTAATAATTTTTTGGTTAGTATTTTGTAGATTGTTACTTTGTCTTTTCGACCAGCTGATCCACCGGGGTGATGCTCAGGCGTATGGTCTTGTCGCTCTTCTGAACCGTGCACACAATGTACTTGTCGTTGCAGACGAACTGCGGGTGCGGATCGGTGTGCCAGTTCTGGTAGGCCGAAGCCAGGTCGGAATCCGCATTAATCTCCGTCTTGCTGATGAGAGCGGGATTCAGTGTATAGATCATCACCGTTTTCTTGGTCTTGTGATTGTAGAAATGCACCCTCCAGCGGCAGCTGCGGTAGTAATCGTACTGGTAGCTCTGGTCGTCGTAGGTTATCCACTTGTTGTTCGAAGTGAAGAAATCTTTGGAAAAGAAGCAGTGGGATGCGCTGTTGATGGCATCGGAGAACTTTGTATAGGAGTCCTTGTTCCTTGCGTTGGCAAGGGAACGGACACAGGGCTTGCCGGAACACCAGTATACGTAGTTTCCGTCTTCGTGCCAGCGTTCGTGGGAAGCATAGCCGCCGTCCTTCTTGTCCGGGTCCTCCGAGTACGGGTCGGGAATCATAGTGTAACGGCTGTTCTTCTGCACTATCTGGATGCGCGGATACCAGCCGTCGGAATCCTTATAGATGGGAATCCTCACGCTTTTGCCGTCGACCTTCTCGGTAAGGTCGTAGTGGTCGGTCGCCATCAGCGCCATGTCGTCGCGCTTGGGGTTCAGCTGGCCGTGGGTGAGGTTGACTGCACTGTAAACCTTTGCACCTTCGTTCTGGACATCCGCATCCGGAGTCCATCTTTCCCATGCGCCCGTCTTAAGGTCCAGAAGGCCCCAGAGGAAGGAATCGTAAAGGCGCATATCCAGGAAAACCTTGCTCTTGTCCTGGGTGAGGGTGAGATGGGTGCAGAGTTTCTTGATGGGACGGGACTTGGCCGGGATTATCGACGACGGCAGGTTCACGAGTTTGATGGCCACCGAAGGGTCGGTCTTGAGGTCCCTTTTGTAGAAAGTTGCCCTGGTCTTGTCGTCTGTTACCGTGGCATAGTAGAGAACGTCATTCTCCACATCGAGGTAGGGGCAGCAGCTGAAGGAGCAGCCTTTGATTTTATAGATAGTGCCGTCCTTGAGGTCCACTATCATGCCGCACCTGGACTGATAGGTGGGGAAGGTCTTGTTGGAACCGAAGAAGAACAGGAACCTCTCGTCGTTGGTCATGCTCCTGGTGTTGAAGTAGTTGGACTGGCTGCAGTCCCAGCCGCCGAGGCCGCTCTTGAGCTGATACGACACGACTCCGGACTGGTCGGTATACTTTTCGAACAGGTCGGAGTCGAATATCTTACGGTTGGGATTATTACCGGGGAAAACCAACTTCTCCCCTGCCTTTTTAGGCGCTGCTTCGATTTCTTCCTTGTCACCGCATGCCACAACGGACATTGCCGCAAGCGCGCACGCGATCAGATTCAGTGTTCTCATGGGTGTAAAGATAGAAATAATTCATAGAATTATCACTATCTGTCCACGAAAATATCAGTCCTCGAACGTAAATATTTTGCAACGTCGTCCCACTTGTAATAGGGGCCGCTGACCTTATCTAACTGACCTACTGAAACTTCCTCGCCGTTAAGCAGCACTTTCACCAGGATGTCGCCCTTCTTGTTTTTTACGGGTTTGTAGAACACATACTGGATATTTGCGGCCATGGGCGAGCGGAAAAGCTGGAACCAGTGTGCCACATCCTTGGGCGACGAAGGCTCGGTACCAAAGCCGTCCAGATTCATTACCAGCAGGGTGGAAAGGATGTACGAATCGTGCCCGAAGCGCAGGTCCGCTCCCCTGAATCCGGAGGCGATGCGCACGTTTGCCTTGTCCACGATGTCGTCCACTATGCCGCAGCCGTCCGTGCGCACTTTCAGGAAGCCCTTGAACTGGTTGTAATTGCCGCTTTCGAACAGCGCGGCGATCTCCTGCCGGGTTATGAGCGAATCGGTGTTGATGCGGTCGCTCTCTGGCAGATTGGGCTGGCCGAAGGCAAGAGTGCACACCTCGTACATGAAGCCCGCCGTCGACTTGCCCTTGAGGGCCTCGTCGGGATTGGTGACCAGGCGCGCGATTATCTGCCTGTACTCAGGATAGGTCATCTCCAGGAAATCGTCATTGGACATCTTCACGGGGAAAACCGTCTTGGGGCCCTTGTAGCGCTTGGGATTATTCTTGTCGCCGGGGCGGGTCGCCTGCAGGTCGGAACGCCTCTGATGCTCGGTCACGCTGGCCTGAGGGGCCGCTTTCTGGATTGCCAGGCAGCACGACGACATGCTCAGCACGCAGCGCATCGAAGGCGACGAAACCGCGTCCACCACACTCCCCTTCTTAAAGACGCTCGGGAAGTCCCTCACCATCTTGGTGCCGATGAATTTATGCTGCTCCCAGCCCAGGTCCGTAAGCGTGCCGATATGCGGCTTGACCTTGTCCAGGGCCACTTTGAGGCTGTCCAGGAACCTCTCGCCGAAGGGCGTGATGGTGCTGTCGACCTTGGCCTTTTCCAGCAGTTCGATGAGCTGGGTGTAGGGCTTATCCCTCCAGGCATAACGCGAGCCGTGGCGGCCGTAATGGGCGATGTAGAAGGCCTCGTAGCCCTTGGGGGCCGGGGTGAGCGCGACGTCCGTCATGGGATAGATGCCTTCCACGCCGGCGGCTTTGGCGTAGTCGGCGCGCACTTCGTCCAGCACGGTGGTGCGCTGCGAGAATGCTGTCAGGCCCGCGAGAAGCAGGGCGCAAAGAAGTAAGAGTTTGCGTTTCATATACTTGACAATCAATATTTTATCGGATGACCGAGGACCGCCTCGATGGCGGCGAAAGAGCCCAGGTCGGACCAGCCCCACGCAGCCGGTATGCACCAGATGCGGGGCGATTTTTCCATTACGGCGTAGTCTATGGAGATGCGCTCGCACTGCGGGAATATGCGCGCCGTCTCCCCCGCCTCGTCCGGCGTGCCGAACGCCCGCGCCAGTTCGTCCATCTTGCCGGCAATCTGCGGCACATACCTGCGCAGTTCCTCCCTCATCGTCTTCCCCGCAAACACGAATATTCCCGCGTTCCACAGGTAGCCGCCTTCGGCAAGATACCGCCCCGCCGTCTCCAGGTCCGGTTTTTCGGTAAATGATACAACTTTGACAGGAGATTGCCGGTCGCCGCCGGCAATGACGTTAATGTAGCCGTAGCCAGTGTGGGGCTCCGTCGGCGCGATGCCCACACAGACAATGCCCCCACCGTCATGCCCGACCCGATCGGGCATCCCGACGAAGTCGAGCGCGGCGCGCAGCGTCGCGCCATGCGCCTCGACATCCGCCACCCAGGCATCCGAAGGCGTCACCACGATGCGGGCATCGGGGTCCCCGGCGAGGATGCGCCAGGTAGCCCAGGCTATGCAGGGCGCCGTGTTGCGCGGCTCGGGCTCGAGGAGTATGTGCTCCCGAGGTATCTGCGGCAACTGCTCCAGTATAAAATGCTCATAATCCGCCGACGTAACCACCCAGAAGGCAGCATCGGGGTCCACAGCAAGATAGCGCTTGTAGGTGAGCTGAATCATGGTTTTGCCGCAGCCCAGAAGGTCGATAAACTGCTTCGGGTGCTCCGGGGTACTGAGCGGATAAAGCCGCGTACCCTGGCCGCCTGCCATTATAACTATGTGGTTGCTCATAAATCCTTTGTCCAGAGTGCCGAATACGCGTCCGAAGGCATGCGCCAGTCCCCTCGCGGCGAGAGGCTCACGCTACCCACCTTGGGCCCGTCGGGCATGCAGGAACGCTTGAACTGCTGCGCGAAAAAGCGCCTGTAGAAAACCCTCAGCCACTTGCGTATAACCTCCTCAGTATAAACACCTTCGAAGGCCTTGCGCGCAAGCAGCAGCACCTTCTCCGGCACGAATCCCCAGCGCATTACATTATAGAGGAAAAAGTCGTGCAGCTCGTAGGGGCCCACAACATCCTCGGTAACCTGGAGTATCTTACCGTCGGCCGTGCCCGGCAGCAGCTCGGGCGAAATGGGCGTGTCGATAATGTCGTACAGCACATCGCCGCAGTCGTCGAAATGGCAGTCCGCGGCAAACTTCACCAGAGTGCGCACCAAAGTCTTGGGGATGGACGCATTCACCCCGTACATCGACATATGGTCGCCGTTGTAAGTGCACCAGCCCAGCGCCAGTTCGCTCAGGTCGCCGGTTCCCACCACAATGCCTCCGAGTTCGCCCGCAAGGTCCATCAGGATCTGCGTCCTTTCGCGGGCCTGGGCATTCTCGTAAGTGGTGTCGTGCACCGAGATGTCGTGCCCTATATCGTCCAGATGCTGTTTGGCGGCAGGCACTATGGAGATGCAGCGGCTGGTAATCCCGAGCCGCTCCATAAGAATTTCGGCATTGCCTTTGGTGCGGGCGGTAGTGCCGAATCCGGGCATGGTAACGCCCACAATGCGCGAGCGTTCCCAGCCGAGCTTGTCGGCGGCCAGCACCGTAACCAGCAGGGCCAGAGTCGAATCAAGTCCGCCGGAAATGCCCAGCACGGCCGTCTTGCAGCCTATGAATTCGAGCCTGTTGCAGAGTGCGAGGACTTGAATCGAGAGTATCTCCCGGCAACGGGCGGCGAGTGCCTCGGGGTCACCGCCCGGCACGAAAGGGTGCGCTTCCACATTACGGAGAAGCTCCCCTCCGAAGTCGGTATCCACCGACGAGCCGGCGTCAATTATGCTAAAGCCGGAGGACTCTCCCCCGTCGTAATCGTCGCGGAAATTCACGTTCCTTGCGCGCACTCCGTCCAGCCGCTGCACGTCCACGTCGGCATAAATCGCGGTGGATTCGCGGCTGAAGCGCTCGTTCTCCGCCAGAAGGCTGCCGTTCTCGTAGATGAGCGAACTGCCGGCCCAAACCAGGTCGGTGGTGGACTCGCCATAGCCGCAGGAACAATAGACATAAGCCGCGTTCAGGCGGGCGGAAGTACTGGAAACCAGCAACTTACGGTAGTCGTGTTTGCAGAGCGCCTCGTTGGAGGCGGACAGGTTCAGGATAAGATTCGCTCCCGCCAGCGCGGCGTAGGAGCTTGGCGGAACGGGCACCCAGAGGTCCTGGCAGATCTCCACTCCCACCACGGCAGGGCCGAGGCGGAAAAGCATCTTCACCCCGATGGGCACATCTTCGCCGCCGAAGGGCACGCTCGCCTGCTTGAGCTCGGTTGCCGAAGCGAACCAGCGCATCTCGTAGAACTCCGCCGCATTGGGCAGATAGGTTTTGGGCACTATCCCCAGCACCTTGCCCCCCTTGAGGATGAAAGAGCAGTTGTAGAGGCGCCCCGCAATGCGCAGGGGCGCGCCCACCGCCACCATCATGCCGCTTGCGGCAGTTGCCTTCGCTATATCCAGCACCGCCTTTTCGCTGGCGTCGAGCAGATTCTGCTGCGCAAAGAGGTCGGCACAGGTGTAGCCGCAGACGCAGAGTTCGGGGAAAACCGCAACGGAGACTCCCCTTCCGGCCGCTTCGGCTGCGAGGCGGACTATCTCCGCGGTATTGAGCTCGGGCTGGGCGAGAAAGACTCTGGGCGAAAACGCCGCAACCCTGATGAATCCGTAATTGTCCATATTGCTTACAAAGATAGCAAACTTTGCGACTTTTGAGTAACTTTGCGGGGTATGCCGGAAAAAGCGGTCAGATTTCTTAAAGACTGGATGCTGCCCATCGTAATGGTGCTGGGCGTAAGCATCTATCTGCTACTGCATTACCTTGCTCCGGCAGCCGAAGAAAGCTATATCGGCACGGCCAAATGGCTGCAGCCCACGCTCATCAGCATAATGCTTTTCCTGCAGCTGGCAGTGGTTTCGCCAAAGGACCTGCGCCTGCACCGCTGGCATCTGGTATGCATCCTGGCCCAGACGCTGCTCTTCGCGGGCTTCGCCTACCTCTGCATCACCCTGCCCGAGGGCAACGGGCGGATTCTGAGCGAAAGCGCAATGCTCTGCTTTATCGCGCCCACCGCCGTGGCAGCCGGGGTAATCGCCTCACGCATCGGCGGAAACATCTCAAGCATAATAACTTACACCGTTCTGATAGATGTGCTGGTATCCTTGCTGATACCCGCGGTCATCCCCCTCATTCACCCCGAAACGGACGTTCGCTTTGTGGCGGCGTTCTTTGCGATTATCCGCAAGGTCGCTGCCATTCTGGTGCTGCCCTGCGCGCTGGCCTGGTTCATCCGCTACGCCCTGCCCGGGCTGCAGCGAAGGCTCGAGAGGTGCGTCGGCTGGGCGTTCTACATCTGGGGAGTCGGGCTCACGCTCGCAATGTCGCTCGCAACCAGGAGTCTGGTAACCAGCGGAATAGTGTGGTGGGTGATAGTGTGCATCGGGCTCATTTCGCTCGCTTCCTGCCTCTTCCAGTTCTGGCTCGGAAGGCGCCTCGCACGCGGCTATGGAAGGGCCGAAAGTATCACTGCCGGACAGGCCCTCGGGCAGAAGAACAACGGCTTTATAATATGGCTCGGATTCACTTATCTGACGCCCGTCTGCTCTGTTGCAGGAGGACTTTATGCAATATGGCATAACCTTGTGAATTCGTGGGAGTTATACGAAGCACGCAAAGGCAGATGAAAAAGGCAGTTTTCATAGTCAATCCCATCTCCGGAGGCAAGGCGAAGGACAAGATTCTCTCCACCGTCGAAAGGCTGCTCGACAGCACCAAATTCGAGTATAAAATTGTGTACACAGAACGGCCCGGACACGGCACCGAAATCGCCCGCGACTGCAGCGCCGACCTGGTGGTTGCGGTGGGCGGCGACGGCACCGTGAGCGAGGTGGCCCAGGGCATAATCCTGAGCGGCCAGCCCAAGACCTTCGGCATCATCCCCTGCGGCAGCGGCGACGGCCTGGCACTGCACCTTGGCATCAGCCGCAATGCCCGCAAAGCGGTGGCGGTACTCAACGAGGGCGCGACGGGCGTTATGGACTACGGCTCGGTTAACGGAAAACCCTTCTTCTGCACCACCGGAATGGGCTTCGACGCCGATGTGGCCGAGGCATTTGCAAACTCCGGCAAGCGCGGGCTCTGGACCTATATTACCACCGCCCTGCGCCTCTGGTGGGGCTTCAAGCCCTCGCATTATATTATAGAGGCAGACGGGCGGCGCCTGGAAACCGACGCCGCGATGATAACCGTGGGCAACGTGAACCAGTGGGGCAACCAGGCCCGCATAACCTCGCTCGCCTCGGTGGCCGACGGGCAGATGGACGTGACGGTAGTGCGCCCGTTCCACAGCTGGGACATCCCTGCGCTCGCCATCCGCCTGCTGACGGGCAAAGCCCATACCGCCCGCAAAGTCACTATGCTGCGCGGCGCTTCCGTGCGCATTCTGCGCGATAACGACGGCGCCTGCCACTTCGACGGCGACCCCTGCCGCTTCGGGCGCGAGATAACGGTGCAAACCCATCCTGCCGCCCTCCGGGTGGCCATCCCCGCTAAAAAACAGAACAAGATATGAGAAGAAACATCAAGGACTGGTATTCGTGGTTCGCCCCGGTGCTCGCCTGCGCCGCGCTGGGAGCCGGACTCATCACCCGTATAGTACTGCTGTTCAATCCTTTAACTGTCGTCGACTTTACTGCCTGGCAGTGGATTAAGATCTTCGGCCTGGGGGCGCTCAACGACCTGGCGTTCGCCTTTATCGCGCTCGTGCCCGCGTTCCTTATTTATACCACCGCCAATAAGTGGAAGTACAGCAAGCTCGGCGGCTGGAGCGTCTGGGGCGTGCTGCTGGCGCTCACGCTTTACTTCCTTTGCTTCAACGACATTTCCGACGAGTACGGCGGACCGGTACCCGTGATGGTGAATTCGCTGCTGAGCGTGCTGTTCGTGTGCTTCAGCGTCAAGTGGTTCGTGCCCAAGGTTCGCGAGGGATGGCGTTTCTGGGGACTGCACGTGACCACCTTCGTTTACGCCTTCCTGATTATGTCCAACATAGCCAGCGAGTACACATTCTGGGACGAGTTCGGCGTGCGCTACAACTTTATCGCCGTGGACTATCTGGTGTACACCAACGAGGTCGTGGGCAACATTATGGAGTCCTACAATATGCCCCTGATTATCGGCGGAGCGCTGCTGGCAGGCTTCGGGCTCTACTGGTTGATGACACGCAGGGCCTCCCTTCGCGACGCGGGCATCGTTTCCGCCCGCGTCTGGGCGCTTAACCTCGCAGCCACGGCGGTTCTGGCTCTTGCCGGAGGCGTCTGGCTTCATCACGGCTACCGCAACTGGACCGGCAGCAACGTCTTCGCCACCGAGCTGCAGGAGAACGGCTGCTGGAACTTCCTGGAGGCATACAACAGCAACGAACTGGATTACAGGCAGTTCTACTCCGCCATCCCCGACGCCGATGCAAAGGCCGCAAAGGAGGCCCTTTGCAATATGGGTCCCGACGGCATTCAGCACATTGTGGGGGACGGCCCCGAGCTGCGCAAAAACATCGTCCTGATTACTGTCGAGAGCCTCAGCGGCGACTTCCTCGCGCGCTACGGCAACACCCGCGGTATCACCCCCAATATCGACTCCCTGGCGGCCCGTGGGCTGGTTTTCGACAACCTCTACGCCACCGGCAACCGCACCGTCCGCGGGCTCGAGGCGCTCACGCTCTGCATCCCTCCCAGCTCCGGTGAGAGCATCGTCAAACGGCCGGACTGCGGAGGGCGCTTCAACACTGGCGAGGTGCTTCGCTCCAAGGGCTACGTCACGCGCTTCCTCTATGGCGGCGACAGCTATTTCGACAACATGGGGGCCTTCTTCGGGGGCAACGGCTACGAGGTTACCGACCGCGGCGACTATCTGCCCGGGGAGATCACCTTCGCCAACATCTGGGGCACCTGCGATGAGGATTCCTACAACGTGGCGCTGCGCCTTTGCGACGCGGACTACGCCGCCGGCAAGACCTTCTTTACGCAGATAATGACCATCAGCAACCACCGGCCCTACACCTATCCCGAGGGCAGAATAACTTACGACGGCAACCCGATGAGCAGGCGTGCCGCCGTAAAGTACACTGATTATGCAATTGGGGATTTCTTTGCTAAGGCCGCGCAGAAGCCCTGGTTTTCCGAGACCGTTTTTGTGATAGTTGCCGACCACTGCGCATCGAGCGCCGGCAAGACGAGCCTGCCGCTGGAGTGCTACCACATCCCGGCTCTAATCTACTCTCCCGGCTTCGTCGAGCCGCAGAGCATACAAAAGACCTGCTCGCAGATCGACCTCGTGCCTACGCTCTTTTCGCTTTTGAACTTCAGCTACGATTCGGCCTTCTACGGGCAGGACATTCTGTCTCCGGGCTTTAAGGAGCGGGCCTTCATGGCTACTTACCAGGACCTCGGCTACTACGCCGGCGGCATTCTCACCGTGCTCTCCCCCGTTCGCCAGGTGCGCCAGTTCGCGGTTACGCGTTCTGAGCTCTGGAACTATAAGGAGGAATTGATGGACACCGCCGACGAAGCTACGCTTGCCGAGGCCCGGGCCTATTACCAGGCCGCGAACCTGGGCCTTTAGTCCGGCCGGTATTCGAGGATATCCCCCGGCTGGCAGTCCAGCGCCCTGCAGACTGCATCTATCGTTGAGACTTTAATAGCCTTGGCCTTTCCGCATTTCAGGATGGAAAGGTTGGCCGGAGTTATGCCCACTTTGTCCGCCAGCTCGCCGGAAGACATTTTCCGGCGGGCCAGCATCACGTCTATATTGATGACGACGGACATTACTTCTCCTCCTTAGCCTTCTTTGCGGGCGCTGCAGCAGGCTGCTCTTCGGGCTGTTCCACCTTGCCCTTCAGGTAGCTGGGGAGTTCGAGTCCCGCCATCTTGAAGAGTTCGTCGAGCGGAGGTACGCTCTTCATCATCCCGGAGATGAAGTTGGAAGTTGCGGTCTTGCCGTCGGTGCCGTTGCCGTTGTCCCACACGGTGACCTTGTCGATATTGATGCCCTTGACGGCCTCCACCTGAGTCTTCACCAGGTCGGGCAGTTTGTCGGCGATCATCATCAGCACAGCCTTCTGGGCGTCGCCCTGGGCGGCGTCTACCAGCTGCTGGAAACCGCTTGCCTGCTTGGTGAGTATCTCCTGGATACCGCGGGCCTGGGCGTCCATCTTCGCGAAGATGGCGTCGGCCTCACCCTTTGCCTTGCGGCGCGCCTGCTCGGCTTCGGCCTCGGCCTCGATTATCTTCTTCTGCTTGTCGATTTCGGCAGCAACCACGATGTTGGCCTGCTGGGTTGCCTTTTCGCGCTCGGCACGGGCCATTTCGGCGTCGCGCTCGCTCTGGTAGGCCTCCTGCAGTGCCTTTGCGGCCTGCACCTTTTCGGCCGCCACAGCAAGGCGGTCGGCCTCAGCGGTCTTCTGACGGCGCAGTGCGTCGGAGTTCGCAATCTCGATCTTGGCGTTGTTTTCGCCCTTCACGGCGTCGGCATCGGCGGCAGCCACGTTCACGCGGGTGTCCTTGTCGGCCATCGCCTTACCGGTCTCACCGTAACGGTTCTGCTCTGCCACGCTCTTCTTTGCGTCGTTGATAGCCTTGGCGGCGGCTTCCTTACCGAGAGCCTCGATGTAGCCGGACTCGTCGCGGATATCGGTGACGTTCACGTTGATGAGCTTCAGGCCGATCTTGCGGAGCTCCGCCTCCACGTTGGCGCTCACGCTCGCAAGGAACTTGTCGCGGTCGGCGTTGATTTCCTCGATGTCCATGGTCGCGATAACCAGACGCAGCTGGCCGAAGAGAATATCCGTCGCGATGCTCTGGATGCTGTCGGTGCTAAGGCCGAGCAGCCTTTCGGCGGCGTTGGTCATCACATCCGACTCGGTGCTGATACCCACAGTAAAGCGGCAGGGCACGTCTACGCGGATGTTCTGCTTGGACAGGGCGTTGGTCAGGTTGCACTCGATACTGATAGGCTTAAGGTCAAGCAAAGCGTAATCCTGGAATACGGGCCAGATGAAAGCGGCGCCGCCGTGGATACATTTTGCAGAAGAAATTGAGCCTGTGCGGTTCTTTCCGGTTTTACCGTAAATAACCAGAATCTTGTCTGACGGACAGCGTCTGTAGCGTTTAAGGATTGCCGCAAATGTAACAAAGAGCACAGCGACAATAATCAATACAAGAATAATAGGGTTAGACTGAATAGTCTCCATTGCTTCTCCCATATCAAATTTAGTTTAAGTTATATTTACTTGACAAGTAAGAGTGCGGGGCCGATGGCTTCTACAACCGTGATGGCTGCGCCGGTAGGAATGGCTTCGCCGTCTGTCACAGCCGCGTACTCACGTACGGAATTGTTGATGGTTATCTGAACCTTTCCCTCTCCGCTGCGCTTTGCGGGAATGGCCAGATATACGGTTCCCGTGCATCCCGGGGCCGATTTTTCCAGGTTGATGTTACCGCTCTGCTGCATGCCCCACAGCCATTTGAACATATACATCACCGCTGCTACAAGGGCAAGGCCGATGAGTACGGAAACAATAATCAGCACCGCCGTAGAGGCGATTTTGCCTTGCAGGATGATGAATGACCATCCGAAGCCAAGGCAGAAGTTCACCAGGTTGCGGAAGGTATAAAGGTTCATGCCGGTGCCACCGGAGATGGCATCGGGAACATCGGCATCGGTGCCGTCAAAATTGATATCCATATCGGAATCCAAATCACTGCTGCCCCCGCCAACGAAGGTCATAATGCTTTGGATAAGGAAGACGATGGTAGCTATAATGGTTATGATCCATACTACCTTCATCCCGGCGCCAAGGGCCGACCACCATATTGCTAACATGTTCATTATCTTTTATTTAATACAATGATACCGAATTGGATGTGTCTACAAAATAGCTCTGCACTCCGGCCTCTTTGGTCATCGTCAGTATAATCTCTCCGCCGGGGGCCTGATAGTGGCAGATAAAGGTACAGTTGCCGTACTGGAGGGCCTTGATCGGGTCGGCCTCGGCCAGCGGCGAATCAAATTCCTCTTTATAAAGCACTGGGTCGCCGTAGCGGGCACGAAGTTGCATCTTCATTGACTCGTAGCAGGTGCGCACGTTCTCCCAGGTCTTTTTGACGTCGAAGTCTACCAGAACCAGATAAACCATGTTGCCGTCCGGGGTGGACGCAACTGTCACCTTGGCTTTCTTACCCATCACCTTGCCGCGGAGGATGGCTGAACCCTTTTCAAGCTTATAGCCTTTTTTGATGAGTTTTTCCACAACCTCCTGCACAGTGCCGTCTATCGAAACTCCTTCAAATTCAAGGTGTTTCTTCTCCTGGGCCGATGCTGCCACCAGTCCGAAAAGTGCAATTGCCAGTATCAGTAAGACCTTTTTCATTTAGTCCAGTTTCTTGATTACGGTCTGGATCTGCTCGCCCAGGCCGATTGTATAACCTTCCGACAAGAAATATGCCTTATTGAAGGTGTCAGCCACGATAAATACCGGTTTATTGCCGATGTTGGCTTTCAGTTCCTTTTCAAGCTCTTTGGCCACTGCGCCTTCGTGGTCGACGGCCAGTATAACGTTGGCAGGCAGCTGGCCGTAGCGGCCGTC
>JAFZWD010000040.1 GCA_017617495.1 Bacteroidales bacterium
CCTACACGGAAAAGGTCACCTTCCTGCACCGCGAGACCGACCCCGCAACCGGCGATGTGGTCAGCCGCGAGCAGGTGCGCGAAGTCGAGTTTTTCCCCTGGGAGAAGCTTGATGCAGTAGATACCCTGCGCAAAGCCTTCAGTCTGTAACTATTTCTATAGCGTTTGGCCACCGATGAACTCCCGCATGATGGAGGTCGGGGGGATGGCGGCGATTTCGGCGGGCTTGAGGGCGACCACAGGCTCGAGGAACTGCAGCAGGCTCTGGGCCTTGGCGTATGCCGGACTGGCCTCGGTAATACCGTACAGAAGGGGTTCTGCGTAGTATTTCAGCAGCGGAAGGTCGTAGAGCGTGGATGAGTTGAAGACCACGCGGGCGTTCTCTTCGAAGGGGAAGATGTTGCGGGTTTCACCGCGGCGTACGCTGGGCCAGCGGAGGATGTTTTCCTCCGGGCTGATGCCGCGGACGCGGTTGTCGCGCACGATGCGGCGGAGCAGGCGCTTGTCGGTGGTGGAGCCGTGCACTTTGCGCCCGCCCTTGAGGGCCGACAGGGCGGAGATGTAGATATTGAAGAACTTCTCGCGGTCCACATTGGGAGTCAGCGCCGGATTCAAGGCGTGGATACCCTCCATAAAGAGGATGTCGTTGGGTTCGAGCACCATTTTGCGCGACTCGTCGAAATAGGTGCGCCCTTCCTTGAAATCGAACTTGGGCACTATAATCTCGCGACCGGCCAGCAGGTCGTTCAGGTTCTCGTTCAGAAGTTCCACATTCATAGCCCCGATGCTCTCGAAATCATACTCGCCGTTCTCGTCGCGCGGAGTATGCTCACGGTCCACGAAATAGTTGTCGAGTTCGATCACCTTGGGATTGAGCCCGAGCACGCGGCACTGCTGGGCGATTCGCAGCGACGAGCTGGTCTTGCCGCTGCTGGAAGGGCCCGACATCATCACGATGCGGTGCTTCTTGCGGTGCCAGAAAATCTCGTTGGCAATCTCCGCATACTTGCGTTCCTGACGCGCTTCGCAGAGGTTAATCAGCGATATGCCCGCGCCGTCGTTCAGCACTTCGCTCAATTTCTCCAGGCTTGTGATGCCAATCGCCGAACACCAGTCGGCATATTCGCGGCGCGCCGCTTCGATTTTATTCTTCATAATACAGATTTTAGGTAGGGTCCGGTGACAGATAACGCGTCGAGCGCCAGGTCCTCCGGGGTACCGCTGGCGACAATGCGGCCGCCGGCACGTCCGCCTTCGGGGCCCATGTCGATGAGCCAGTCCACGCACTTCAGCACGTCGAGGTTGTGCTCTATAATAATTATGGTATTGCCCTGGTCGGCCAGCTGCCCCAGCACGCCCAGAAGCGTCTTGATATCTTCGAAATGCAGGCCCGTGGTGGGCTCGTCAAGGATGTAAAGCGTATTGCCTGTGCTCTTTCGGAAGAGTTCGGCGGCCAGTTTCATTCTCTGGCTCTCCCCTCCCGACAGGGTGACCGACGACTGCCCCAGATGCACGTAACCGAGTCCTACGTCCACCAGCGCCTTGAGTTTGGGCGCGATGCGGGGGTTGGTGCGGAAGAACTCGTAAGCCTGCTCGATCGGCATCTCCAGCACGTCGTTGATATTCTTGCCCTTGTAATGAACGGCGAGGGTGTCCTCCTTGTAGCGTTTGCCGCCGCAGGCCTCGCAGGGCGCGGTGACGCTGGGGAGGAAGTTCATCTCGATGAGCTTCAGCCCGGCGCCCTTGCATTCCTCGCAGCGCCCGCCGGGGACGTTGAAGGAGAAGCGGCCTGCCTTAAAGCCGCGCACCTTGGCATCGGGGGTGTCCTCGAAGAGGGCCCGGATGTCGTCGAAGACGCCGGTGAAGGTTGCAGGGTTGCTGCGGGGGCTTCGCCCGATGGGGCTCTGGTCCACATCGATGACCTTGTCGATGTTGCCGGCGCCCACTAACTCCTTGAAAGGCAGAGGTTTAGCGGTGCTGCGATAGAGCTTTGCCCTGAGGGCCGGAACGAGAGTCTCGTTGATCAGGCTGCTTTTGCCGCTGCCGCTCACGCCCGCCACGCCGATGATGCAGCCCAGCGGGAAGTCGACGTCGACCGCCTTGAGGTTGTTGCCGCGAGCACCGCGGATGCCCAGCGTCAGGCCGTTGCCCCGCCGACGGCTCGCCGGCACCGGGATGGAATCGGCGCCCGACAGATATCGGAGCGTCGCCGACGCGGGAGATTGCCGATCGAGGTCGGCAACGACGGCGGAAGGGTCGGCAATGACGTTGGAGGGGCCGACATGCGATGGCGTCTGAAGGGCGGAGAGGTCTCCCCCGGAGGGACGTATCACCCGCGGATCGGTAGCGGGGGGACCGCCTGCGGAAGCAGGTGGTGGGGTGAGGCCGAAGGCCGAACTCCCGACGGGGGAGTTCTCTCCGCCCGCAAAGGAAGTCGGCCCGGCGTAAACTATCTGGCCGCCAAGACTGCCGGCACCGGGGCCGACGTCGACGAGCCAGTCGGCGGCGCGCATCGTGGCCTCGTCGTGCTCGACGACGATGACCGTGTTACCCTCGTCGCGAAGCTCCTGCAGCGAGTGCAGTAGCTTGATATTGTCGCGCTGATGCAGCCCGATGGAGGGTTCGTCGAGGATGTAGATGACATTGACCAGGCGCGAGCCAATCTGCGTGGCGAGCCGGATACGCTGTCCCTCGCCGCCGGAAAGAGAGCCGGTGGCCCGGTCCAGCGTGAGGTACTCCAGCCCGACGTCCACCAGGAAGCCGACGCGGTCGCGAAGCTCCTTGAGGATGTCGCGTGCGATGGCGGAAGAGCGCTTGCCGAGCTTGCCGGAAAGCGACCCGAGCCAGTCGTAGAGCTCCGAAATCTCCATCGCATTAACCTCGGCGATGGTCTTGCCGTCGATGCGGAAGCAGTTGGTCTCCTCCTTGAGGCGCGTGCCGTGGCAGACCGGACAGACGACGCGGTCGTCGATATCGTCCACGATGCCGGGCCAGTTGACCATCTGGCTGAGAGTGCCCTCGCCCACGCGGAAAAACTCGTCGGAGCCGTATATGAGCAGGCTCACGACCTCGTCCGGCAGCGCCGCGATGGGGTCGTAAAGCGAAAAATCGTACTTGCGGGCGATGGCGCGCACCAGCTCGAAACGCTTGTTCTCACGCACTTTGCCCAGCGGCTTCAAACCACCTTCCGCGAGCGAAAGGTTGCGGTCGGGGATGATGCTGTCGATGTTCACATCCACCACCTGCCCCAGTCCCTTGCAATGGGGGCAGTAGCCCTCCGGGGAGTTGAAGGAGAAGGTATGAGGCGCGGGTTCCTGGAGCGAGAGGCCGCTGTCGGGGTCGACCAGGTGCTTGGAAAAATGTCTTAAAGAATTGTCCTCCGCGTCGAGTATCGCCACCGACCCTTTGCCGACGCCGAGCGCGACCATAACCGAGTCGCGCACCCGCTTTTCGTCGCCGGAGCCGGGCTTGAGCTTATCCACCACGAGTTCCACAAAGTGTGCGGAATAGCGGTCGAGCGCATCCACATCGTTAAGCGGCTGAATCTGCCCGTCGATGCGCACCTGGGCATAGCCCTTCCGGCGCAGCGAGTCGAACAGCTCGCGGTAGTGCCCCTTGCGACCGCGCACCAGGGGAGCCAGAAGCAGGCACTTGCGGCCGGCGTACTCCTTCATGATAAGGTCTACAATCTGGTCGTCGGTATAGCGCACCAGCTCCTTGCCGGTGACCGGCGAATAGGCAGTAGAAGCCCGCGCGTAAAGCAACCTCAAAAAATCAGAGATTTCGGTTATGGTCCCCACCGTACTGCGGGGATTGTTGCCGGTGGTCTTCTGCTCAATTGCGATGATGGGGCTGAGCCCCTCGATGCTCTCCACCTGCGGCTTGTCCATCACGCCCATAAAATGCTTGGCATAGGGCGAGAGGGTGTTCATATAGCGGCGCTGGCCTTCGGCATAGATGGTGTCGAAGGCGAGCGAACTCTTGCCGCTGCCGCTGATGCCGGTGATGACGGTAAAGCTGTCGCGGGGGATGTCCACATCTATCCCCTGCAGGTTGTGAGCCCGCGCTCCGCGAATCTTTATAAACTTGTCCGCCGCCATCCCGAGAGCCTCCGAAAGCCGAAACTACTTGCCGGAAGATATTCGAAGCATCTCCGCCACCGCGGCCTCGAGCTGCCTGTCCTCGCCGCGCTGCACGCTCTCCGGGTCGTTGTAGACCAGGATGTCCGGCTGCAGCTGATGGTTCTCGAGGAAACTGCCCTCGGAAACGCTGAAGGAACCTATCTGCGGTATGCCGAAGATGATGCTGGGGTTCACCTGGCGCTCCCACCAAACGGAAGTGGCGGTGCCCGCGACAGGGGAACCTATAATAGGACCGATACCCAGCGCCCTGTAGACGTAAGGGAAACCGCACGCGTCCGAATAATTGTCCTCGCAGACCAGCACGCATGACGGCTTGATCCACTTGTCGTAGGGCTCGGGGCCCATCTCGACGCCGCGCGGAGTGCGCTTGGTATAGAGCTTTCCGTTCAGGAAATTGGCCAGGTCGTTGTGCAGCCAGCCGCCGCCGTTGTGGCGGGTGTCCACAATCAAGGCATCGCAGCCGCGGTACTTGCCGAGGGCCTTGGAATAGACCTCGCGGAAACTGGGGGAATTCATCCCCTTAACATGCACATAGCCGATGCGTCCGCCGGAAAGGGCCTCGACCTTCTTCTCGTTGGCGCGGACCCAGCGCGTATAAAGCGCGGCGGCATCGCTGGCAGCGGGCGTGACGAAGCAGGAAAGATCCTTCTTCCCCTTGATATCCAGATGGATACGCTTGCCCACCTTGCGCGCAAGCGCATCGTACCACTGCTGGCCCGCGGGAATCGCCTTGCCGTCGATGGCAACTATCACATCGCCCTCGCTCACATCGGGGCAGGCGCCCAGAAGCAGGCTGCCCGGAAGCAGCTCCGCAATCTTGAGGCCCTCGCCCTTCCATGAGACGTCGAAGATTACTCCCAGATGGCCTACATCCACTCCGAGGCCATCGCGGAAACGGCCGCCGGTGTGCGAGCCGTTGAGCTCTCCCAGCATTTCGCTGAGCAGCTCGCGGAAAGCGTAATTATCCTTGATATACGGCAGGAACTGCGCGTAATTGGCCTTCTGGGCCTCCCAGTCCACGCCGTGCATGCCGGTGTCGTAAAACTTCTCCTTCACCTGCTTCCAGCAGTGCTCGAAGATGTACTCGCGCTCCCTGTCGGGGAAGTACTCGAACTCGCCGCTGAACTCGACCTTGGTCTTCTTGCCGTCGGCCACCGCTATCTTCTCCACTCCACTGCCGCTCACCACAAAGAACGACTTGCCGTCCGGAGCGGGATAGAACTCGCCGTTAACCTTCTTGCTCACCACCTTGACGCTCTTTTTCTTGATGTCGAGGCAGAGCAGGTCGCGCGTCTTTTCCATCTGCGCAACGTAGTAGAGCTTGGTGCCGTCCTTCGAGAGCAGATGGTCGCCGAGGCGCCCGGAAACGCCCGTGAGGCGTATCACGCGGTCCTCGCGGCGGGAGAGCTCGGGCTCGAACTTCTTCTCCTTCTTAGTCTCCGTGGTATCCTTCTTCTCGTCCTTCTTGTCCTTGGGAGCGAGCAGTTTCTCGATATCCTCGAGGTCCTTGTCCTTGCGGAAGGATGCGTAAGCCTCGTCGTCGAAGAACATTATGAAGATGTCGCCTTCGGCTCCCCAGCTGCCGTGACTGCGGTAGCCGGCGCGGTCGCTTTCCCAGGTCATAGCCTTGCCGCCGAGCGCCCAGCGGAACGAGCCGTCGGTATAGCCGCTCTGCGTGAGGTCGGTAAGCGTGCCGTCCTCCACCGAAATGAGCGCGATGTCGTCGTTGTACATGCGCCCGCCGCCCTGATATCCGGTAAGGATGTAGCGGCTGTCGGGGCTCCAGGCGAAAGGCAGGTCGCCGTCGCTGTAGGAATAGTTGGTGCCCGCGGGCAGAAGCACTTTCTGCTTGCCGCCGGAAACGGGCTGCACCACTATCTCGGTGCGGTCGCGCAGATACGCAAGCAGTTTGCCGTCGGGGCTCACCACGGGCTGGAAGCAGGTCTGTCCCTTGGGCGTAACCCGCTCCTCCCTGGTGTCGTAGGAGAATGTAAAGTACTTGTCTTTCTTATTGTTAAGTTCGGTGCGCCAGATAGCCCATTCGCCGTCGCGCTCCGAAGCATAGTAGAGGCTGCGGCCGTCCTTGCCGAAGCTCACTCCCCTCTCCTGCTGGGGCGTATCGGTGATGCGGCGGGTGTCCTTGAGTTCCAGCGTCGTCACATAAACGTCGCCGCGGGCGATGATGGCAATCTCCTTGCCGTTGGGCGAAACCGCTATCTCGTCGGCGCTGCTGATGCCGGTCTTGAAGATGTGCTGCCGCTCGTTGACGTCCTTAACCACGCTGACGGCAATCTTCTGCGGCTCTCCGCCGGGGGCGAGGGTATAGAGGTCGCCGTTCCAGCTGAAGCAGAGCGTGCCTTTCGCGGAGATGCTGAGGTAGCGCACGGGCGCTCCCTTGAAGGAGGTGATGCGCCGGGGCTTTGCGCCCGAGAGGTCGGATGCCCAGATGTTGGAGTCGCCTCCCCAGGAATCCACCTTCTCGTCGCCGGTAACCTGCTCGCTGAGGTAATAGAAGCTCCTGCCGTCGGGAGCGAAAACGGGGTTGCGGTCCTCGCCTACGTAGTGCGTGAGCTGGGTGTAGCGCCCGCCCTCAAACTTCCAGATATCGCGCGTGACCGCGGATGTATGATGCTTGCGGAAGGGGTCCTCGTAGCCTTTCCAATCCTCGTAAAGAATTGTGCCTGCGGCATTTACGCTGAGGTTCTCCACCTGCACCGACATCAGCTGGCGCGGCGCGGGAACCTTGCCGGAAGCAAGCGCCTCCGGCAGCGAAACGGTGTACAGTTTGTAGTCGCCGGGGAACACTGCGCTCACCGGATCCTCCTGCAGGTCGGCCGAAAAATACACGGTGCCGTCCGGCCCCGCTGCCAGCGGGGTTTCCGCCTTGCCGTAGTCGGTAAGGCGCACGGGGGCTCCGCCTTCAGCGGCAACCGCCCACACGTCCTTGCTGCCTTCGCGCATGGAGGCAAAAACTATATACTTGCCGTCCGGGGTCCAGATGGGCTCGGTGTCGTGGGCGGGGTTGGTTGTGAGCTGACGCGCAGCACCGCCCGCAGAGGGCACCACAAAGATGTCGCCCTGATAAACAAATGCCACCGAACTGCCGTCCGGACTGATGGCCGACTGCCGAAGCCAGCGGGCCTCGGAAGAGGTCGCCGCGAAGCAGAGCGTCGCGGCGGCCAATAAAAGAATACTAACTATGAACCGTTTCATAAAGAACTGCTATGGCTGTTGTTTCGCCGTAGTTGTAAAGGATTTCACGTTGCCGAACCAGGCGGAAACCACATTCCAGTTGTCGTCCAACCTGCCGATGGCTGCCGCATAATAATAGGTAGTGGAAGGCTTGAACTTCTTGACCGACGTGGAGAAGTCGGCGCTGTTCACCCAGCTCCAAACCACCACGTAGCCTTCTTCCTCGGTAATGAGATTATTGTCTATCCAGTACTGAGGGGTACCCTCGACAGTACTGTAAAGGAAAACCTTGGCCAGCCTGTAACCGGCATCGTAATTGACTGCGTACGATCCGTGCAGGGTCGCCACCGTGTCCTTCACTTCCGTCGCGTCGTGTGTCGTAACCGTCACCTCGAAGCCGGGAGTGGAGAAGGACTTCAGCTGGCTGTACGCCACTTTATCCAGAACCGTCGCCTTTACTGTATAATAATAGGTGGCATCATACTCGAAAGGCCCGAACGTGGCGGTAAAGTTGCCGTCTGCATCCAGCGTAAGCGGCACTTCGGTGCCTTCCGACGCCAGTTTGCCTGCAGTATTGATACCCTTGCCCCAGAACAGGCTCGCAGTGACGGGGTACGCCTGACTGGCCGTCACCTTGACGTTGCCGGTGACCGTGGCGCCGCCCGCGATGGTGAAGGAGGAGGTATCGCTCACGGTGGCGGTGGCCTCTATATCCGAGGTAGTGAACGACTTGGCATTGCCCTTAAGGAAGACTCCCTCCGCCGACAGGTATGCCCGGAAGTAATATTTGGTGGCGCGCGAAAGGTCGGTAATGCTTACCGAGAACCTTCCGTTGGTAATCGCCGCTGCCGGATACCTGGTGGCTTCGGTCTCATACACGGCCGGGCTGGTGCTTACCAGTACGCCCACTTCCACATCCACCAGACCGTCGTAATTGGAGGCAGTGCCGTCGAGCGTGGCGGAAATCTCCGTAACGGCTGAGTACTGCCCGGTGGCAACCGCAGGCGCGGGCGCCTCGGGCTGCACCTCGGGCTTGGTCTCCTTCTTCTTTTTCTGGTCGGTATCTATAGGCGTCGCGCACGCGGCAAACGCCACAATTGCAACCAGTAATGCAAGGTATTTTCTCATGAGATTGCTTTTACTTTAATCCGTACTTGGCAAGAATCTTTACGATCTGGTCCTTTACGCTGTCGGCCCAGAGGTAGTAGCCCATGTCGCCGGGATGCGTACCGTCGCAGGTTGTTTCGTTGTCGGGGCTCGTAGCGTTGGACTGTATGAAATAAACGTTCTTGTACTTCTTGCAGGCCTTCTTCATCATCTTGGCTGCCATCGCGGCCTTGGCCGCCTCTGCCTGGTCGACCTTGGCGTTGAAATTGCGCCTCTCGCGGTAGATGCTGCTCATGAAGATGAGCGGTTTGCCGGGCTGGCCGGCCTGGATGGTCTCGATGAAGGGGAACAGGCGCTCCTGAATCTCTTCTGCCGAAGGATTGGAGAAGGCGTCGAACACGAAGGCATCCGCCTTGGCCTTGGCAAGGGCCTCCGCAAACTGGGGCTGCATCTTGCAGTCGCCGCTCACTCCGAGGCTGCAGAAGTTCAGGCCGGTCTTCCTGGAGAGGAATCCGGGAACGGTTGCGCCCGCCCTGGTGGTGCTGGCTCCGTGCATGAAGCTGGAACCGTGGAGGATAATCTTGTAGCGGAAAGGCTGTGCTCCGCGCTTGAGGCTGCAACCCTCCTCAACTCCGATCTGCACCGCTTCCATCTGGCTGAACGTAGGCAGATAGAGGATGCACTCCTTCTCGGTCCTGTCCATATTGGTGACTATCTTCATGGGCTTGGTCTCCATGTCGCCGTGGCTGGCGCTCACTGCACCCGCCCACAGCCATTTGCCGTCCTTCTTGATATAAAGGTCGAATCCGCGGGTGGCAAATCCCGAGGTGTTGGCCTTGGAGGGCTTCTGGAAGGCGGCCTTCACCATAATCGAAGGGGAATCCGTCTTGAACGAAACTATGATGCCGGACGACATCTTCAGGAGGTTGATGTCCTTCTCGGTCCATCCTGTGAACTTGTCGAAGTCCATGCGCTCATACGGCATAGGCGTTACGAAAGCCTTTCCGCAGAGGGTAAGGTAATATGCATCGGTGTAGGAATACGAAGTCTCCTGGGCCGACATGCTGAAGGCGCTGCCCATAAGCGCTGCCGCCACAGCAATAATGACAAAAAGATGCTTTTTCATATCTTGTAATTTTTATGAACTTAGTGCAAGCAGGACCACCCCGCCCAAAAGTATTGCCAATATAATAGTTTTTTCACAAATTCGGTGCTCTTTGAAGACGACCGCGCCAAGCGCGAAGGTGACTATCGCCGAGCTGCGGCGCAGGAGCGACACCACGCTGAGCATCGCCCCGTCCTGTTTGAGGGCGAAGAAATACAGCATGTCCGCCGCCGTGATGAGCACCGCCACCAGCAGTATGCACCAGTCAAAGCGGAAGCGCTCGAATGCGGGCGAGCCGTGCCCCGAAGCCAGCGCCCGCGCGAGGATGACCACCGCCAGCAGCGCGCTTATGTAGACGTTTGTCCAGCTCTGCACGAAGAGCGGCGCCATGCCCATGCCGGATAGGATATGCTTGTCGAAGAGCGCGCTGGCCACCCCGGTGAGGATGGATGCGAACAGCGCCCACACTCCCCTGTTGCGCAGAAAGCTGATGCCCTCGCGCCCGCCGGTGCGGCCCAGGAGGAAAAGGGCCGCAAGGATGACCGCCACCCCGACCCACTGCAGGGGCGAGAGCCTCTCGCCGAAGAGCAGCAACGAGAAGATCACCACGAACATCGGCCGCGAGGCCTTGAAGGGGCTGACTATTGTTATGGGAAGAAGCCTCAAGGCTACCATCCCGCACACCCATGAGGTGCAAACGAGGGTAGCCTTGAAAATGAGTGCTCCGTGTTCGGAGGCGCTTCCGTGCGTAAGGAAGGGGCTCAGAAACAGCGCGCTGAGCGCTGTGGCGCCGAACAATATGTACCAGATATTGTTCTTTTCGATGGCCTTTTTCTTGGCGACGTCATATGCGCCAAGAAAGACCGCCGATGCCAGTATTAGCCAAATCCACAACTACTGAAGGATTTTCAATTCCACTCTCCGGTTACGCTGCCTTCCGGCCTCGGTCTCGTTGGTGGCGATGGGCTCGCTCTCGCCGTATCCCTTGTAGGTCAGGCGGGCCTTGTCCACGCCCTGCGAGATGAGGTAGTCGCACACGGCCTTGGCACGCTGCTCGGAAAGCTTCTGGTTGTAGCTGTCGCTTCCCACGCTGTCGGTATGACCGCCGATTTCCACGTTGATTTCGGGTTCGCTCTTGATCCAGTCCGCAACCTGGTCGAGGTAACCTTTCTCGGTCTCGCCAAGATTGAACTTACCGAACTTGAACAGCGTGTTGCTGAGGTCCTTCATCACCTTCTGGATTTCCACAGGAACTTCCTTTATGATGACGACGGTGTCGCGCACCACCTTCTCCACAGTGACGGTATCCTTAACCGTAACGGTGTTGGTGACGGTGACGGTGTCCTTCTCCACAACCACCTTTTCCACGGTTACAGTGTCCTTCTTCTGGGGCACGTAGATAATCTGGGGCTCGTCGGCCACGGGAACCACCTTGGGCTTTGCGCTGTGGCGTCCGAAGCTCAGACGGAGCTTAAGACCGGCGCTTACGAGATTCTGGGGGCCCTTGACGGCAGCCTTATCGTTGGTTGCAAAGACAGGACCGGGACCG